>DAITOC010000025.1:0-15478 GCA_036834305.1 Clostridiales bacterium
ATTCTCTTCTTTTGGAGTAATCACTGACTTTCTTGATAAGCCCGTCGGTCACGCAGCCGATAACGGCGGCGTCCGCGGCGTGGTGCAAATCGCCGTCCTCGCGGATTTTTTGAATGCCCCACCGCTTTCTCATGTAAGCCGTAACCGCGCCGTTAACGGCGGTAACCCTTTTCTTTTTATTTGTGGCTCCCTGTTCAAATTCAAGGTAGTCCCGTATGTAGTTGAGCAGGAAGCGGCTCAAATACTGCGTGTCCTGCAGGTTGCGTTGCTTGAACCATTCCTCGTCCTCCGGTGTGATCTGCGGTTTGAGCAGAAGCAGCTTTTTCTTGTAATTCTTAATATTCGTGTTGACCCATACAATGAAATCCTCTTGGCGCTTGCCTTGAAGGTATTGCATGGGCAGGCGGTTGCCCTTCTGCCGGTTTTCATCCGCCATAACGAGTACTTTGTTTTTGTAAGAATCGTCGAAGCTGATGCTGTAAGGAAGGATATGGTCGATATCGACATAGCCGGGCTCAAACAGCCGGGTATAGTCGATGCTTTTCAGCGAGTAAGGGCAGCGGCCGTCTTGTTCGCGCCAAAGTTTGAGCTTAACAATATCCAAGCCGGTCGGCAAAGCGATGTTGAATTGGCTTGCGATTTCTTGTTTGATTTTTTCGTTAAAAGCCATGTTTTCTTTCATATGGCTTTCGTCTTTTCTGCGCTCCTCAAAAGTTCTCGCCATTTCGCGGGCCAATTCGATGTTGATATAAACCGGGCTTTCACCCTGCTGCCGGATGATGGCATTGATAACCTTGATTGTTTGCGAAACCGCGCGGCGTACAACCGGATTGTTGATATCCTCAAATTCGGGCGCGTTAGCCGGTAAAGTTGTTGCCTTCTCGTTGTTGCCGTGCGCCCGGAAGGAGATGTCTGCCGCCTCGCAGGCCTTGTCGTAGGTCATGCCCTTCTCAAGGAAGGGGATAATCTTGTCGCAGGCCTTGACGGAAATGTGGCCTGCTTTCGTGAAAGAGGGGAGTCTAAGCAAGGCGTCGAGCGCCGTGCCGTCTATACCTTTTTCTTTCAGGTAACCACTGATTTTTTCATCGTTTTTATAAACGGTGAAAGCGTAGCCGATGTCGTTGAGCGCTTCCTTGCTGAAGTTACCAATATCAAGGGCGGCGCGTTTGAGCGCTTTTCGAATTTCATGATACGCTTTCAAATAGGTGAACTTCGTCTTTTTCTCCGTCTCGCCCGGGTCGCCTTTGCCGTAGCTCAAACCGGCAAACAGCGTGTCGCTGCCGAAATGTAACTCTTTGCGGATTTTTTCAAAGTTCAATTCGGCGGTTTTAAACGCCGCCTTTCTAACCGTTTCGCGTTCCGCGTCGTTCAAAGGCCGCGTTTTTCCGTTTTCGGTCACGCGGATATGGTTGATGTTTTGAAGGAGTGTGAAATACTGGAACGAATAGCTCGCCTTGACAGCCCTTGGCTCATCCTGGAAAAAGGTGCATTTGCCAAGCATTTTTTCAATCTGATTGCCGCCGTAAGGGCTGTTCCCGCCGGGGCCGTCGTCAAAAGACCGCTGCGACAAAACAATGGCGAGATAAGCTTCTTCATGTTCCCGTGTGGCGAACGCGCAGCCGAAACCACGCTGCGCTTCGAAAATAAGCTTGATTTCCGCTTCGACCATCGCCCGCGAAACGGTATTGAGATAGTTTTCACCCTTGTTGCGTTTGCAATCGGCAAAAAGCGGGTCCTTATAAAACATCTCACCGATGGTCCTGTAGCCTTTCTCTTTCAACAGAGCTTCGTTATTCGACACGGCTGTCAGCAGTTCGCCGGCCTCTTTGTCGGCCGCGTCAGCCTTCCGGTTTGACTTGAAGCCGCGCCTCTGTGCAATATGAATCAGGATTCGCGCGAATTCCCCGCGCTCCAGCTTTCTTTCAAGGGCTTCAACCCTTAAAGCATAAATGTCCGTCAGTTGCCCTTCATACAGCTCGTTGAGTTCCTCCGGTGTCAGAAGCCCGCTTCCGGTTATCAGCCAGCGGATTCTTTCCAACCGGAACCGGTGGCGCCTTAAACGACGCCTGGCGCTTCGGGCTTCGCGCCGTGGTTTGGCGAGGGAGGATCCGTCCTTCGGGTTTTCGGCTCTTTCAAATATTCTTGAGCCGAGCGTTATGATTCGGCAAGGCTCGTCTTTTCCATCAAGTTCAAGAACGGCGAACCCGACCGAAGCGATACCGCAGTCAAGGCCGATGGCGTATGGCATAAAAACACTTCCTTACCCATATTTTGCTTCTATTCTACAACACAAGAACTATTCTGTCTATAATATTTTCATTATAGCATTTTAAAGTACGAATTATGGGACATTAGAGCGAATTTAGCGCTAAAAACAAAAAAAGATGACGGCCTGCTGTTAGGCAAGCCGTCAGAGCTTCTCGGTGTACTACCTTATTGTAGCGACCGAATAGTTCTTGGTATGGTATAAGAACTAAAATTATAATAGCATCAAATAGCGAACTTGTAAAGCGTTTTTTAAATATTTTTTTGAAATCAATCAAATTCCTGCAAATTTATGCATTATTCGCTGTGTCTAATTCCGCCGCGGAACGGTCAAGACCGTTCCCTACCGGGCCGGCAGCCCGGCATCGGTATCGAGATTCGTTTCCCGGAACCCCTTTTTCTCCAAATAATTGTACATCGCCGCCGGCCAATCGGTCTGAATCGCGTTGAAACCGTGTTTTATCAACTCGCCCCAGCCTTTGTCCGGCCCCTCGAGCAGTGACTTGTTATCGTCATAGCCGCCGCAGAGTTTCTTGGTGTAACTTAAATTCAGCGCGTTGACCCAGAGCATCTTGCCTTCCGCGCGAAGGCGGTTGATCAAAGCCCTCTCCGCGAGCGGGCTCGAAAGGTCCTCAAAAATCAACTCAAAACCGACCAGATTAATGTCCGCGCTTTCCGCCGGTACGATATCGTCGATGTTTTTCACAATCGGCATGAACATAAACGGCGCGCTCTGCGCCTCAAACTGTTTGTAATACTCCTCTTTCGGCGGGCCCTTGAATATCACCTGCTCGGCCATGTTGTGGCGAAGGACCGCCTTAAACACCAAATCGAAATGCTTCCAGCAGCGGTCGACATTGATCAGGCAGCGCCCCTTCAGCGCCTCAAGCGCGTCGTCGAACCGGTTGATGTGCTCGGGCAGAGGGACAAGGCAGGTGTTGTAGTACCGGCGGCGCATCACCGTTTTCTCACGGTACGCGGGCGTGTACCGCCAATCCAGATAAAACAGGCGCCGTTCCATCCCGTCGTGGATGCAGACAAGTTTATCGTCGCGCGTTTTGACGACATCCATCTCCACGATATCCGCGCCCTGGTTGACCGCGGCGATAAACCCCTTCACGGTGTTTTCAATAATCGAGCCGCCCGCGACGCCCCGGTGCGCGGCGATTAAAACCCGCTTGCGCGCCAATTCCCCGTTGAAATAGTCGTTCATAAGCCTTGTCCTTTCTACTGCGCCGATTCGGCGGGAGCAATCGAGAAAAACACAACCGCGTTCGGGGCGGCGGTCGCTTCAAGCGTCAGCTTGCCCCCTTCGACGGTTGCCCGGCTGACCTCGGGCGTCAGTTTCGCGCATTCGCGGTATTTTTCCCGAAGCTGCCCGAAGTACAAGTCCCGCGCCCACGGCGCGTTGAGCGTGGTGGGCGTGTCAATCGCCGGGTCGTCGGGCGACCACACAAAGCAGTCGTCGGTGATGCCGTGTGTTAGCCTGTCTTCCTGCCACTCGTCGAAAAAGTTCGCGTCGTCGTCAACGACATATTTCGTGACCGTGACATCCTTTCCGTCAAACTGCGGAACGCTGACGCGGAAAGTCATCGCGGAAGGCACTTTATAGTCAAGCTTGTTCTTGAAGTTGTACGCCATGATGAACAAGGTTCCGCCGGCCTCGTCATAGCCTGCGAGCGCCTCGACCTCCGCGTCTTTCAGGTAACCGCCGCGCTTCGCCACGGGCACCCTTGCCGAGCCGGCCATGTCAAAGAAACGACGCGCCACATGGTAGCTGACCGTCGGCAGCCCGCCCCAATGGCCGTTCGTCGTCATCCCCCACGAGGAGAAGTAGTCGATGCCGTTGTCCGCCATCTGCTTGATAAGCCGCGCGTCATACCCGGCCTGGTAGGTGAAGCCGCAAATGCGCAGGTTTAAGTCCCCGGCTGCGGCGCCTTTTGTCCCCGAAAGAATGCGCCCCTCGTCGATGCCGTAAGTCAAACCGAAAAGCCCCGCGTTCTCCGCCGCGCCGCGCAGTTCAGCCACCGTCTCCGGCAATGACCGGTCCCCGAACTCACCGGGCCTGCTGTCATAGAACGAGGCGTTCAAAAAGCATATTCTTGTTCCCGCCGCGCCGGTTTTGTAGTTGGCGCCCTTGGCGCAGTGCTCAATGAAATCGCGCTCGTCCCATAACCCGTCGGCGACCGTCATGCTGTGCGCGCCGACGGTCACATCCCGGCCGATATTGTCCTGCAGGGCGGCGACGGTGTAATCGTACAATTTGCAGAAAGCCACCATGGAGTCATGCGGGTCACCGCTTTTGGCCATGAACCAATCTTTGTTCTCGTATTCGGTCAGCACGCCGAAGCGCCATGTGAGCACCTCGCCGGCGCCGAACTCGGCGACAAGGGCTTTCGCGATTTCGCCGATGTAGGTGTAGTATTGTTCGTAGTCGTCCGGCGGGTAGACATTGACGCCGAAGACGCCGAAATGCGGGTCCGTCGTCAGTTTCAGCGGCACCGCTCCGGTTTTGATGTGCGGTTTCGCGCCGAGCTCGAGGATTTTGCGGCACGCCCCGATCAAAGGCGAAAAATCGTAGTCGTTAAGGACGCTCCGGTCATAAGGATCTTTGAATAAATCCCGTTCGGCGCTGCCGCCCGTCGCGGTCATGATCTGGATGTATTGAGTGAATATTGTCGGGTCGGCATCCGGGTCGATGAAGATATCCCCCGGAAGGGAGCCGCCCGACCACATATTGGCGTTGCTGACCTTGTTGCCGATGACCTCGCCCGGCCGCGAGGCGTCGACGGCAAAGGTAACCTTGTTCGCGAACCCGGCAGTCATGTTGACAACCCCCGTGATAAAAGTAAACAACGCGGTCAGAACAGCGACTATTCTTGTTAAATTTTTAAGAACAGAATCCGTCATAAAACCGCCTCCCCGAAAAACTATACCATAACCCGGCCGAAACGACAATAATAAAGACCGGGCAGGGCACTTTTCATCCGGCTTCAAAAATGCTATAATGCCCTCATCCGAAAATCCGGAGGAAATTATGAAAATACTGGTAACGGGAGCGAAAGGGCAGCTCGGCTTCGACGTCGTCCGCGAGCTCAACGCCCGCGGCGCGGAGGCCGTCGGCGCCGATGTCGGCGACTTTGATATTACGAACAGAGCCGAAACCCTGCGGTTCATCGGCCGGGTCAAACCCGAAGCGGTCATCCACTGCGCCGCTTACACCGCGGTCGACAAAGCCGAGGACGAGCCTTTCCTTTGCGCCGCGGTTAATTTTGAGGGTACGCTGAATGTCGCCGACGCCTGCGAAAGAGCCGGCGCGAAGCTGCTCGTTATCGGCACGGACTATGTTTTCGGCGGGGAGGGGGGCGAGCCGCTCGAAACAAGCGCGCCGAAACACCCCCTCAATGTGTACGGCAAAACGAAACTGATGAGCGAATTCGCCGCGGCCGGGCGCTGTTCCCGATGCTTTATCGTCCGGACATCCTGGGTGTTCGGCCGAAACGGCGGAAATTTTGTCAAAACGATGCTGCGCCTAGGCGCTGAAAAGGAAAGTATCACCGTCGTCAGCGACCAGGTCGGTTCCCCGACGTATACCGCGGATTTGGCGCGGTTGTTGTGCGATATAGCCGAAACGGACCGTTACGGCGTTTACCACGCCGCCAATGAGGGCTTTTGCTCCTGGGCCGAATTCGCCGCCGAAATCATGAAGTGCGCCGGCCTGCGCGCGAGAATTGTTCCCATCCCTTCCGCCGAATACAAAACAAAGGCCTTGCGGCCTTTGAATTCCCGACTGTCCAAACGCAGCCTGGACGACGCCGGCTTCCGCCGCCTGCCGCCCTGGCCCGACGCGCTCGGGCGTTTCCTTGAAGAGATGGCGCAAAAACCCGGATGAACGGATGATATTCTTGGCCGGAGAGGTCGAAAAAAACGGGCAGGCCGGCGGCCTGCCCGTTGCAATTAATCCTTTAACTCCACACTCCGCACCGGCGCCCGATGGACGCCCCCGCATCCGAACTTGTTAACGCAGATACGGCAGGGGATTGACATTGTTGCCGTTCACAAGTAATTCAAAGTGCAAATGCGGCCCAGTGACATTGCCCGTGGCGCCCACGCGCGCGATGGCCTGGCCCGCCGAAACGCGCTGGCCGGGGCTGACGGATATGGAGTTCGCCAGACAGTGCCCGTAACGGGTTTTCAAACCGCCGCCGTGATTGATGGTAACATTATAACCAAGGCCGTAGCGGCTGTAACCGGCGTATTCCACGACGCCGGATTTCGCCGCGACGATAACCTTGCCTTTGACACCCGGCCCCGCGATGTCGATGCCTTTGTGCCACCCGCTGCGCCGGTTGCCATAGTAGGAGGAGATGCTGTGGCAGGAGGGCACGGGCCATACAAAACCTCCGCTTGTAACGGTGACATTGTAGGAACCTTCGTTGTATTTCACTCTTGTGGATTTTGTTCCGACCTCAACCTTTGCCGACACCGGTGAAGATACCGTCTCACGCGACACTTCCTTAGCCGACACCCGTTCATCGTCGATATAGGTGACAAGCTCCGTGATGAGCTCCTTGCCCTCGACGCCCTTGCGCACCGTGCGCGTATCCCCCCGGAACAGCGACGGATTGTTTGTCCGAACGGTTTCGAAGGCGATCTTTTCATACCGTTTTTCCGTTTTGATGTACTTGACGCGGACATAGTTCACGCTTTTCGATACGATCAGTTTGTCGCCCGTGCGGATGATTTCGCCGGAGCCTTTGTTCATCGCCAGCAGTTGTTTTTCACTGAGTCCGTGGGCGAGCGCGATGTCATAAACGGTGTCGCCTTCCTTGACCGTGTAGTATACATCCTCTTTTTTCTTGCCCTGCAGCGTATCGGCCAGGCGCGCGGCGTCCCACATGGTTTCCTCATTATCCGGGTAGAGGCCCTGCGTGAAGCGAATATCCTCCACAAAGCTGACAATCGTGTTTTGCTCGCCCGTTTTGTACGGTTCGATAATCTTGTCAAAAACGCTGGTGGCGTCGGTTTCGTTCTTCACCGCGCACAGCAGTTCGCCGTTGATTTTTACGCCGCAGGCGTTTGTGATTTTGCTTTCGGAGTTTTCAAGAATCCTGTCGCAAAGCGCCGATTCGTCCGTCAGTTCATCAAGCGAAATCAGGGAAAAGCTGTACTCGGGGTTTTCCAGAAGACCGGCGGCCTCCGCGGGCGTGTGCCCTCCGGTTGACAGGCGCGTCTTCGCCTTCTCGCGCGCTTTGATATACACCGACTCATCTTTGATACAGCCGATGGATACGCCGTTGTACTGCACCCTCAGCGCGTAAGTGTAGCCGCTGAACCGGTTGGCTGTCAGCCAAAAGACAGCGAGAGCGGCCAAGGGCAGCGCGTAGTTGGCGGTGGTGCGGAACAAGCCTTTGTGCCTTTTCAGCGCTTTCAAGCCGTACCGCGTCAGCTCAGCCGCGACGGTGAACGGATTTTTGTGCGGGCTTTGGCGAAGCCTGCGCAGCGAGTTGCGCGCTTCGCGCAGGAACAGCCTGTATTCGGCCTGCGCGGCATGAACGGATTTGAAAAACAGGCGGTCGACGCTGATAAAGAAAACCCGGAGTAAAGCGAATAAAAAGCGCAGAGGCCGGAGAATGAGCCGCCACACTCTGCTTAAAACCCTCTTACCGTAACGGTAGGTTTGAATGCCGAGCGTGTAATTGAGGGTATAAAACCGCCCGAACGCGCGCGATACGAATGAGAACCTGTCGAAAAACGGTATTTGAGGGGCGTCGTCTTCTTCCAATCCGTAATCGAGCGGCAAGTCTTCCGCAACCGCTTCTTCCGGCTGCGTTTCTTCCGTCCGCGCCTCTGCCGGTTCGGGCTTTTCCGAATCGCCGCCGCCTTCGATTTCCTCGATGCTGCGCCTTCCCTCCGTTATATCACGGCTTTTTTCCGCCATCTCCGAGTAGGCTTCACCCAAATTGTAAATTTCATCGAAAGATATCGTGTCGTATAAATCAATCCCGTCGGCGTCGGCGGTCTCAGCCGGCTTTTCGGCGGGCGGCGCTTCCGGCAACTCCGGCGGAATCCCGGCCGCTTCGTCAACAGCGGCAGGCGACGCGCCGGTGTCGGGCGTATTATCCAGGACGGCCGCGTTGCCGCCGTCGGCTTTATCTTTGTTCTTTCGCATACAGGTCTCCCAATGAAAAGGTTACAAAAGTATTACAAACACCTTTTATTATAACGCGATACCTTATTTTTTCAAGGCTTTTTAAGGCAGGATTTTCCGCAAAATCAATTCGCGCCGGCCCCGGCCATTTCCTCAAAAAGCGCTTCCATGGCCAGTTTCAACCCGGCGTTTTCCGGCAAAACCAGTTCCGCGTCTGCCCGGGCGATGTCTTTCGCCGCCCGCTGTGTCAGCCGCAGAATGTCGGTGTCGGTAAGGATATTCGCGATTTTCAGTTCCGGCAAACCGTGCTGCCTGGCGCCGAAAAAGTCCCCCGGGCCACGCAGTTTCAAATCTTCGTCGGCGATCTTGAAGCCGTCGGTCGTCTTCACCATGATGTCAAGGCGCCGGCGTGCTTCCTCGTTTCTGGCGTCGGATACAAGGATACAGGTTGATTTCTGCCTTCCTCTGCCGATGCGGCCGCGAAGCTGGTGCAGCTGTGAAAGCCCGAACCGCTCGGCGTTCTCAATGACCATGATGACCGCGTTGGGCACATCGACGCCGACCTCGATGACGGTCGTCGATATCAAAAGCTTGATGCTGCCGGCGGCAAACTCGGCCATGACGCGGTCCTTGTCCCTGCCTTTCATCCTGCCGTGCAGCAGGCCGACGGGGTATCGGGCGAACGCCCCGGCGGAAAGTTCCTCGGCGTAACTTTCCGCGGCGGCCAGGTCCGTTTCCCCCTCCTCGACGAGCGGACAAACAATGTAGCCCTGAAGCCCGGCGTCAAGGTGCTTTTTGACATAGTCGTAGGCCCTCTCACGCAAATCGCCGCCGACGGTGTAAGTCGCTGTTTTCTGCCGCCCCGGCGGGAGCTCGTCTAAAACCGAAATGTCCAAATCGCCGTAGATAATCAGCGCGAGCGTCCGCGGAATGGGCGTCGCCGACATGACGAGGACATGCGGGTTTTGGCCTTTCGCGCTCAAACCCGTTCTTTGGGCGACGCCGAAACGGTGCTGTTCGTCGGTGACCACCAGCCCGAGGTTGTCAAACGCGACGTCCTTTTGTATCAGTGCGTGCGTGCCGATGACCAAGTCAAGCGTTCCCTCCCGCAGCCGCCGCTTAATCTCCTTTTTTTCGGCGGCGGGCGTCGAGCCGGTCAGAAGCGCCGTCGAAATCCCGGCGTATTCAAACAGCGACGACACCGTCCGGTGGTGCTGGGCGGCCAATATTTCCGTCGGCGCCATCAAGGCGCTCTGCAGGCCGTCTTTCGCGGCGCAGTAAATCAAAGCGGCAGCGACCGCGGTCTTGCCCGAGCCCACATCGCCCTGAAGCAGGCGGTTCATCGGGTGCGGCTTCGCCATGTCGGCCACCGCTTCCGCAACCGCCCTGCGCTGCGCGCCGGTCAGTTTGAAGGGCAGCAGGCCGAAGAACTCGCCGCTCCGGTCATTTTTCAAAACGGCGCCGGCCGCGGCCCGGTTGCGGCCCCTCAACCGCAGCAGGCCCAGCTGAAGCACCAGCAGTTCTTCAAAGGCGAGCGTGCGGCGGGCCGTGTCGAGCGTTTCGTTGTCTTCGGGGAAATGAATCGCCCGTGTGGCCGAACGGCTTGTCATCAAACCGTATTCTTCCCGGACGCTTTCCGGTAAAATTTCAGGCAGCTTGTCCGCCGTGAGTTCCAGAGCCGTGGCGACAAGCCTCTCGATTGCCCTCGAGTTCAGCCCGAGGGTTTGCGGGTAAACCGGCCGGATACGCTCGCCGCCTTCGGCTTTTTCAATCAAAGGGGATAACATTTCCCTTCGGTAAAGGTTGCCGGTGATTTTGCCGAAAAAGAGGTACTCCTCACCCTCCTTGAGCTTGGCCGCGGTGTATTTGCTGTTAAAGATGGTGATGTTCAGCAAACTTTCCCCGTCGGTCACCTCGGTTTTGTAGAGCGTCAAGCCTTTTCGTATCAAAAACTCCGCCGGCTTCCGGTCGACGACGGCTTTGACACAGCACGGCTCGCCGAACGCGGCGGAAGCGATCGGCGTTATGCGGCGCCAGTCCTCGTAAGCGCGCGGGTAAAGCTTTAAAAGAGCGTTGACATCCCCGACGCCGAGCTTTGCCAAAAGCCGGGCCCGTTTTTCGCCAACGCCCTTCAAATATTGAATATCGGTTCGCAGTTCCATGGTAAAACCGCCTTTTACTCGACCGCGATGATGTAGTAGTAAATCGGCTGGCCGCCGTCGACCAGAGAAATCTCCGCGTCTTCGCCGAAGGAGGCTTCCAGCTTGGCGGAAAGCTCCCGCGCCTGCTCTTGTGTCGTTTCCTTCCCGTAAAACACCGTGATCAGCGAGGAAAACCCTTTTTTGAACAAGCGGGCGGTTATGTCGTAGGCGACCTGCGCGGGCGAGGCCCCGACAACGGTGATTTTTCCGTTTTCCATACCGAGAATCTGCCCTTTGCGGATGCTGCGGCTTTCCGTCTCGCTGTCTTTGACCGCGTATGTCACCTGGCCTGTCGCGACCCTTTCGGCCGCCTTGTGCATATTCAGGCTGTTTGCCTCGGCGGAAAGCTCCGGGTCGAGGTTTAAGGCCGCGGCGACCCCCTGCGGTATGGAGCGGGTATGCACGACGCCAGCGGGCTTGCCGGCCAAAGGAACGGCTTGCTCCGCGGCCATGATGATGTTCTTGTTATTCGGCAGGACAAACACAAACTCCGCGGGCGTTGCCGCCACGGCCTTGAGAATGTCGTCCGTGCTCGGGTTCATGGTCTGCCCTCCGCTGACAATCCTGTCCGCGCCGAGTTCCGTGAACAGCTCCTTGATGCCTTCCCCCGCGGCGACCACGACGAGGCCGTAGCGCTTCAGGCCGGAATCCGGCGAGCCTTCGCCGGCGGCAGGCCTGCCGTTTTTTTCCGCCGCTTCCCGGTGCTGTTCGCGCATGTCGTCGATTTTTATATCGACGGGCTTGCCGTACGCGAGTGCGGCCTGAATCGCTTCCCCGGGCAAGTCGGTGTGGGCATGGACCTTGATAATGCGGTCGTCGTGCGCGACGACGACGGAGTCCCCGATAGATTCGAGGTAAGCCCGGAGTTTTGCCGCGTCGCTCTTGCCGGTTCTGCGGATGATGAATTCCGTGCAGTATGTGAAGGTGATCGCCTGCTCGTCCGCCCCGGCGACAGCGGAAAGATCCCCGCCGAACTCACCGGCGTCTTCCGCCGGCGTCAATTCCTTTTTCCGAAACGACGCCGCCATGGCTTCGAAGATATAAACAAGGCCCTGCCCGCCCGCGTCGACGACGCCCGCTTTTTTCAAAACCGGCAGCAGTTCCGGTGTGTTCGCGAGCGCTTCGCGCGCGCTCTCGCAAGCGGCGTCCCAAACATCGAGGGCGTCACGGCCTTGGGCCGCGGCTTCCTTCGCCCTCTCGGAAGCGATGCGGATAACCGTCAGCATTGTTCCTTCCGTCGGTTTCATCACGGCCTTGTAGGCGGTGTCGCTGCCTTGCGCAAGGGCTCTCCCAAAATCCTGCGCGGAAGCCTGTGAACACCCCTTTACCGCTTTGGCGATACCCCGGAATATCAGCGACAGGATGACCCCGGAGTTTCCTCTCGCGCCCCTTAACAGGGCGTAGGCGGCGACCTCGGCGACGGCCGAAACATCCGCGCCGTCCGGTTGCGAAGCCACTTCCTTCGCGGCGGCTCCCATCGTCATGGCCATATTGGTGCCGGTGTCCCCGTCGGGCACCGGAAATACATTCAAAGCGTCAACCTCTTTGCGGCGCCCGGCTATTACGGCGGAGGCCGACACGACGGCGTCGCGAAGCATGCTGCCTGTGATCAATTCTTGTTCCCCCCGGTGTCAGTCGCTTTTCATCGCGTCGACAAACACATTTACCTTTTTCACTTCGAGGCCCGTGGCCTCCTCAACGGTGTAACGGACCTTGTTGACAATGCTTTTGACAATAACGGAAATATTCAAACCGTAAGTAACGACGATATGCAAATCAACGGTCACGCCGTTTCCGTCCCTGTGAACCGCGACGCCCTTATCCGCGAAATTGCCGCTTTTGTTTAAAAACGAGCGTATCCCCTGGCGCGCGTTGCTGTTTGCCATTCCGGCCACACCGAAACAGGAGGAGGCGGCGTTGCCGATGAGTTTTGAGAAATACCCCTGCGATATCTCAATGGTGCCCAAGTGGTTTTCAAGCCTGATCAATCCGACACTCCCTTTTTAAAAATACCAGTTTCCGATGTCGCAGTAGACATCGCTGAAAGCGCTTTTCGTCACGGTGAGGGAACGGTCAAACGCCGCGACCCCGTTGAGGTAGCATAAAGAAAGGAAAGGGGAGTCGTCGTTGAACGCCTTAATGAAACCCGTGAGGTCGATTCGGCCTTCAATAAAATCGGCGTAGGCTTTGCCAGCCGGCGAGTTTGCCGTGTCTATGCCATAGGAGACAGCCCCGCCCGGCGCGAGAATCGGCGAAAGGTTCATGTTCGGCGAAAAGACCGTCTGCCCGAGATACATATCAAACTTGCCCGCCTTTACCTCTTTATTGAAGTCCTCTTCGCTCAGCTGCCGCACGTTGACCTTTATGCCCGCTTCCTTCAGCTGCGCGGCGATGCTCCGCGCCGCCTGCGTTTTGAAGCCGTTGCCTTTGTTGACAAGCAGGCTCAGCTCCAGCTTCGGCCCCCGCGGCATTCGCCTTGTCCCTTCGGCGTCCTTCGCGGTGTAACCGGCTTTTTCAAGAATAGACGCGGCTTGTTTCGCGTCGGGGACGGTTTTTGTCTGTTTTTCGGCCATCCAGTCCGGGTTGAACGGCGAATAAGCCGCCCGCGCGTGGCCCTGAAACGCCATTGCCGCGACGGATTCCCTGTCGATGGCCTTGCCGGCGGCGCGGCGCACCGCCGGGTCTTTCAGAGCGGGTTTTTTGCTGTTGAACGCGAGGAAGACCATGCTGTTCATCGGAACGTCCATGGCCGAGGCGCTTATCCGGCTGTAACTGCCGTCGCGCAGGTCGGAGAATAAAAAGCTGATGCCCCCGATTTGCAGCAGATGGCTGAGCGTCTTTGAATCCGCCGCCTCGACGAGGAGGATCTTGTTTATTTTTGACACATAGCGGCCCAGTCTGTTTCCGTTCGGCGTCAATATTTTAATGCCGTTTTCTTCCTCGAGAATATAGCGGCCGCTGCCGGCCGGAACCGCGTTTTTGTCATCGCTCGGCGTGATGGCGAAATCCAGGCAGTTGACCGCGTACGGGTCTTTTTTATGGAGCGTGAAAACCACGCCATCATTGCCCGAAGCGGCCGCCGATTTCAGGTTGGCCAGGCGCGCGGCGTATGCCGGCGAACTTTTCGCCTTATTAAACGACGCCACGACATCCTCGGAGGTCAGGGCTGTGCCGTCCGTGAATTTGAGCCCGGGTTTGATTTGGACGGTTATCGAAAGGTTGCCGAGGTTGTAGCCCTTGGCGGCAACGGGCACGGGCTTGAAGGCCGCGTCGATGTGGAACAGGCCGTCATACAGCAGCATGGCAATCTGCCTGTTCAACGCGCTCGCCGCTTTGTAAGGATTTAAGGTATCGTTCTTCGCGCAGGGCAGCTTCAAGTCCTTTGAAACGGAGGCCCTCCGCGTTGTCGTGCCGGGCGCAGCCGTCGTCTCGCCGGGCTTTTCGGGTTTTCCGCAGCCGCCGAGCAGGCCGGCCAGGACAACCGCGGCGAGAAACACGGCGCGGAATCGATGTTTGTTTTTTATAACCGATCATTCCATCCATTTGGTTTTATCTGCCGCCGTTTACGGCGGCGGCTTAGTGATTATCATACATCAAAAAGCTGCATAATGCAATTCTTAAATGTGTCTGGCGCATCCGGCTCCTCTTGCTTTTTGCGGGTTGGGGTTATATAATCATCTCAGTACATTTAAGCGGAGGGTGTTTATGAAACTCGGTATCGTCGGCTTGCCCAACGTTGGCAAAAGCACGCTTTTCAACGCCATCACCAACGCCGGCGCGCAGTCCGCAAACTACGCTTTTTGCACCATCGAGCCCAACGTCGGCGTCGTCAGTGTGCCCGACGCGCGGCTCGACAAGTTGACCGAAATATACAAGCCCCATAAAACCGTGCCGGCCGTCATCGAGTTCGTCGATATTGCCGGCCTTGTCCGCGGCGCGTCGAAAGGGGAGGGCCTCGGCAACAAATTTTTATCGCATATCCGCGAAACCGACGCCGTCATCCATGTCGTGCGCTGCTTTGAGAACGACGACATCGTCCATGTCGAGGGCAGCATCGACCCGAAGCGGGACATTGACACCGTCAACCTTGAGTTGATTCTGGCCGACCTCGAGATGGTCGAGCGCCGTATCGACAGGGGAATGAAGTCGCTCAAAGGCGACAAGTCCGCCGCGAAAGAAGTGGAATTCTTAAAAAGGCTGAAAACCGAATTGGAAAACGAGAAGCCGGCCCGCAGCATCGAATGCGCCGACGATGAAACGGAAATCCTCAACTCAATGGCCCTGCTGACGACCAAGCCGGTGATTTACGCGTGCAACCTCAGCGAAGAGGATTTCGTCAACAAAATCGAGACCAACGAGCGGTACAACACCGTCCGCGTAATCGCCGCAAAAGAAGGGGCGGAGGTCCTGCCGATTTGCGCGGAACTCGAGGCGCAAATCGCCTCGCTCGACAAAGAGGAAAAACAGCTGTTCCTGGCCGAACTCGGCGTCGAACAGGGCGGGCTTGACATTCTGATTCAGGAAAGTTACCGTCTGCTCGGCCTGATCTCCTTCCTGACGGCCGGTACGCCCGAAGTCCGGGCGTGGACCATCAAAAAGGGCACGAAAGCGCCGCAGGCCGCCGGCAAAATCCATTCGGATTTCGAGAGGGGCTTCATCCGCGCCGAGGTCATCGGTTTTGACGAGCTCGTCATCATGGGCTCCATCGCCGCCGCGAAGGAAAAAGGCCTCGTGCGCAGCGAGGGCAAGGAGTATGTCATGCGCGACGGCGATGTGGTGCTGTTTCGGTTCAATGTGTAAATTGGCCGTGGCAACGGTCCCGGCCCTTGCCCCGGGGAAGGCCTCGGCAACGGCCGCGGCT
>DAITOC010000026.1:0-15452 GCA_036834305.1 Clostridiales bacterium
ATGCGATCGTAGTCTTCGCGCGTAATATCCTGAAACAGCTTCTGTTGCGCGGCCCCCGCGTTGTTGACGAGAACATCGACGCCGCCGAAACACTTGTCCGCTTCCCCGAACATGGCCTTGACTTGCGCCATATCCGACACATCGGCACGATACGCGAAACACTCGCATCCCAAAGAACGAATAAACGCCTCGAGCGCCTCGGCTTCGCGTTGGGATGTGTTATAGTTGAGAATCGTGTTAGAATTATTCCGGGCCAAAAGAAGAGCCGCCGCTTTGCCGATACCTCCGGCGGCCCCCGTAACAAGCGCTGTTTTTTTCATATATCCTCTGTCGGCTGCCATTTATACGCCAAGCAATTTGCTTATATCGGTGTAGCCTTTCGGCAGGGTAAACAAGGAGTCATCCGCTTTCGCCGAAAAGCTTTTAACACTGATTCTTGAAACACCGTCACGATCGATAACTTCAATGATTCTCAGATTTCCGTCGTTGAAATAGTATTTCACCCTGCCGCTGCCGGTCTTATACTCTTCGCAGATATAATCAACGCCGTTGTCCCTGACTTTGGTAGTCTTAACATAGGTGATGTCTTTACCGCTGGGGTCCAGGCCGTCCGGCAGCATACTGCCGAATTCTTCTTCGGGCAGGTTCATATAATAGTTGCCGGTTACGACGCCAAGGTTCATCTTTGGCAAAAGAACATAGTTGTTTTTACCCGTCGCGATGAAAATTACTTTTTGCTGCCCCGCCGATTCACCCAGAACCATATTGAGCGGCATGGATGTTTCAATATAAGTCTTGTTGCCGGAAATCACCGTTTTTACAGGCATTTTTAATACCTGGCCTTCAAACTCTGTCAACGCATCAAATTCCAGGGTGTATTTGCCGCCTTTGATCAATTCGGCAAGCGTCCCTTTGAACTGAGTTTCTTTCGGCATACCGTCCGAGCCGGTCGGAATATTGATGACGGAGCCTTCCGGCAATGTGCCCGGGTGCTCGGGTAAAGTCCCGCCCGAACTGTTTTCGGTTGTTCCGCCGGATGGGTCGTTGGGGGCTTTTGTTGCTGAGGAACTTCCTGTTGTGTCGGCGCCGGTTGAACTCCCGCCTTCGCTTTGCGCGGAGGAGGTTGCTGCTGTTGATGTTTCTTTGCCGTTCCCGTTGCCCTTCCCGCAGGAGGCGAAGGAGAACAGCAGTATCAACGCGAAAAAAATACATAACAGTCTTTTCATAGTATCCGCCGTTTCTCCGCGCTTTCATTAATATGTATTAAGGCCTGCCCCGCGCGGAAGGCTCAACCCCACCGGTTTTTTTCGTAAACCGCCGTTTATAGAATAGCGCATTTCCTTGTCAAAATCAAGGCATTTGCCCATGGCTTTATTTGGTATGAAAACCGGAAAGAAAAGTGCGGTGAATTCTGTCTCCTGTTTTCAAAAAAGCCTTGCAAAACAGATAAGACTTCATTATAATAGAATAACACCAAAACCGGACACGCTACTGTGGCTCAATGGTAGAGCAGCTCATTCGTAATGAGCAGGTTGTCAGTTCGATTCTGACCAGTAGCTCCAACGAAACCTCTTGAAGCATAAGGCTTTGAGGGGTTTTTGTTATTTAAAATAAGGCCGTGAAAAAAAATACTGCAAATTTACTGCAAGTACAACGCGATTTTTACTACAAGTAGTTTTCAGCCGTCGCCCACTCAAGATTTCATTTTTACAAAAAAAGTATTTATGATTTCATCGTCGGCATCCGTTATTGCGCAGCCAGTTCCAAAATATGCTTGGTCAGCCGGTTGGGCTTTTCCAGCTCTGCGGCGCTGATGCCGGTAAGCGTCGGAATGGCGCCGTGTTCTTCATACAGCCGTTCGCAAATCCACGATTCCTCGTTGTCCCTGCCGATGCCGGTGTAGGCGATGATTCTTGCCAAGCGCCCAAACAGGAAGGTGTTCAGCGACACTTTTCCGCAACGCTCCAGACCGGGGAAGATGCCGCAGTTTCTGAACAGATGTGCTTGCCCGAAGGATTCGTGCTGCATGGTGATTTCATTGAGCCCTTCGCCGCCCACAGCCAAGCCGCCGCGCAGCGTTTCAATGCCTTCAATCAGGCGGCTCATGCCCTCAAACGAGGTCATGTTGTCAACGAGAGCGTTTTCCAAATTATAAATGCACAGCGTCACATCCAAAAAAATCGCATCCGTCATGTTGTTCATTTTTGTCAGGGAATCATCAATCGCTCCGGCTAAAACACAGCGCCAAAGCGACAGCCCCGGGTGCACCTTGATCATAACATTGTTCTTCCTGTTTCGGGTCAGTGCGGCGTTGGAGGAGGGAACACCGATGACTGTGCTGCCGTTCATCCCCCAGCCGAGCAGCCTGCCGGTTTCGATTTCGCGGTATTTGTAATCCTGCACAAAGCGGTATTCCGGCATGGTCGGGTCCATATCAATGGAATTTGCGTGCGGCATACAGTGAAATCCGAGCGACCTTGCATAGCTCAAAAAGTCAAGAAAATTGTCGTCCGGTGTAAAATCGGGATAATTCTGGTCGTAACTGTATTTACGCCAGTGCGGCAGATGAAGCAGCGTCTTTTTCGGGTCGGCTCTTTTCGCCAGCGCCGCAACGGTGTCCTTATCCGAGTTTGCCCAGCTCACCGCCAGTGTGATATCTTTTGTCCAGTCCAAACGGCGCTGTTCTTCTTTTTTCAAGTTGTAGGCTTCCCACAGCCAGTCGCGGTAAACGGCTGCCGGTGTTTCCCAGCCGCCCTTGAACACATTGATGCGCCAAACCAGACCGCCCGCAGAGCCGTTTTGGTCAATCGGGCCGTAGCTTTCTGCGTCAAAAGCAATATCTTGGCCGCTTTCGCCCTGACCGGTGCAGAATGACTTGGCGCGGTACTGTGTATCTCTCGTGTGCACCCAAAAGCCTGAGCCGGTGTCGTTATCCTGCAAAATCACCAGCCCTGCTTCCCATGCGCTTGGCCAAATGAATTTTTGATTGCGCAGCAGTTCATCGCCGGCGGGCAGATTTACGCCCTGAAACAGCGGCGCAATAATATTCAGTTTTTCATCTAATCCGCCAAGGGGCAGCCGCGCCGCAAGCACACCTCTGCGTGCGCTGGTTACCTCCGGTTCAAGCAGAATGTCGCCGGTTTCCCTGTCTTCGGAAATGCTCAACACACCGTCGCCGTCCCACGCTTCAAAAATCACATCGGCTCTCGTGTCCGACAGCTGACGAACCGAAACAATTCCCTTTGCCGTGTTTTTGAGCGGCACGGTGTCGCTGCCGCGGTAGACAATAAGAAGTGCCTCCTCCGCCGATTTGTTTTTGATATATTCCCGACCGCTTTTGTCAGCAAGGAAAACAAGCGTTCCGTTGTCGAACACAGCCGTTTGTGTTGCCGTTTTAACCGTAATGATGCCGTCTTTTACCTGAATCATGCAAAAACCTCCCGTTGCAATGTTAGAAATACGATAGCATACTCATCCTGCGAAGACAAGGCAGACCTGATGCGTCAGCGGAAAATTATATTTCAACTTCATTTGATATCGACAGAATAGGAATATAACCTTGTAACTCTTATGACAATATTGTATAGTAAATATATACAGATTTCCGATCATATCGCATGAAAGGGGAAGTCAATGAAAGTCGTCATTTTGGCCGGAGGTTTCGGCACCCGTATCTCCGAGGAAAGCCATCTGAAGCCTAAGCCCATGATCGAAATCGGCGAGCAGCCGATTCTTTGGCATATCATGAAGATCTATTCCGCCTTCGGCTTTAACGAATTTATTGTCTGCCTGGGCTATAAAGCGTATGTCATCAAGGAGTATTTCGCGGACTATTTTCTGCACACTTCCGACATTACTTTTGACCTGGCAAACAATGAAATGACGGTTCATAACAATTTTTCGGAACCCTGGAAAGTGACTCTGGTGGATACCGGCCTCAACACCATGACCGGCGGCCGCCTGAAAAGGGTGCAGCCGTTCATCGGTGACGAGGCGTTCCATTTTACTTACGGCGACGGCGTCGCGGATGTAAATATTGCGGAGTTGACCGAGTTCCATAAAAGCCATGGCAAGACAGCGACCGTGACGGCCATTCAGCCCGAAGGGCGTTTCGGCGTCCTTGATATGGAAGGCGATCAAATTCGCGCTTTCCGCGAAAAAAACCGCTGTGACAGCGGCTGGATTAACGGCGGCTTTGTGGTGCTGCAGCCCGAAATCTTCGACTATCTTGAAAGCGACGAAACTGTGTTCGAAAAAATGCCGTTGGAATCCGTCGCGAAACAGGGGCAGTTGATGGCATACCGGCACGAGGGCTTCTGGCAGTGTATGGACACCCAACGCGACAAGCAGTATCTTGAAGAACTATGGGCAAGCGGCAATTGCCCGTGGAAAGTTTGGAAATCTTAAGCCGGCAACAAGCGGTTTTTGAAGGGATCGGATGTACACCATGACTAATCTTTCGTTTTGGCAGGGCAAGCGCGTTTTTGTCACCGGCCACACGGGGTTTAAAGGCTCGTGGCTGTGCAAAATGCTCGTCAACGCGGGGGCGCAAGTCGCCGGCTACGCGCTCGAACCCCCGACCGAGCCGAGCCTTTTTAACATCGCCGGCATCGGCGATCTCATGGATTCGACCGTCGGGGACATTCGGGATTACGGAACGCTGTCGGATGTTTTCAACCGTTTCGCCCCCGAAATCGTTTTTCACTTAGCGGCGCAGCCAATCGTCAGGGACAGCTACAAAAACCCCCTTTACACCTATGAAACCAATGTCATGGGGACGGTTCATTTGCTGGAATGCGCGCGCCTGAGCGGCAGCGTGCGTTCCTTTTTAAATGTCACGACCGACAAGGTGTATTTGAACACGGAGAAGGAGAGCGGCTACACCGAGGACGAGCCGCTTGACGGCTTTGACCCCTATTCCAACAGCAAATCCTGCTCCGAACTCGCGACACACAGCTATAAAAACTCGTTTTTTAAACAAAGCGGCGCCGCCGTCTCCACCGCGCGGGCCGGTAATGTGCTCGGCGGCGGCGATTTCGCCAACGACCGCATTATCCCCGACTGCGTTCGCGCGGCGCGGAAAGGCGAGCGGGTCATTGTCCGCAACCCGTTTTCCGTGCGCCCATACCAGCATGTCATCGAGCCGCTGGCGGCCTACATGATGATCGCTTCCGCCCAATTCGGGGACGACCGGTTTGCCGGGTGGTACAATGTCGGCCCCGACGAGGGCGGCTGCGTCCAAACAGGAGTTCTGACGGACCTGTTCTGCCGCGCGTGGGGGGAGGGTATGGCCTGGGAGGACCGCTCGGACGGCGGGCCGCACGAGGCGAACCTTCTCAAACTCGACTGCGCGAAACTCAAACAAACCTTCGGCTGGCGGCCACTCTGGGATATCGCCGCGGTGGTTGACAAAACGGTCGAGTGGACGAAGATTTGGCTCGCGGGCGGCGATGTTCCGGGCTGTATGGACAGGCAGATCGAAGAATACTATAAAGCACGGGAGACTTCACGGTGAAAAAAAGCGGTACGGAAAAAGAAGCGAGAGCCGAAATCCTCAAACTCGTCGCCGATTATTGCGACACATATCACAATCAAAACAAGGGCTTCGTGCCGGGGCAGCGGATACCCTACGCCTCACGCGTTTACGACAGCGCGGAGATGACGGCCCTTGTCGACAGCGCGCTGGATTTCTGGCTGACAGCCGGGCGTTACGCGGACGAGTTCGAGCGCCAACTTTCAGGCTACCTGAATATAAAGTATTGTTCGCTGGTCAACTCCGGCTCCTCGGCGAACCTGCTCGCGTTTATGGCGCTGACCTCGCCGCTTCTCGGCGAAAGGGCCGTCAAACGCGGGGACGAGGTCATCACCGTCGCCTGCGGTTTTCCAACCACGGCGGCACCTTTGATTCAATTCGGCGCGGTGCCGGTCTTTGTCGACGTCACCATCCCGCAATACAATGTCGATGTTTCGAAGCTGGAAGCCGCCCTTACCGAAAAAACGAAAGCGGTTATGCTCGCGCATACTCTGGGCAACCCGTTTGATTTGGCGGCTGTCAAAGCCTTCTGCGGCAAACACGGCCTCTGGCTCGTGGAGGACAATTGCGATTCTTTGGGTTCCCGTTATACGTTCAACGGAGAAACCCGCTTTACGGGAACCGTCGGCGACATCGGCGCTTCGAGTTTCTACCCGCCCCACCACATGACCATGGGCGAAGGCGGCGCGGTCTATACGGACAACCCGCTGCTTCACAAAATCGTCCGCTCCCTGCGGGATTGGGGGCGTGACTGTGTCTGCCCCTCCGGGCACGACAACCTCTGCGGCCATCGTTTTGAAGGGCAATTCGGCGAACTGCCGTTCGGCTATGACCACAAGTATGTCTATTCCCATTTCGGCTACAACCTGAAAGCCACCGAGATGCAGGCGGCCGTCGGCGTCGCCCAGCTTGATAAACTGCCGGGCTTTGTCGAACGCCGCGTTCACAATTTCAACCGCCTGAAGGCGGCTCTTCAAACGGTGTCGGACCGCTTGATTCTGCCCGAGGCCTGCCCCGGCTCACAACCAAGCTGGTTCGGGTTTTTAATTACCTGCCGGGAGGGCTTGGACCGCGGCGAAGTTGTCCGGGCCATTGAAAGCAGGGGAGTGCAGACCCGCATGCTGTTCGCCGGCAATCTCATCAAGCACCCTTGCTTTGACTCGATTCGCGGGGATGAAAGCGTTTACCGCGTCGCCGGAACGCTTGAGAACACCGACCGGATTATGAACGACACCTTCTGGGTCGGTGTATACTCCGGCATGACCGATGAGCATATCGATTATATGGCTCAAGTCATCGCGGAAGCTTGTAAAGGAAAATAGCTTTACATGCGTTTTAAAATAATACAGCGGAGGGCGGCAGTTGCCGTCCTCCGTTGCGTTAAATTCGATTAGAATCGATGTCAAAACACATCCAAATTCTGCTCCCGGCCGGATTTCATAAACTGCGGGTATTGCGGGTTTTGCCAAACCGTAGGCCGGCCGTCAAAATCGACAATCCAGAAAAGGAAATCCGAATACTCGGAACCGTAGTTGCTGGCGACGTGCCCCGCGTCCTTGACAAACCAGGTGCAGTCGGGGAAAAGGCAGGTCGACGCGTCAATCACGCGGTCCGGCGAGAGATAAGCGGGGTTTGAAGGCACATAATCATCGCCCAGAGTCTTGCCGTAATCCGCCACGACGGCCCCGCCGGAAACAAGCGCCGTTTCCAGACCACCGTCGCTGTTGGCCAAAGCTCTTTCGGTAACCGGAGGCATCGCGTTGTTGTAGTTCGCGACGACGGCAAATTGCACACCGTTCGCGGCTGCCTCTTTCAGCAGGCGGTCGCGCCCGGCCATCATCGCCTGCAGGTCGTCCCCAATCGCGATTAAATCCGCGTATTCCTCTTCATGCCCGCCAAAAATATAATCCACCGCTTCTTCATAAGCGTCGGGCCGGGTAAGCCCCCACCAAACCGGCATTGTGCCGAACGTGTCGCGGAGCGCCTCATCGAATACCTTGTCTTTATAGCGATCGATGAAGCGATTGGCCAGGGAAGAGACGAGTTTCAGCAGCCCCGCTTTATTAGAAACTTCGACGGCAAAATGCAGCGCGGGGGAGGTTTCGGTCTTTTCGTCAAGGAAGGCGTACAACGCTTCTTCTTCAACGGAGACTTTCCCGCTGAACACGTCCGAGACGATGTCCAGCCCGTAAAAGGTGGAGCAAAGAAACACGCATTTGTTGATTTTGCCGTAGCCGTATTTCGACAGGTAGGCGATGGTTTCGATGCCGCCCATGCTGCAGTTGAGGAGGTTGACCTTGTCTGTGTGGTGTTCCGCCAGGGCGAGGTTAATCATGTCGTTGATTTCATCGCAGATATCGAGCGGGTTCATCCGCCAGTCATAGGTGAAATAGTAGACGTTGTCCGCGCCGTAACGGTCCGCGGCAGATTTCAACATCCCTTCCTCGGCTCCCGTTCCGCCGCCCGTTATCAACTCCTCCATGTAATGGGCGGCGCTTAAGGGGTACCGCGGCAGCCCGATGTCGTATGTCGAGGTGCCGTCCTTATTGCAGCCGAGTTTTTCAAAAATCTCGCGGGCGTAGCCGATGACTTCATCGACCGCCTTATCCATGCTCCGGTGAACGATGCCCGCGGCCGCGGCTTTTCCGAGCGTCGACAGCACGTCGCCGGCAGTGATTGGTTTAATCGCTTTTTCCTGCCGGTCCGTGCCGTAGTTCGCGTAAAGCCCGTCGAACGCGATGCCGCGGATAAGAACAAACGGGTAATTCTCGCCGCTTTGCGCGACGACCCCGGCCGGGGCATTACCGGCCGCGACGCCCGTCAGCGGCGCGCAGGCCAAAATAACGCAAACGGTCAGGAGGACACTGATTACTCTTTTCACGATACGCCTTCCTTATCTTGATAATGTCTTATTTTATTATAGCCGTTTCACCTGTCTGTTTCAATATACGCGATAAAAAACGCCCGCCGAAACAACTTCGGCGGGCGTTTCGCAAGCGCTTATACCATTAAGTCACAGACCAGGCCGGTGTAGCGGGCCGGGTCCTCGATAGCGATGCCGGCGATGAGAAGGGCCTGGTTATACAAAATCTCGGCGAACTTGGCGGCCTTGTCTTTGTCATCGGCAAACGCGGCTTTGAGTGCCTCGAAGCTTTTATGCCCGGCGTTGAGTTCCAACACTCTTTGTGCCTTCGGCTTTTCGGCACCGGGCAGGGCGTCGAAATACTTCTCCATTTCCAGGCTGATGCCGCCGGTGCTTGTCAGGCATACGGCGTGTGTCTTGAGTTTATGCGAAAGTTTGACTTCCGTAACGGCGCCGTTTAAGGATTCCTTGACAAACTCCAGCAGGTCCTTGCTTTCTTCCGCCTGCTTTTCGACTTCCTTCTTCTCGTCCTCACTTTCAAGCTCCAACTCCGCCTCGTTGACCGAGCGGAACGGCTTTTTCTCATACTCCATGAGCATGTTGGCGAGGAACTCGTCTTCCTCATTGGTGAAGCAAAGCATGTCGAAGCCTTTTTCTTTGACTTGTTCGGCCTGGGGCAGGCTGTTGATTTTTTTGACCGACTCGCCGCAGGCATAGTAGATGAATTTTTGCTCCTCCGGCATCGCTTCGGCGTATTCCTTCAGCGTGACAAGCTTGTCTTCTTTCGATGAGTGGAACAGCAGAAGGTCGACGAGCAGCTCTTTGTGGAGGCCGTAATCGGCGAGCGTGCCGTATTTCAGCTGGCGGCCGAACGCTTTGAAGAACTCCTCGTATTTTTCCCTTTCCTGTTCGAGCATTTTTTTCAGTTCGTCTTTGATTCTCTTTTCCAGGTGCGTGGCGATGGCTTTCAACTGCCTGTCGTGCTGAAGCACCTCGCGGGAAAGGTTCAGCGAAACATCGCTCGAATCGACCACGCCGCGCACAAAACGGAAGTGGTCGGGCAGCAGGTCTTCGCATTTCTCCATAATCATGACGCCGTTGGAATAGAGCTGGAGGCCCTTTTTATAGTCCTTGGTGTAGTAGTCGTAAGGCGCGTTTTTAGGGATAAACAGCATAGCCTTGAAGATGATGCTGCCGTCCGCGTTGACACGGATGACTTTCAGAGGGTCTTCGTGGTCGTAGTATTTCTCTTTGTAATACTCCGCGCAATCCTCGTCGGTGGCTTCCGCTTTCGTCCGCTGCCAGATGGGCACCATGCTGTTGACGGTCTCTTCCTCAACAGCCGTAACATATTCGGTTTTCGGGTTGCCGTCCTCGTCTTTTTCTTCCGTTTCGACCGGCTTGCTTTTCTCGATATCCATCTTGATCGGGTACCGTATATAATCCGAATACTTCTTGACAAGCCTGCGCAGGTTATAGGTTTCAAGGAATTCGCCGTAGTTCTCGTCATCGGTGTCCGGCTTGATTTTCATAATGACATCGGTTCCCGCCCCGTCGCGTTCGGCCTCGCCGATGGTGTAGCCGTCCGCGCCCGTCGACTTCCAGCAATACGCTTTGTCCGAGCCGTAGGCGCGGGAAATGACCGTGACTTCCTCGCTGACCATGAACGCCGAATAGAAACCGACGCCGAATTGGCCGATGATGTCGATTTCGTTCTTTGCCGTCTCGTCTTCTTTAATATCCTTCTTAAAATTCAGCGAGCCGCTTTTCGCGATGACGCCGAGGTTCGACTCGAGCTCCTCGGCTGTCATGCCGATGCCGTTGTCGGTGACGGTTAACACGCGGTTTTCTTTGTCCGCGGTGATTTTAATAAAGAAGTCACTCCGGCTCATTCCCACGTTTTGGTCGGTCAGCGAGAGGTAACAGAGCTTGTCCACCGCGTCGCTCGCGTTTGAGATGATCTCGCGCAAAAAGATCTCTTTGTGGGTGTAGACCGAGTTCACCATCAAATCCAGAAGTTTCTTGGATTCCGCTTTAAACTGTTTTTTTGCCATGCTTCCTCTTCCTTTACCGTTGTGTTTTTCCGCGGCCTGCCGCCGCAAAAAAGCAAGCAAAAACGCACTCGGGTATGCATTCTTGCTCTTGCTTTCTTTTATTATAACGAAAGTATTATAACACAAAATTAACCAAATTTGAACAAGTTTTTAATTTTACTTTTTTGTTTTATCGGATGATAAAAGCCCGCCCTGCAGTGGGCAGGCCTTTATCATTCGCGCTTTATCAGATTGTCTGGATGATTTCCGCTTTCATCAAGCCCGCGAGCTCGATGAGCTGCGCGTCGCCGGCCGTCACATGTCCGTCGTGGTCGGCATCGGCGGCCAGGCAGGCGAGCCACCCCGCGTCATCGACACTCAGGGCGCCGGCGGCGAGCATGGCTGCCGTGAAAACGTCCCTGCCGTCGCACAATCCGTCGCCGTCCGTGTCACCAAAAATGACAATGTAATAGGTTTTCATCACTTTGTTGTCGCCGTTTCGCAGAACCTCGACCTTTGTTCCGGTGCCGAAACCGTTTTTCCCCGGCGTACAGACAATATGGCCGTCTCCCACGACGTTGATATATCCCTGGGCGGAGAGATCAAACAAGGACCCGTCCGCGGGCAGGCCGTAAATCAAGCCGTTTGCGCCGTCCACCACAACCGTGCTGCCCTGCGCCGCGGCAAGGTCCACGGTTTTTTCGACCAGGGCTTCGAGCGCGTCTTCGATGTCGGCTGTCGCCGTGTCGACCTCATCCTGCCGGTATATCGTATAGGGCGGGTCGGCGTCGATAATCGAATACCCCACGATGACCGCGTTAATCATGGCGGACCAGGATTGCGGGGTGTAGTGGTTGACGTTGAGCGCTTCGCATCGCGCGATAACGGCGCGCAACGCGGTCAGGTCGGCGTCGGCAATCGTCAGGTTTAAAATAGCGAGGTTGATGGCTGCCGCGAACCCGTCCACCGTCGACTGCTGCGCAATATTCAATCCCCGCACAACCGCGTCTAACGCCATTTGGACATCCGTCCAATTTGCGTATACCGCCGGGTCCAGCGCGTTCGCGGCGGCGATGGCCGCGTCGACGCCGGAATAATCCGCGGGTATATAGACAAGAGCCGCTATAGCCTGTGTTATCGCGTTCGTGGCAGCGTCGACCTCGGCCTGCCTCGAAATGTGATACGGGGGATTCGCGTCACGCACCGCGATACCCGCGGCTAAAGCGTCGTTCAGCACCGCCTTGGATTCGGCGGTGTATAGGTCCGGGTTGAGCGACCGGGCAAGTGAAATTGCCTGGATTAAACCGGACAAGTCCGCGTTGACAAAAATCAATTGGCCGATGGCGGCGATGATGGCGTCGGCGTAGCCGTCGACGGTTGCCTGGTGCGTTATGTCGAGCCCGAAAACAACCGCGTTGAGTGCCGCCTGCACGACATCCCAGTTCTGATAATATTCCTCGGTCAACGCTTCCGCCTGAGCGATGGCGGCGTTGACCCGGCTGTAGTCTGCCGGTTTGTAGGAAAGCCCCTCAACGGCGTTGGCGATGGCCGCTGCCGCGGCGTCGACATCGCCCTGACGGGATATGTTATAGGGGGGCAGGGCATCCCGAATAGCCGTTCCCGCTGTGACGGCTGCGCTCAATGCGTCCCAGGTGGCAGGGGTATACAGGGTTTGGTTTATAGAAGCCGCCGCATCCAGGGCGGCAAGCAAACCGGTCAAATCCGCCGCGATCTCATCGAGCGCCGCGAGGGCTGCTGAAAGCGCCGCCGCGTAACCGTCAACTGTTTCCTGCTGTGTTATATCCAGACCGAAAACGACCGCGTTGACAGCCTGTTCCACGACGGCCCAGTTGCTGTAAACCGACGAATCAAGCGCGTTTATCTGCGCGATGGCCGCGTCGACCTGTGAATAATCGGCCGGCAGGAACACCAGCGCCGCGACGGCGTTCGTAACTGCCGAAGCCGCGGCGTCAACTTCGCTCTGCCTCGTTTTGTCGTAAGCGGGGTCCGCGTCCCGAATGGCGACAGCCGCGCTGACGGCGCTTTGAAGCGCCGAATACGACGAGGTCGTATACAGGTTCGCGTCAACCCCGGCTGCCGCATTCAGGGCGGCAACCAAGCCGGTTAAATTCGCGTCGATGTACACAAGGCCTTCCATAGCGGCGATAATCGCGGAGGCGTAGCCGTCGACAGTAGCCTGCGCGTCTCTTTCCAAGCCGTAGACGACCGCGTCAACGGCCGCCTGAACCGTATACCAGTTTTTATAATCGGATTCCTCAAGGGCGTTCGCCGCGTTAACGGCCGCGATGACCTGTGTATAGTCCGCGCCTTTATAATCGAGCGCATTGATGGCGTTACTGATAGCGGTTGCCGCGGCGTTGACTTCATATTGCCTTGTCAGGTCATAGGGGGGCGCGGCGTTGACAATGCCTTCGCCTGCCGCGACGGCGCTTTCAACCGCCGCCCAACTCTCGGGGGTGTAAAGGTTTTCGTTAAGCGCCGCCGCCGCGGAAAGCGCGTTGTTCAGGGCTGTCAAATCGGCGTCGGCGTAAATCAGGCCGTTGACGGCCGTGTAGATGGCGGCCGCGTAACCGTTCACCTCGTCCTGATGCGTTATGTCAAGCCCGTACGCCACGTTTTCCACCGCGCTGAGAACCGTTTGCCAGTTTTTGTAGTAGGCGGGATTGAGCGCGTTGACCGAAGCCATGGCGGCGTCGACGGCGGCATAATCCGCGGCATAGATGACCAGCGCGTTCCTCGCGTCATAAATGTTTTTCGCCCAGGTATTGACGGTTGCCTGCTCGTTCGCCTTTTTACCGGGAATTACGGCGTTTCTCGCGCTGACGAGAGCCTGCCACGATTGTGTTGTGTAGTAATAGGTGTAATTGTCCTCATACGGCGCTTTTGTGTTTTTTTGCGCGTTGGCGAATGTATAGTCGGCGTTGTTGACCGTTTTGCCGTCGAGTATTGTTTGAAGTTCATCCGCCCATATATAAACCCGGCCCTGCTCGGGCATATACAGATCGTCCTCGATCTCGCTGAGTTTCGCGATGAGCGCGTTGACCGAAGTGTTGTCATAATAATAAATCGGATACCCCGCCCCCGCGGGGTTGAGAACGGGTTCCACCGTATCAATGACAGCCTGCGCCTGCGCGCGGACGGCATCGAGTTCCGCGTAATCCGCGTTTTTCAGCGTCAGGCCTTCATAGGCTTCCCGCAAGGCATCCGCCGCGTTATCGACATTCAACTGATCGGGCAGTTTCAAACCCAGCGGTGTTTCGATGACAACGCTTTCCCAAATGGCGAAACTATCGTCTGTATAGTTCCTCCAGTACAGCATGTCGCCTTCGTACTGCGGGTATTTGCCGGCGTATGCCAGAATATAGTTGCCGGCTACGGAACCGCTGAAATCGTTGACGCCCTCCGCTTTGCCGAAGTAGCCGTCAACCTCTGTGTAATCGGCATATTTCAAAACGATATCTTGCCACGCCGTATCCAAATCGGCGATGCAGTTGTCGACATAGGACTGGTAGCGTTTATCCAGCCCGTAAACGATACCGGCCAAAACACTGTCGGGCGCGTCCGTGCTTTCGTAATAGTGTATCGGATAGTAATCGTTAGTGAAATAGTAATACTCGGGGTCGTATACCGGGCTCGGCCTGTAACCTGCCGTCGGATTGTAGACACTATTGATAAAAGCGTTCAGCGCGTTGTAGTCCGCCGGAACATACTTCAAAGCGCCTATCGACGCGTTCAAATCGGTCACAGCCGCGTTGATTTGTGTTTGGGTGGCATTCGGCTGGTTCAGAACCGCCATCGACTTGGCCAACTGTGTCCGGTAAGCGGCGAAGGAACCGTCCGTGTCCGTGTAGCCGTCGTGAATCTGTCGAAACGCGTTGTTCTCATAGTTCAAAAGATCGCGCAGCGCCGATTTCTGCATGACATGGAAGGTAATGGTCCACGCGTCCCAGGAGGTAACATCGACATTCTTCTTGCCGTAGATACCGCTGGCGAAGGTGACTTTCTGGCCGTCCGGCGGCAGGGCGGTGCTCGCGAAACTGAACACCATAGTGCCGGGGTTGGTGTTGATTCTCTGCGTGCGGTTGTTCAGCGCGTTTGTGGAATAAAAATAGTTCTGCGCGTTCGAAACGCTGCCGTTGCTGAAACGCACGTCGCCTGACAGCGTAATCATCTTTTCCTGGTACATCGTCGGAATGTCGGAAGGGGAGGTGCTTCTCCAATACAGAAGTTTGATGCCCAGTTGGCTGATGTTGGTGATGATCGCGGGGTCATAGTACACATCAAGTTTCGCGCGATGCCCGCCGTCGCCGTCATCCTTGCTCGCGTCGGCGTCCTGGCCGCAGTACCAGTGGATAACGTCATACCCTTTTCCGTCAAAACCCGGGTCCCAAAGCCGCATGCCGCTGTAAGCCGCCGCGCCCGAAACAAACCCGGTTGTGCCGCCACCGGTCGCCATCTTGTAATACCCGGTGCCGCCCCCGCCGTAAACGGAGTACCCCAGGCCGGAGGAACCGGAACCCGAAAGCACCGCGGTGTATTCGTGGCGCGTCCACTCCGTATTCCACCAGTTTTTACCGACGACATACGTTTGCCAGCCGGCTCCCAATTCCACAAGGTCGACATAACTCGCCGCTTTTTGTATGTACTGCTTGCCGTTAAGGGTGTAAGTAAACGTATAGTCGATATAACTGCCCGCCGGCGCGTTGCCGCCGGCGATGTGCCAGGTGTAGGGGTTGTTGATAAAATTATCCACAACGACGATGACCGACCCGGTGCCGCCGAGAACCGCCGCGGACAGGGAAGGCGCCGTTGCGCCGGCCGGCACCGTGATGCTTATCGTGGTGCTGTAAGGCTGCATGGCCTTGGTCGAATAGTTGATGACGCTTGTTTGTATAGCAGTGCAATCGGTTGACGTAATCGCTTGGTTATCAAGCCCGTAACCGGCGTTCGCGACGCGTATCACCGGCGGCACCGAGACAATGCCGGCGTAAGCGGCGTTGTT
>DAITOC010000027.1:0-15272 GCA_036834305.1 Clostridiales bacterium
TATGATAAACTCGATGAGCTCTTTCCGGGCATGAAGGAGAAATATATCAAGCAGTTCGGTAATGCCTACGAATGCCGCTCGCCGAACGCGAAGGAACTATGGCAGGTTTTCAAGAGGGAATGCGGCGCGGCTGGTATCCTGTATCAGATGCCGGAGATTATCGCCGGCTATCAGCAAGGGTACGGCGGGGACCAGATGTCTTTATTTGTTTAGGAGGATTTCAATGCCAACCGATGCCAGCATTTTAAGGCGGCTCGCGCGCGAGTATGATGAACTCGCCAAAGAGGAACGCAATATCGAACGCCGGAAGCTCCATACGGCCGTGAATGATTTGAACATGATCCGGCCGGTCGTGCTGATAGACGAACTGCCCTGGAGCGAAATGAATATTGACAACGAGCTGACCATTCTCTGCGAGAACCCGTTACTCCGAGGCACGGAATGGTTTTTACGCTCCAATATCTATAAATATAAGCGTTTCCCGGCGGATATGTTCCTGCGCCCGTATATCCCCGTTTCCAAGGTAATCCGCTCAACCGGCAACGGCATGGGCGTGCGGGAAAGGATACTGAAAACCGATGAGAAAAACAGCATCGTTTCCCACGAGTATACCGACCAGTTCGGAACGGACGGGGATTTGGAAAAGCTTCAAATCCCCCAAATCACCTATGACAAAGAATCCACCATGGCGCAGTATGAGTACATTGGAGACCTGCTGGGAGATGTTATACCGGTGAAAATCGTGGGCCGGGATTACCACCATTTTGCCCCCTGGGATCAAATCTCCACCTGGCGCGGCGTCAATAACCTGCTTATGGATTTGATTGAACGCCCTGAGTTTTCCCGCAAATTTGTTTCAAGGCTGGCCGATATCAACCTGGCGGAACTTGAACAATACGAAACCCTGGGTTTGTTCGAAAGTGACCCGTATTCTCTGCACTGCACACCCATTTTAACCTCGGACCTGCCGGGCAAGGAGTTCGATGGGGAACACATTACCAGAAAAGATATCTGGGGCCGGGGAACCGCCCAGATTTTCGCCTCCGTCTCAAAGGCGATGCACGAGGAGTTCGACATCGAATACATGAAACAGACGGTCGGGCAATGCGGCCTGGTCTATTACGGCTGCTGCGAACCGCTGGATAAAAAACTGGACATCGTTGAAAAAATCCCGAACCTGCGCAAGGTGGGCGTGACCCCCTGGGCGGATGTCAACGTTTGCGCTGAGTTTATCGGCAAAAAATATGTGGTATCTTCCAAACCGAACCCGGCCTGCGTGGGTGCCGCCCGGCTCGATACGGACGCCCTCAAAAAAGAGATAAAAGCCATCCTGGACGCCTGCAAAAGAAACGGCTGTTCCTGCGACATTACGCTCAAGGATATCAGCACTTGCTCCAATCGACCCGAGAACATATTTGAATGGGAAAAAATCGTGATGGACATGGTGCGAAACTATTAAAAACGGTGACTGCTTATGAACTGCGAAGTACGATATCACATGTTAAGACCTGACCAGATTGTCGAAAGGCGGAAGGAATGCCCGGTGGTCTACATACCCATCGGTACTTTGGAATGGCACGGGTTGCACAATGCCGTCGGCGCTGATGGCTTGCAGGCGGAAGGCATCGCCATACGCTGCGCCCAAACAGGCGGCGGGCTTGTTTTTCCGCCACTGTATTACGGGGAAACCCGGGTGGAGCATTTGAAAGATTCCTGCGCGGACGACCGGGACCGGATAGCGGAAAAAATGGAGTTGGACCCGGATAACTTTTTGCCGGAGAAAATGCCGTTTACTGCCACCGAACAGGTGCTCAACTACAATAAACTGCTGCTTCATATCCTTGCCGAAGCCGAATCCCTGGGCTTTAAAGTCGGCGTGCTTGTGGCCGGTCATTACCCTTTGGTTGATTTCGGCCGGGCGGCGGTTTTACAGTTTAATAAGAGAGCGTATTCCTACAGAAACGGTATGCTGGCCTGGGCGTTTGTCGACCATCTGCTGGTCAGCCATTTGTATGAAAATGCCGGCGACCATGCCGGCGGGTGGGAAACATCACATATGTTAGCTTTGTATCCGGACACAGTTGATTTGAGCCTGCTGCCGCCCAAGGGCGAAAAACTAATCGGCACAAACCCGAAGCGGCACCCGGCCGATTCAACCGCCGCTTTCGGCGCGGAAATTATCGAAGCGGCTGTGGATATCGCCGTGCGGGAAGTACGGCACAGGCTGGATAACAGGGCGGTCTATTTCGGCAACGGATGCAGCATGATGGAAGGGTTATGGAAAACCGGCAAATAGCCGGTTGCCTGCTTATTTGTTGTCAACACCACGGCATGGTTTTTTTGATCGAATCACGAGCTTCATGCAGCGCGGAATAAAAGTATTGCGCCACTCGGCGCTGAAAGGCGGATAACACATGGAAAAACAAAAAAGCACCTTGATGAAAATTGTTGACAACCGGTATTTCTGCATGGCTTGGCTGATTGCGGCTGTTGTTTTCATCACATGGTTCGGCGCGCTCAAAGTCACTTATCTTGGCGTGGAGTACCCGAGATTTGTAAAAACAGCAAGCGTTATCGCGATGGTTCACCCCTACCTCTACTACTTTTGGGTTCTTTTTACCATCGTTTCGCTGTGGCTCAACATCAGTTATATGTACAGGCACTACGGCTATGACAGCAAAGCGGGCAAGGTTTCCATGTATCTCGGCTTTCTCTGCATTATAACTACAAAAATCATTCCTCATGAAGATGACTTCAATTGGCGGATGGTTGTCCACTGGACTGCGGCGCTTGCTTTCGGTGTATTTTGCGCGGCGTCGATCATACTGTTTTTGTTTAACAAGTCAAAAACCAACAAAAGATTTCTGATCACACTGCTGTTGTTTATCGCCGTTCTGGCAACGATGATTATTCTGCTGGTTCTGTTCAGAGAGAACGGCGCGATTGAAACACTGCCGATTTGGTGCGCCTACCTGATCCTGTATTTGGTGAATTATACACACATATATGCCGAGAAATCTGTTGAAGAAATCACCGTATCGAAAGAATACAGCGGGAGGGTCTGATGGAACACCCTTTTTCGTTTTTTCTGATTACTGATCCTCATTACTTCGAGAATTCGCTCGGCGCGGACGGCGAGGCCTACGACAAATTCAATCTGACCGAGCAGAAATGCCTGGCGGAAACCGGCGCGATTATCGACGCGGCCTTTGACATTCTCTGCGCGGACACGCAGACGCAAGTCGTGCTGATTCCCGGTGACTTGGTGTTCAACGGTGAGAAAGAGAGCCATCTCGGCTTTATCCGTAAACTTGAAAAACTCAGAGCGTGCAACAAGCGGATTTATGTCACGACCGCCGGCCACGATTTCAGCGACAACCCCACCGCGTTTAAGGGCGACAAACGAATCCCCGTCGAAGGGACAAAACGCGAAGAACTGCCGGAGTTGTATAAAGATTACGGCTATTCCGGTTATCTCGCTTTTGATGAGCGAACCTATTCCTATGTTTCAAAAATCGCGGACGGTGTGCGCTTGTTCGCCTTGAACTCCGATGGAGACCTCAAAGATTACCACGGGTTTGACGAAGAACAGATGCAATGGATAAAACAACAAATCGACGCCGCCAAAGCGGCCGGCGACGTATTTTTCGCCATGGTTCACTACCCGGTTTTGCCGGGCTCGCCGATCATGGGCATGGTCGGCGACGCGGTGATGACGGATTGGCGGACAATTTCAACAAGATTGGCGGATTGGGGCCTGCGGCTGGTTTTCACCGGCCACATGCATATGCAGACCATCAACGCCAAGACGACCGAGAGCGGCAACACGATTTACGATGTCTGCACCGGCTCGCTGGTCGGCTGCCCCGCTTCCATCCGCAAGGTGACCTTTCGGGACGAAAAAACCGTGGACATAAAATCCTCGAGAATCGAGCAGTTTGAGTGGGATAAAAACGGCATGACCGCCGAGGAGTATTTCGCTTGGCGCTTTGACCGCATGATCAACGAAACGATGGATTCCATGGTTACCGACCCCGGAAAATTCCGCCGGAAAATCGGCAAAAGAGGCGACGAGAACAATTACCTGGGGCTCATCCGCTTTGCCGGCAAAACGCTGCAAAAACTGACTCTCGGCAAACTCGGCAGGCTTTTGTTTGTCAGGGTTGACCCCTCCATAAAGAATGTATTAGCCAAGGATTTGGGTGTGGAAATCGTCCGCAATATGTTTGAGGGGGACGAGCCGTATGTCGAGGGCACGCCGGTGCATACGCTCTTTATGAAAGCGCTGCGCCGCCTGCGGCCGGCAGTCGCCGTGCTCGAGAAAAAACTCGGCAAAAAGAACCCGCCGCTCGCCGACATCCCCGCCTTTGTTTCCTCGCTCATCGGCAACACCGGCATACCGGATAACGACGCGACGCTGATTTTAAAATAAACAGAGCGTAAATACGGGGGGGTATGGTTTTGTCCATCGATTTCAACCCCGAACGGTGGGAAGCGGTCAAAGACACCTATTCAAAATGGTGGGGCAATACGCTTGAACGCCCGGTCATCGCGTTGACCGTTTTCGGGGAGTTCCCGGAGCGTGAAGAGCCCGCCGCGCCATGCCTTTCCCAGAAGAACTGCGCGGATTTTTCCTACACCCCCGACGAACTCATCGACCGCCTCGATTACGAGCTTTCGTGTCTGCGGTTTTTGGGCGACGCGTTCCCGCGGGTAAATCTGTCTTGTTTCGGGCCGGGAGTGATGGCGGCTTTTTTAGGCGCGAAGCTCGACAACTCGAACGGCGCGGTGTGGTTTTATCCGCCCGACGGCGCGCCGGCCGATATCGCCGATTTGCATTTTGAATATGACCCGAACAACAAATGGCTTTGCCGAATCAAAGACATCTGCGCCGCGGCGATGAAACGCTGGAGGGGCAATGTGCTCGTCGGTATGCCCGACGTAGGAATGGGCCTCGATGTGCTTGCCTCGTTTCGCACGACCGAACAGCTGCTGTTTGACTTGCTTGACAGCCCGCAAGAAGTTCAGCGGCTGATGCGGGAATTGGACACCCTGTGGTTCCGGTTTTATAAAGAAATCGATGAAGTCATGCAGCCTTATAACCCGGGCTACTCGGACTGGGCGGGCATTTTCTGCGATAAGCCGTTTTACACCCTGCAAAGCGATTTTTCCTATATGATCGGCACCCCGATGTTTAAGGAATTTACCAAACCATGGATTGAAAGCCAGTGCAAAACGCTCAGCCACAGCATTTACCATCTCGACGGCGTCGGCCAACTGCCGCATCTCGACTCGCTGCTGGCCATACCGGAACTCGACGGCATCCAGTGGGTACCGGGGGACGGGAAGCCCGATTTTAAACACTGGCCGGAGGTGTATCAAAAGATACACGCCGCGGGCAAAAAAATACAGTTGTTCGGGGGCTTGGAAACCCTCGGCGCGGTCATCGGCCAAACCGGCAGCCAAAAAAATATTTGCACCTGCGCGGATCTGGGCTATGTTCCCGACCCGGCCGCGCTTTCCGACAAACTCAGGGAATACGGAATATAAGTTTTCTTTTCTTGGCGCGGCCGCGCCGGCGCGGCGGAACGGAGGGTTACCATGGCACGAAAAACGGAAAATCAAAAACTCAACGAAAGCAAAGACATGCCGAAGGTCGTCAAACTGACCGACGCGCAAGCCATCGCCCGCTACGGCGGCGAAAACATGCTCATTGCGCCGCCTCTTGATTATGACGGGCTGATGAAGCAGGTGCCTTTCGGCATGGTGACCACCTCGGATATTATCCGGAATGTTCTCGCCGAAAAGCAGCGGTCTGACTTTACCTGCCCGCTGACGGCCGGGATTTTCATCAATATCGCCGCGAGGGCATCCGCCGAACGGCAAACGGACCCGACGCCGTTTTGGAGAACCCTGAAAAAAGACGGCGAACTCAACGACAAATTCCCCGGCGGGATTGAAACCCAGAAAATGATGCTCGAAGCCGAAGGGCACGAAGTCATTCAAAGAGGCAAAAAGTTTTATGTGAAAAACTACGGGGACAAGCTGTTTTCGTTTGAATAAGCCAAGGGAGGAAGGCGCCATGATGACCAAAGAGCAACTCGCCGGCATGAGAAAAGAAGACATTCCGGCCGTTTCGGCGGCGGTGGACGCGGCCGATTTGCCGGTGTTGGCCGAATGGCTGACCGAAAAGGACGATACGGTTCGCTATCATGCTTTCCTTCTATTACAAAGCCGCTCGGCGGCGACCGCCGACGTTTATCCGTTTTGGGACCGCTTTTCGGATATGCTGAAAAGCGCCAATTCCTATCACAGAAGCATCGGCTTGATGCTCGTCGCGGAAAACGCGAAATGGGACGAACTCAACAAGACAGACGCCGTTATCAGCGATTATCTTCTGTTGCTTCACGATGAAAAACCCATCACCGTCCGCCAGTGCATACAAAGCCTGGGTAAAATCATCCCCTATAAAAATCAGTTGCTGCCGGTCATCGCCGACAAGTTGATGAGCCTCGATTTGTCGAAAATCAGGGAGACAATGCGAAAATCCGTTTTAACGGATATCGTCGCTGCCCTTGCCGAGATTCAGCGGATACGGCCGGCGGATAAAATCGGCCGATATATCCTTGACGCCCTGACCGGCGGCCTGCTCGACAAAAAGGCCGCCAAAATGATAGAGTCAAAGTTGTCTATACTATAGAGAAGGCAAGGTGAACGGCTTGGAATTTGATGCCCCGATCAAACAACACCCCGGTATCGACGGCGCGTATGTTGAAATCCCGTTCGATGTCAAAGAGGCCTTCGGCGCGAAAAGGGTCAAGGTCAAAGCCTGTTTCGACACCGCCGGTTACCGCGGCTCCATTGTTTTTATGGGCGGCGCGTATGTGCTCGGCGTGACGAAAGAAATCCGCGCGGCCATCGGCAAAACCTTCGGCGACAGTGTTCGCGTGAGCGTTGAGATTGACGATGAGGCTCGCGAAGCCGCGGTCAACCCGCTTTTCATGAGCGCGATTAAGAAAAATAAAAAAGCCGCCTTGTTTTGGGAAACACTGCCGTATTCCGGCAAGAAAAAATACGCGGATTGGATTAATGCCGCCAAAAGCAACGAAACGCGTGACGAACGCATCGCAAAAGCGGTGGCCATGCTTTCGGAAGGAACAAAGAGGAAGTAATGGCGGGTTGTAATATACACGAAAGGACAGAAAATGAGTTTTCAAGTTCACATCGGCTATGGGTTTCATGTCAACTGCTACCACTCCTACCGGGGGGACACCAACGACGAACTCGGCTTCGGCGGCGACATCCGGATCATCCGCAAAATCATCGCTATTCTCAACGAACTCAACGCGAAAGGTATCCCCGTCAAAGGCACCTGGGACTTTGAAAACGCGTATTCCCTGGAGGATATACTGCCGCGCTTTGCGCCGGACATCATCGGCGGCGTAAAGGAACGCGTTGAAAAGTACGGCGACGAAAATATTATTATGGGGTACAACAACGGCGCTTTGTCCGCGATGACGCCCGACGAGTTCGAGGCGTCCGTCGAATGGGCTGTCAGCAATCCGCGCGGTTCGGGATTGAAAGATATTTTCGGGGAATTCGAAAAAATCGTCCGGCCGCAGGAGGTTATGTTCACCCCGTCGCAGGTCAGCCTCTATAACAAACTCGGTGTCAAAGCGGTCTGCCTGTATTACAGCTGCGTGCCGTTCGACGCGTTCCGCACCATCATCCCCCAGTTGCCGGACGAGTTGGCCTTCAACCCCGTCAGCTACTGTTATAAAGGGGAACGCCTGACCGTTCTGCCGACCTACAGCAACAGCGATGTTATCGACGCGGGCAGCCTGCGTTTTCTCGCGAAGGATTTGCATGAAAAACAGCTTTGCGGTGAAATCAACAGCGACGTGTTTGTTTTTATCAACATGGACGCCGATGCCGTGCTCTGGGAGCCTTTGGGGCTGCCGTTCCCTCTGAACAAAATCGCGAACACCGAAGGCATTCTGGGCCTTGTCAACGAAGTGGCGGACCTCGATTTCGTCGTGTTTGACACCCCGGGAGGGTATTTGAAGAACCACGGCCCTCTGACGGACATCGCTTTCGGCCACGACACCGCCGACGGCAGCTTCAGCGGGTATTCGAGCTGGGCGGAAAAACCGTTTAACCGGCAGATATGGACGCGTCTCGAGCGGGCGAGGGCTTACGCGCGCGCGGCGGGCAAAGACAAAGAGTCCGTGTCGTTTGACGACCGCGTCATGCTTCTTTCGACGACTCATTTCGGTTTAGCCTCGCCGATGCTCAATGTGCAGCGTGAAAAGCGCGCGCTTGAGTTGTCCGAACGGATGACCAGCAAGGAAATCGAGGCGGCGGGCATCAAACCGGCCTTGACCTTGATGAACACGGCGGACTCGACGCTCGTCAGCGCGCAGTTGTCCTTTCAACCCGGCTTCGCGCCCGATGTGTCCGCCGTCACGGTGGCATCACCGGGCTTGAAAAGTTGGGCGCTCGTGCCCATGGACCAATACGGGGACGGCTCGCCGAAAACCGCCTTTCTTCTGTGCCGTTTTGAAGAGGCGTTTGCCTCCCGCGAACTGACACTCGGCGTCGCCGAGCCGGCGGCGCGAGCCCCGCGGGCGGCGCGGCGCTTGTGTGCCGGCGGCCTGTGCGTTTCGGTGTGCGGGCACGGCGAGGTGCTTTCCGTCCGTTACAAAGGCCGCGTAATCGGCGGCAAGGATTTTCTGCGCGGTTACCTGACCTACGCCGGCAAAAACTACGCGTTTGAGAAAAAAACAATAAGCCCTCTTGCCTGCGCGGGCAGCGCCGAAGGCATTCGCGTCACGGGTGAAATCCATCTGCCCGGCGAGCTCGAGGCGGGCCGGTTTTCCCTCGACCTTTTCACCGTAGCCGGCATGGACTGTGTTTTCATTCAGAACCGCGTCAAATACCCGTACACGCGCGAGGAACACGAGGCTTCGACGCAGTCGAGCGCGCTCGGGCGGTATATGGACGCGAATTGGCAGCAGGCCGTACCGTTGCAAATACGCCCGCGCTTTGACGGGGAACCGCATGTCGTCAAACGAAACTTCATGGACGACATCTCCTCTTTCCCGGTGTCCTCGTTCCGTGAAAGTTTTCCGCGAAACCACAGCCTCGCGTCTTTCAACAACCAGCTGACAAACGGCTTGGCGGGCGTCAGCGACGGCACAACCGGCCTCATTGTCGCCAACGCGAAACAGGTCCTGTGTTCTATGGCCCATTGCCCGATGCGCCTTATCCATAAAGAGGGCCGCGACACTGTAACGCTCAACCCCTTTGGCACCTATTACGGCAAGCAACGCTTTTACCCGTCGCGCAGCAACGGCGCTGTCGGCGAGGCGTTCGTGGTCGTCGCCCCGCAGGCGCGTTCCCTCGCGCCGGCTTACAACGGCGTGGAAGAGAATGGTATGCTCGCCCTGTTCGCGTACGACGGCCTGCTGCCGCCGGAAGAAACGCTGCGCGACATTCGCGGCTTTTCCGACGGCGCGGCGGTTTGCGCCGGGCCGGATACAGCCGCGGGACCCTTCCTCGGCGACAACATCGCTTTTCAAGAGATTAAGCGCTCCGACATTCGGCCCGAAAAACTCAAATCGGTTTTGTCCTCGGGCGTCGCGCCGGGCAAACTGAAAACCGCCCGGATAGCCGCGTCGGCGTTCGGCAATATTATTGCGTCGCAGTTCAAAGCGCGCCGTAAAAAATAATGAGCGGGTGCGCACCGTATGAACATGACATAGGAATAACGGCCCGGATCAATGAATTAAAGGAGATGTCTCTATGCAGAAAAAAACCATATACACCATCGCCGCCTCCCATTTGGATACGTCCTGGCTTTGGGATTTGGAGACGAGTATCCGGGAGTACATTCCCAACACGCTTTTCCGCAACTTCAAGCTGTTTGAGCAGTACCCCGATTACACGTTCGGTTTTGAGGGGACCTACCGCTATGAATTGATGGAAGAGTATTACCCCGAGGCCTTTGAAAAACTCAAGGAATATGTCGCCGGCGACCGCTGGGTCCCCGTCGGCAGTTCGTTTGAAAACGGCGATGTCAACACCCCGTCGCCGGAAGCGCTGTTTCGCAACATCCTGTACGGCAACAGTTATTTTCGGGAAAAGTTCGGCAAGACAAGCAACGACATTTTTCTGCCGGACTGTTTCGGCTTTGGCTGGGCTTTGCCATCCATCGCGGCCCACGCCAACCTGAAAGGCTTCTCCACAGGAAAGCTCGCTTGGGGCAGTGCCTACGGCCAGCCGTTTGATTTGGGCAAATGGTTCGGCGTCGACGGCAATTTCATTTATGCCAATGTCAAACCGGGCTCCTATTCCAGAAGCCTGACGAAGGTCCGGACCGACCCGTCCATCGCCCCGAAACTCAAGGACAACAAAAAATACAACCTGCCGTTCACCTGCGCGTTTTACGGCACGGGCGACAGGGGAGGCGCACCCGCGGAAAGTTCGGTGAAGGCGGTCATGCGGGAGATGGCTGAAAACGCGTCAAACGACGTTGATGTTATGTCCGTCTCTTCCACGGAACTTTTTGATATTATGAATACCGAGCTGAGCCCCGGGCAAAAAGAGGCCCTGCCGGCCTGGAACGATGAACTTCTTTTGACAAACCACGGCGTGGGCAGTTACACATCGCGGGCCGTCGGCAAACGGTGGAACAAGCGCTGCGAACAACTCGCCGACGCCGCGGAGAGAACTGCCGCCGCCGCCGGGTGGCTCGGCGCCGCCACGTACCCAAAAGCGGTTTTGGACACCGCGTGGAAGCGCTTTATCGCCCACCAGTTCCATGACGATATCACGGGCACATCCTTCCAGGTTTGCTACCAACGCAACTGGAACGACTATATTCTGTCGCAAAACCAGTTTGCCGAGGAATACAGGGCGGCGGCCGGCGCCGTCTGTTCGATGATGGACACCTCGTTCGCCAAGGGCGTCGCAGTGGCCGTCAGCAATCCCCTGCAATCCGAAGGCCTGCGCGCCGAGGCGGTGGAGGCTCTCGTCCAACTCCCCGCCGGCACAAAACACATCAAGGTCACCGGCGCGGACAAAAAAGAGGTCCCGTCCCAAATCGTTTCCAACGAAAACGGGCTCATCAAGACAGTCTTCCTCGCGAGTGTCCCGTCGGTCGGTGTCGCCGTCTATGACGTCACCCCGGCGGCGAAGCCGTATACCGACCCCGCCGCGCTCAACGTATCGTCGACCATGATCGAAAACAACCGCCTGCGGGTCATGTTCAACTCGTCGGGAGACATCTGCGAGATATACGATAAAAACCTTGGCAGGAATGTTCTGTCGGGGGTCATATCCCTCGCCCTGTTCGACTATAAGGGCAGTAAAATCTGGCCCGCCTGGGAACTGACTTACAAGGAAGTCAAGGCGCCCCCTCGTGAATACGCCGCGAACGCAAAAATGAAGGTTGTTGAGTTCGGCCCGGCCAGGGCTGCCGTCGAGATAACGAGGAAGGCCGGGGAGTCGACATTCAAACAAATCGTCTCTCTCGACGCCGGGGCGGATACGGTCAGGGTCTTCAACGAAGTCGACTGGCGTTCGACCGCGAGCCTGCTGAAAGCCGTTTTCCCTCTCGCGAGCGCCAACCCCAAAGCGTCGTATGACCTCGGCCTCGGTGTCATCCAACGCGGCAACAACACCGAAAAACTGTATGAAGTCCCCGCGCAGATGTGGGCTGACCTGACGAAGTACGATGGCAGTTTCGGTGTTTCCGTTTTCAGCGACTCGCGCGCCGGGTGGGATAAGCCCGACGACGGTACGCTGCGTTTGACGGCGGTTCACACGCCGCTTTACAACTTCCGATGGGAATGCTCCCAGCACTTGATGGATTTGGGGCTCAACCGCTTTTCGTTCGGTATCTTCAGCCATGCCGGCGGCTGGCAAAACGGCACCCAAGCCGCCGCCGCCCGCTTCAACCAGCCGATGGCGGCCTTTGTGACCGACGCGCACAAAGGCGAACTGCCCCCCGCTTTCTCGTTCGCGCGCGTCAGCGGCAACGGTGTCATCATCCGCGCCCTGAAAAAAGCCAACGAAGGCGATGAACTCATCGTCCGCTTCAACGAGGGCGAGGGCAAAGCGAAACAGGGCGTTCGCTTTTCCGCGGGCAGCGGCATTGAGTCCGCCAGGGAAGTCTTCGCCTCCGAGGAATACAAAAACGGCGCGGTCGTCGAAAACGGCGAACTGGTTTTCGATATGACACCCTACGAGCCGAAGACCTTCGCTTTGACTCTTGCCCCGCCACGCTCGTCGCCGAAAAAAGCGGCTATGACACCGCTGGAACTGCCGTATAACGCCAAAGCCTTCACCGTCAACGCGGACAGGGCCGCCTCCGAACTGCCCGGGGGTCTTTCCCTGCCGGCCGAAACGCTGCCGGATTCGCTGCTTTGCGGCGGTGTGGAATTCACGCTGCGCAGGGGGGACAAAAATGCCGTATTGTGCAAAGGGCAGACGGTGGCTCTCCCCGAAAACTGCTCGAGGCTGTATATCCTCGCCTGCTCGACGGACGGCGACCGCAAAGCGTATTTCAAACTCGGCGGAAAGGAAATCGGCGTGTTGGTCGCCGACTGGGACGAAAATCCGGGCTCCTGGGACCTCATCGGCCTGGGCCAAACCGGGTATATCAAGCGCGATGTGCTCGGCTTCGCGACGACGCACGCCCATTCCCCCGAAGGCGACGAAATCGCCAAAAACCTGTATTTCTTCAAATACGCCGTCGATATCCCGGCCGGCGTCCGGGAAATCACGCTGCCGAAAGCGGAGGAAGTCCTTTTGCTCGCGGCGACCGCGGGCTTTGGCGGCGGTCGGTTTGAAACGGCTTGCGAACTCTATGACAGCCTCGATAAGCGCCCGTTTGACTATAAACTCTCGCGCGGCGAGTATATTTTGGCCCGCCCTTCTTTGGCCGAGCGGCTTGTGCAGGGGAAGGTGGACCGGAATAAAACCGTCACCATCAACGCGACCGTGGTCAACGGGACCTTCCAGCTGGCCGATATTTTTTCACTGACGCGCAAAATCTTCCGGCTGGGAAGGTAAACAAAAAGTTTACGGGCTGCCCGGGTTCTTCCGGGCAGCCCGTTTTTCATGGTGTTATCACGGTTGCGCTTAGGGCGTGCCAATATGGGCTGCCGGAGTATCTCGGCAGTCAATCATCGTCTTATCATCGGTTGTGTCCCGCCCGGCTTCGGCAAGCCGGCGCTTCAAATCGGAGCACTCGGCTTTCAGCGCGTCCAATTCGCCCTCGTTTTCACGTGAAGTTGTTCGGAGATCCACCCAAAAGGCTATCAGCATAACGCCGACGGCGGTCATTATATGCCAAATGGAATGTCCATGCAGATTTCCCTGCGCAAGGGAGTTGATTTCGTTGTCTCCCCAAGGGATAGTGATAAAAAACGCTGTCAGAAAAGTAATTATTATTAGAATGAAGAGTCTTCTTTCTTTGGCTTTCATTTTCCGGATATTGGCGGCAAGCACATAAAGCAGAGGCAGTGAGGTAATGAAGCATCCCAATTCCGCGAGCGAAAGCCCGCCGTGGTCGCCGCCCATATCGTAGGGGAGCCCGTCGGGCCCGCGGCCGCCAATCCACAAAAAGCGGTTATTAACGACAAACACTTCAAAGGTGAGAACGAAAAGAATGATAACCGTCCAAACCGAGACGAGTGAGGTAACCGTTTTTTTCGTTTTCGGCCGGTTTTCGAAAAACTCAAAAGTGAAGCAAAGCACGCATGACCAGACCGATAATTCGGTTAAAGTCATATCAATGTAACTCGCGAGCAGTTTTGTTGTCATTGTATAGCGGACGAACTCCCCGTAATCCGCCGTATGCATACCGACGGATGTGAAAGACATGAGAGTGACGATGGTAAAAAACATATACCAGTACCACTTTTTATTGCCTTTCAGGATTAGTATAAGAATCGCCGCTATGCCGCTCAACGTATAAGCCCAGTTGGTCATCACCGCGGAGTACTGGGCGCAGAATTCACCGAAACTGGTGCCGCTGTCACGCAATTCCGCGTTTACGGCGTCCCATCCCCTGTCTGTATGTTCAACGCCGTTTTTGTCATTTCCCCTGCCCAAGGTATAGTATGTATACCAGGGTATGAAACGGATATTTTTCACGGACGCTTTGACATCATCGATCATTTGCGAAAAACGAAAGCTCTGAATTTTCTCGGAAAAAGTCTGAGCGTTTGTGAAATTATTTGTGGGTTCCGGGGCGCACAAAACAAGCAGTGTACAATTCAGCACTAAAACCGGCACAAAACAAAATGCCAAAACGATTCTTTTCATACGATACCGCCTTTAAATGATTAACCATGGAAACTATTTAAAAATAACATAATGATGAATTGAATTCAACTGATAAAATAGTAAATTAATCGGAATAAATAGTTCTTAACAATAGTGTACGTCGTACAATATAATAGGAGTGAGAATAAGAAGGTGATACGATGAATCAAACCGATGAATTGGTCAGAAGCCTGGTGCTTGAGTTCCGAAGGGGGTTGATTACACTCGGCGTCTTGAGCCGCCTTTCCGGACCCGCCTACGGCTACGCCTTGGTGGAAGACCTTGAACAAAAAGGCATCCCCGTCGAGCCGGGCACGCTTTACCCCCTGCTTCGCAGGTTGGAAAGCCAGGGGCTGCTCAAAAGCGAATGGGAAACCACGGGGAGCAAACCGAGAAAGTACTATGAACTGACCGAAACCGGCAAAACGGTTTACACCCGTGTTTGCGCCGAATGGGCCGAAATGGCAGCCACGATGAACAATCTTACGAATGAAGGAGAAACGAGCCATGAATAACGGCGAGTTTGCCGAAAACGGCTTTGTGAACGGTATAAAATGATAACAAACGAATTGGCTAACCGGCGTTTGCCGTCCGCTCTCGCGGAAAATATCTCAGCCGCGAACTGGCCGCGAAGGCGCGAAGAACTCATCAAAGTTTTCGCGGCGCGGGAATACGGCTTTCTTCCCACAGCGCCTCCTTTTGTCAAAGGGCAGCCGGTCAAACACGATGCCAACGCGCTCGCCGGCAAGGCGGATTACACGGAGATTTCTTTAAGCTTCCCGGCCGGGCTCGGCGAATTCGCGTTCCCGGTCCATATCGTCATCCCAAAAAAAGCGCAGAATCCGCCGCTTGTCGTCTATATCTCCTTCACCAAATACCCCGTCGGCCCGTATTGCCCGGTGGAAGAAATCATCGACAACGGCTGCGCCGTGGCCGTG
>DAITOC010000028.1:0-15179 GCA_036834305.1 Clostridiales bacterium
AGAAAAGCAGCCTATCATTGTATCAACGATAGACTGCTTTCGTGGCGGAGAAGGGGAGACTCGAACTCCCGCGCCGGTTACCCGACCTACGCCCTTAGCAGGGGCGCCTCGTCACCAACTTGAGTACTTCTCCATGGTAACATACTTTGTTATTAAAAGGTGGCGGAGAGAGTGGGATTCGAACCCACGGTACCTTTCGGTACGACGGTTTTCAAGACCGTTCCGTTATAACCACTTCGGTATCTCTCCATGCGGTGCGGAAATTATGTTAGCATAACCGCGGCTTGTTGTCAACAGCAATTTGCCGGGATTTTTTGTAATTGGCAGAATGATACAGGGACGGTTTATAACGAACCGCCCCTGTCTGTTCCTCAAAACTCCGTGAAAGCGCGCAGCGTTCTCCGTCCGCGGTATTCCAGTTGCAGTATGCTAAATCGCCAATTCCGCGTGAAGATACTCATCAATGTTCTGCGTTACCGCAACGTCGTCATAATCAACCAAGTTAAGGCCTTTTGTAAACTTGGTAAATTTTTTATCAAAATCCGCCAACGATTTTAGCCTGTATTCTTCCAATGCCGCCTCGTCTTCATAATTAAAATCAACTGTGTGTAAATCGCCCTTAATTTGACCGATTTGTTTAAAACCGTCTTTCCGTACGGAGTACTTCGTCGCCGAATGCCAATCATATGTGCCCTGATTATGCCCGTCTTCCCTGACGACGAACCCCCGGTTGTCAAAATCAAAATAAAACTTATCACCGAAAGAATTATAAAAGGAATCTTCAATCAGCAGTCCGCGTTCCGCATTGTAAGAGACCGCGAATTTCTCGGGTCCGTTGCTGCCGAATACTTCGGGAATGCCGTCTTTGTTAATATCTGTCACATAAGCTGAAAAAATATCCATTTCATTGTTGCTGTCAAAAAAATAAGTATTCAGCGCCTTTATCGCCGCCTCGATGATTTGGCCGGAAACCGTATATTCCGCCCTGGTTTCTGCCTTCGTTTCCGCTTGGGTTGTTTGCGTTGCCGTTTGAGTGGTTTCGCTGCTGCCTATGTTCAATGAAGCAGCCGCTTTATGCCTGTTCCGCAGACAGAGGCCTCCGGCAATTCCGGTTGCCGTCACAAGAACCGCGGCGGCTGTCACCGTGATTATCCGTTTCGTTTTTATTGCTTTACTCATAAAGATCCCTCCAGAATGTTATTTTTATTATATTATATTTTTTCATTATCATCAATAGCACGGATGTAATTTGTTGTAACCATCACTGTATGCGATAACCGATGAAGACAGGGAACGGTTGTTCCGTCCCCTGTCTTATTATTTCACCGCAATGTAAAAATAGGAACTCCCCGCTTCGTTCAGCCGCGGCAGGCAGCCGCCGGTTTCATAAGAAGGCCCCGAAAGAAGGCGGAAGCCGCCGCTTGCCAGTTCGATTCCCTGGGTTTCAAACCCTTCGACGGCGACGCCCCAGCCGCTTTTCAGCGTGCCGGCGGCAAAATCGGCCGTCACCGCCGGAGCCTGCAGCGCGAACACGGCGGCGAGTTTCGGCGAAAAGCCGGTTTCGATGACGCGGCTCGCCGTGCCCGTTCCGAAATACGCCCCCGCGGCGAACGGCGCGTTCCAGAGCACCTTATCCTCCGGCGTGACATGGATACCGTTGTCGCGGATATGGCTGCCGCAGAGCAGCTCCTTGTTCAGAAACGAGCCGAAGCTCACCGAGGAGCCGTCCGCCGGGCAAAGCGAGGCGGAGACGAGCGCCCAAGTGCCCAGCACCAGGGCGTCCGTGTTCCGGTCGGACCGCACGCTGCCGCAGCCCGACTCAACGATGTTCAAATCCGAGCCGAAGGTCAAACAGTCGATGATGTCGGTGAACACATCGTGGCATTTCGCGCCGCCTTCGGCGAACGGCACATGGATATCCAGGCTGAGTTTAATCGACGCGAGGCGGCAATACTCGTTTTTGACGAGGACACCCTCGTCGTTTTCGGTGAAGCTGTCGGTGACGCGCAAGTCCTCGATACCGGCGGAAACCGTGACTTTTTTGAGAGGCACGGCCTTAGGCGCGGGCGGAAATTGCGTGATAAATTTGATGCCCGCGAGGGCGGGCTGTTCCGAAAGCCAGGCGGCAATGCCCGCCGGCAGGGCGCTGATTTCACTCAATGATTCTCACTCCAAACTCCACAACAGTCTTGGCTCCCCTATGTTAGGGGAGCTGTCACCGCAGGTGACTGAGAGGTAGAATTGCAAAAGCGGAACGACACGGGGGTCGTTCCCTACGAAAATATTCCCCTCTGGGGAGGGGTGGCCGCGGGCCGGGGTGGTTTGTGCGGGGCGGCGTGGAAAACGCCCCCTACGTGTCCATGCGGATGACCCGTCCCCTACGGTTCTTCTTCCACGACGACGCGGACGATCGCCCAGATATAAAACGGCTCGCTGCCTTTATACACTTTTTCCGCCCGCTCGACGCGGTATTTCACGCCGCCGCAAAGCAGGCAGGCCCCGCCGGGCAGAGCGGTCAGGTCATAGCCCGGCGGGCCGATATACAGGTAGCGCCCCTCGCTGTCGAAGCCGATGGCGGTGTTGACGCCGAAAAGGTACATCTTGTTTTTGTAGCGCAGGGGCTGGATAAAACCGCGGAAGGCCGCGGAGAGCGAGCCGTCCTCATAAAGAACGCGCGTTTCGCGCCCCTGCCTTATGAACACCGGCGCGAGCCTCATACCTCCACACCCCCGAAAAAGAACAGGTCGTCGCGCAGCAGGGGTGCCGCCGCTGCCAGCGACTCGTCGCGGACCTTCGCCGCGGCCGCCAGCAGTTCGGCGGGGCTGCCGGTGATTTGCACATCGCCGGCTTTGAAACTTGTGGCGGCGCCGTCCTCGGTGATCCGTCTGAGCGCCAGGCGGTAAAACGCCAGCCCGGCCGCCGCCGACCCGACGCGCGCGTCGTTTTCGTCCTTCGCGTCACGCAGGCGGCCGCGGATTTCCTCAAGGCACAACAGGCACACCGGCAGCAGAAACGCCGGGGCTTCCCCATCGATGGCCGCGATTTGTTTAAGGAGGTTGAGAACCGTCCATTGGTTGATCATCATCATTAGACTGTCAGCACGCGCGCGGCATCCTTGAAGATTTTGGCGAAGCCGGCGACGCAGGTGATCGCTGCCCTCTCGAGTTGGCGGTCGATGAGCTTGTCATACTCCGTCACGACATCGCCCGCCTTGACCATTTCGAGCGCGCAGGTTTTATCAAGGCCGATGAGTTTGCCGCTGCCGACGGCGGAGGACTTGATCAGGTCGGCGCCGATGGGCGTGATATTTTTGCCCGTCCGCTGAAAGTCGAAGCCGGCCGCGGCGTCCTTGAACTCCGGAATGTTGAGAATCTTGACCGTGACATCCGGTGACGCGACGATGGCGTTGAGTTCATACGGGTCGAACAAATTCCAAAAGGCGACCAGGTCGCTGTATGCCAGCGTTCCGGAAACCGCCGCTTCGCTGATGTCCGCCGCGTTGGCGTTGCCGTCGCCGTTTTCGAGCGCGTCGACCGCGTCTTTGAGCTGTGTCCGCGCGATGTAAGCGCCGATTTGCCGCAGGGTGACGGTGAACAGGTCGAGCCGCTGAAAGCGAATGGCCTCGTAGGAGGCGGTCAGCATCCGCCCGCGCTTGCGCAGGGTAACGAGATTCTCCTGCGTTTTGACGACGGTTTCGGGGATAAACGCGCCCTCCTTGACGGTCTTGAGCTCCTTGTCGTCCCCGGCGGGAACGGAGGTAATCGAGCGGTAGTCGAGCCCGTCGATGACCGTGGTCGCCGCGATGATTCGCGGGAGGACGTTGGCCTCCTCCATCCCCCGGCGAACGGCGCGCGACACATATTCGGGGAACAGCGCCGCGGAATCGGAGGTTTTAAAGAACTTCTCGACGGCGTCACTGCCCGGCCCGCTGACTTTGATGTCAAAGCGCTTGAGCTGGCGCTGGTAGGCGTCGAGCCCTTCGAGCGCCGTGCCGCGGTAGTCCTCCGAGGGGTCAAGCGCCTCGAGCGCGCCGGTGAACGGCCGGCCCTGGGTGTACAAGCCTTTTTCGAGTTTTAAGGTATCGTATGGCATACAATCTTCCTTTCTTTATTGAATTAACGGCGAACCTGCCTTGTCTCTTTTTAAAAGGAGAATAACCGTCCGCGGGCGGTGAAGAGAATCCCCCGTCACACGTTGTGTGACACCCCCTTTCGGAAAGGGGGCTTTTTTACAAAAGGACGCCCGCTGTTTTCGCCGTCGTGTTGACATGGAGGACGAGCAGGCTGCGCCCTCCCGTTTCGACAGTTTTAACGCCGCCTTCACCGTCGGCGGCGAGCTGGCAATAGCCGGCCTCGGGCGCCGTATCGCCGCTGTAAGGCAAAACGGTGTACCCGCTCAGCTGCACGGACGCGTAGCTGCCGTCCGCCTCAATCGCGACGCCGCAGAACGCGTCCCCCGCGCCGCAGGCCGCCGCCGTATCGTTCGCCTCGGCCTTGACGGGCTCCCCCGCCTTGAGGCCCTCCGCCGCCTTGAAGGTGGCGACGCTGACATGAAACCCCTCAAATGAAACAGCCATGATGAATCCTCCTTAAATTTTGAACTCGCCGTTGTCCGCCGGCGCGTCTTTTTCCTCTTTGACCAGCTGCGGCCTCAGCGGCACAACCCGGCCCGCGCTTTCATCGAACACTTTTTTTAACTCGCGCAGTTCGCCGACGGTCAGCCGTTCGCAAATACCCGACAGGTTTTCGCCGGGCATTTGCGGCAGGGCGATGAGGCCCATGCGGATGACCTCGAGCGTCAGTTCCTCCCGGTATTCCCTGCCGTCGGCGGCTTGTTTCTCAAGGCCTTCGATGTAGCCGAGCAGGGTTTGCGCCTCGCTGAAGCTTAGCGCCGCGCCGTCTTCCGCGCTTCGCAGCGCCTTCAAAATGTCTTCCATGGTTCTTTCTCCTTTCGTTTCGGTGTACGCTTTCGTCACGCCCGCGGCCGGCTGGGCCGGCACAGCGACAAACGACCATTCATACGCGTCCGCCGGGTCGCTGAGCACGCCGTGGCAGACCGCGCCGCCGTAGCGTTTGCCTTTGACATGCCGGCAGCCGCCCATGCGGAGGTCCTCCCCGCACAGGGAGCACGCCACGCGCCCGACCGCGCAGCCGACGCTCACCTCTTTTTTGATGCCCGCGTCAATTTCCGCGATGAGGTCCCGGTTTTTCTCCGTCCTCGGCATATAGGCCTTCGCTTTGATGAACGCGTAAGGCTCGCCCGCGCTTGTTGTTCGGCCGGGGTCGGTCACCACCCGGGCGTCGTAAAGCCGGGAGGTTTGGTCCCCCGCGCGCAGGCTGTGGTCGGCGATGCCCGTTTTGCCGACGAAAAGCGCCGCGAGGGCGGGAAGCGCCGCCGTGTCAAAACGCTCAAAATCCCGGTCGACCTCGTTGTCGCACAGAATGACGCCGAAGGTGTAAACCTCATCGGCCCGCAACTCCCGGCGGGTATAACGGTTGATGAGCTCCATATCCGCGGCGGAGGGCTCCTCCGGCGAAAGCTCGGTAAAAAAGCCTTTGTTTATGTCGTGTCCCCTTCTCCCTGCTTTGTTTTGAGGCTTTCGGCCTGCGCCTCGAACAGCCGCGCCCGGCTTAAATCGATTTGGTCCTGCATAGTGATGTCGTCCCACTCCACTTCCGCTTTCGCGCCGAAACCGTTCAGGCGCAGAAACACATCGGCGATGTGCGCGATGACGGGCGTTAGAATCCGGCGGTACGCCTCGAGTTCGCTGGTCAGGGCGTCCGCCTGCTGGGAGGACATCCGCTCCGTCGAGCTCCACGAAAGGCCGAGCATAAATGGCGGCAGGCCCGTTTTGGCGACGATTTGCTCGAGCATCTGGCGCGCCGGCACCTCGCTGTCGAGAATCTGGTTGTCCGCGCCGATGACTTTGATTTGCACATCCCCGACGGCCACAAAGTCCCGGACGGCGCCGCCCGCGCGCATACATTCGCCCCATTCTTTGGCGACCTGCATCGCCCTGTCCTTCGCGTACGCCCGGTCAAGGGCGTCGTTCTGCGGCTTGTAGGTCACCGCGAAGCGGATATTGCCGACGCGCTCCCAATTCGCGCCGACGGCCGCGAAGATTTTCAGCAGCACGGCGCTGACGAACGGCAGGCCTTTGAGCAGCGAATTGCCGTAAAGCTGCCCGGGCTCGGGGTTGAGGACGGACAGCATCACGAGTTCCGGGTATTGGACTGGCTCGGCCTTGCCCGCCCCGCGCGCGCAGACTTCGACGCCCAACCCGTCCGGGGCTCGCCGCAGCTCGACGGCGTCGAGCGAAGCGTTGTAAAGGGCCGCCGGCCGCCCTTTGGCGTCGGTCACGATTTCGCCGACCGCCGTGCCGCAGGTCAGCAGCTGCTCGAAATAGGCCGCGATGAACGCGTCAACGCCCCTTTGGCTGCCGCCGACTTGAACGCCGCGCAGAAACGCGTCGAGCGCCGCCTGCGCTTCCCCGCCGCCGCAATTAACCCGAAAGCCGCCCGTCAGGCGCACGAGTTTGAACACGGCGGCGTCGATAACCGGCACCGCCTCGCGCAGGGTGTAATAGAGCCTTGTCTGCGCCGGCGATAAAGACGCGCAGCTGTCGAGCATGGCGAACGGCCCGCCGGGCGGCGGCCCGGTTTGCGGCACCGCGACGGCGGTTTTCGCCGGGGGCTTTCTTTTAAAAATCGATATGGAATCACATCCTTTTTTTTCTTCGACCTCTCCGTCAGGCTGTCGCCTCACGATCGTATCGTGTATCACCATCTCCTTACCAAGGAGAGGCAAGAATGGGGGCTTCGTTCCCGGGCTGTCGAGAAATCCCGCTCCGGGGAGGGGCTGAATCCCACCACCGCTTCGCGGTCCCCCTCCCTTTAACAAGGGAGGCAAGAAATCCCGGCTCCCTCAGATGAGGGAGCTGTCGAGCGAAGCGAGACTGAGGGAGGGAAAAGAACGACACTATCTTGCCTCTCCTTGGTAAGGAAGAGGTTAAGCGATTACATCGCTATGCGGAGCAGACGGAAAGGTCGTTATCCCCGTTCCGCCGCCAAAACAAAAAACCCGTCGTCCCCCGCGCAAACCACCGTCGAGACGAAATACCGGATGTCGTCCATGGCGTGGTCATTCTCCTTGCGCGGGGCGTCGCGGACACTGTGGTTGTCCCAGCGGTAGAGGCCGAATTCCCGTATCGTGTCCCGGCAGTTCGGGCAAAACAGAATTTTTCGCTCCTTCAAAGCGTCCGAAACACGGCGGATGCCGTCGAGCACATCGTTTTTGGCGGGGATAACTTTGAAACGGCCGTGCCGGCGGACGCATTCCATAAAACTCGCCGCCGACGGGTCGGCGACGACCGCCTCGATGCCGAGTGAGCCGGCGAGTTCCTCAAGCGCGGCGTAATGCTCCTCGTCGGTGCGCTGCTCCCCGGCCAGGCGCGAGTCGTGGTAGTATTCCGCCAGGCGGTGCCACCGTTCCCCGAAAAGCCCCCACAGGCCGAAGGAGGAAGGGTTGACCGTTCCGTAATCGCAGGACAAATAATACCGTGAGGCCGTTCCCGCGGGCTCGCCCGTGTGCGACTTGGCGTCGAACATCGGGTAAACGAGCCCGTGCGCCGCGACCCATTTGCCTTCGACGAACCGCTCGTAGAACGCGCCGCTGTAAAGGCTCTTGTAACGGGCGATGATGTTCGGCGTCAGGGAGGGGTTGTCCTCCATGACGAAGTGCAGATACAGGCAGTTTTTCTCTTCGGCCTTTTGAATCCATTCCTCATAAAACCAGTGCAGGGGGTTTTCGGGGTTGCAGTTAAACCACAGCCGCGAGCCCTCGAGCGAGCAGCGAGCGAGCGCCTGTTCCACAAACGACCGGGGCATGAGCGCGACCTCGTCGAGCAAAACGCCGCCGAGCGTCATTCCCTGAATCAGCGAGGCGGAGCCCTCGTCCTTGCCCCCAAACAGGTAAAACCGGTTCGTCCGCCCGCCGTAAGTGATTTCGATGAGGTTGCGCGACAACTTTTCGGCGCACTCGAACCCAAGCCGGCGAAGCGCCGGCAGCAGGGGCGTCACCACATTGCGGCGCAGGGAGGCGATGGTCTTGCCGCAGACGGCGAACGACGCCCCCTCGAAGGCGTAAAAGGCCCAGGCGATGAACGACAGCGACATGCAGACGGTCTTGCCCGAGCGCACCGCGCCGTCGCAGATGATGGCGTCACGGCGGTTGGAAGGGCTGCCCGCGCACCACCAGCTCAACACCGCGAGCTGTTTTTTGGAAAAGGTGTGAAAGCCCGCGCTCAAAGGCCGCCCTCGCCGGCGAGCGCCCGCGCCCCTCTCTCGAGCGCCTCGTAAAACGGCCTCGCGCCGTCGTCCGCCTGTTTTTCCGCGCCGCATTCCCGCAGGCGCTCGAGCGCTTTGAGGCGGTCGAAAAACTTGATTTCGAGCCCGCCGCCTTTCGGCCTTTTGATATCCGAGACGAGGAACAAATCCATCGCTTCGAGTTCCCCGGCCGCCGGTTTTTCCTCGGCGAACAGCAGTTTGAGCGCGTCGGTGACCGAGCCGAACGCGAGCCGGCGGTAACCCGCCGCGGCTTCGTCCCCGTAGTCTTTTTGGCCGCCGCGCAGGCGGCCGATCTCCCGCGTGATTTCCTCCCTCGCGAGCAGTTTCGCGGCCGCCTTTTCCGGGAAGACGGCGTACCCCGCCGCCGCGGCGGCGCCGCGGGCGTCGCGCCCTTCCCCGCGGTAGAAGCAGAACAGCCGCTCCCGCTTGCTCAACGATGTGTTTCCGTTCATGCCGGCCCCTTTCGTTTTTTATTTCACGGCGTCAACCGCCGGTTTCGCGGAGCATAGAATAGAACGCTCCCATAAACGGTGTGAACACGGCTTTTTCTTGACATAAAACCGCAAAAAACCGAACGGTTTTGAAATATTGCCAAATGTTTTCTGCCTTTTTACCGCTTTTCACCGTTTTCACGCTTTTTATACGCTCTTTTGCCCGATTTTCCTTGAATATCCCGCTTAACCCCGTTTCTCTTTCATTCAGACAATTTTTCTTGACTTTTTATAGGAAGCAAGTTACAATAGATTTGCGGCTGAGACAGCCGACGAACGCCCATAGGTGGTGAAATTTGTTTGGAAAGCCCGAGTATTCCCGAGCCCCGAAGTAGAATCGAATATTTTCCGCGGCTGCAAGGGCTGCCGGACTGTCCTGTGAGCGCTCGCTCCGGTTAAAGGGTTTTCTTCCGCCCTTCCGGTTTGGCTTGCCTCCCCTTCGCGCCCTTGCCCCCCGCGGGGAAAGAGGTGCGTTATGGAGGAAGCAAGAATCCTGCAAATGGTCGAAACCATGCGGCGCAGCGGGAAATATTCCGCGCTGCGTAAAAAACTTCTGGAAATGAACGCCGTGGACATCGCGCGGATTTTGAACGGTCTTCCCATCGAGGACCTTCTGCGCATGTTGGGCATCCTGCCCGGGGATGCCGCCGCCGGCGTTTTTTCGTACTTGGAAGAGGAAACCAAAAGAAAACTCGCCGCCGAAATGGCCGACAGCGAGCTCGAAGCGCTTATTGACAAAATGTTTTTGGACGACGCCGCCGCGTTTCTGCGCTGTGTGGACGCGGACACCGTCAAAAGAGCCCTCGCGCGGCTCGACGCCGAAAAGCGCGAGGCCCTCACCACTCTGTTGGCTTACCCGCGCTCTTCGGCGGGCAGTTTAATGACCGTCGAATGCATTGAACTCGGCGACGGCATGACCGCCGGCGAGGCGCTCGCCTCGGTCCGCAAAACCGGCGGGAAGAAAGAAACGGCCGACATCTGCTGCTGCGTCGATTACGCGCGCCGCCTGGTGGGTACTATCAGTTTACGCGCCCTGTTGGCAAGCGACGACAAAGCCCTCGTCGGCGACATCTGCGACGGGGGCGAAAAGCTGGTTTGCGTCGGTGCCGGCGAAAGCGTGAAAAAGGCCGCGGAGCTCGTCCGAAAATACGACCTCGTCTGCCTGCCCGTCGTCGGGGAAGGCCGCAAACTCGCGGGCATTATCACCGTTGACGATATCCTTGACGCCATGCCGGTCCGCTGGTCCGCTCCCGCCCGGTTCTGGCAAAGCTCCCCTTCCCGGCCGCGGTTCCTGTTCCGGGGCCGGTGACGGCAGACATGGCGCTTTTGCCTGTTTTTTTGCTGCGTGAAAGAGGAATTGAATCTTTTCGGCGTTCCCGCCCGGAACGCCGTTTTTTATTGCGAAGCGGGCTGTTTTATGCTACCATGTTACAAACCCGGCGGATAACCGTCGAAAGGGTTGGGAAAGCGGGGCAGGGAAAGCAATATGTTTCATAATAAAAACGCGCGGATTTATATTCCCGACGGAACCGAAACGGAAGCGGCGCTGCGAAGGACGACGGCGCTGTGTTTCGGCGCGCACCAGGATGACATTGAGATTATGGCCTATGGGCCGGTTGCCGAATGCTACGGCCGGGACGACAAATGGTTCACCGCCGTCACGGTGACCGACGGCGCCGGTTCCCCGCGAAGCGGCGTTTATGGGAAATTTACCGATGAAGAGATGAAAACGGTCCGTGTGGAGGAACAAAAGAACGCGGCGGCCGTCGGCAGATACGCGGCCCTCGCGCTGCTGGCCTATCCGAGCGCGCAAGCCAAAGACCCCGGCGGCACGGCCGTTGTTGAGGATATCGCCGCGCTCATCGAACGCTGCTCCCCCGGGGTCGTCTACACCCACAACCTCGCCGACAAGCACGACACGCATGTCGCCGTCGCGCTGAAGGTCATTCGCGCCATCCGCGCGTTGCCGGCCGAAAAACGCCCCGAAAAACTCATCTCGCTGGAAGTCTGGCGCGGGCTCGACTGGCTTTGCGATGAGGATAAAACGGTTTTGGACACCTCCCCCCACCCCAACCTCGCCGCGGCGCTGCTCGGTGTTTACGACAGCCAGATAGCCGGCGGCAAACGCTACGACCTCGCGGCACTGGGCCGGCGGACGGCGAACGCCACATTTTTCGCGAGCCACGCCGTCGACGATTGCGACAGCATGACCTACGGGCTCGATATCAGCGAGCTGATGCGCGATGACGCGCCGGCCCCGGAGGCGTTTATCAAACGATACATCGACAAGTTTGAAAAAGAAGTAACCGAAAGAATCGCGAGGTTTTGACGATGAACGCGCACGGAATCGAATTTGCCGCAAAAAACATTCCCGCGCTTGACACGGGCTTTCTCCCCTTGGCGAAGTTCAACGAAAGCTATTTGAAAACCGCGGACAAGCCGCTGAACATCGCCGTCGAGAGAAACGACGGCCTCATTTCCGTCTATAAAACGCGCGTCCACGGCACGAAAGAGATGTTTGACGCCGACTGTTTTTATGTCGAAAGACTCGTGAAACTGCTTTTGTGGGTTCGGGGCGGTTACAGGGTTTTCGTCTGCGGCGACAGCGCCGTGGCCGGCTTTGTCAAAGCCGCGTACGCCAAGGGCGGCGCGAGGGAATTTGACCGTGACTTTATGACCCGCGTGTATGAAAAGGACTTTGAAGTTCTTTCACTGCCGGTTGAAAACACGCCCGCCGCGCACGAACAGTCCAAGCCTATCGGCCGCCACCTCGACGGCTGCCGGATCGGCTTTGACGCGGGCGGCAGCGACCTCAAGGTTTCTGCCGTCGTCGACGGCGAAGCGGTCTTCAGCGAAGAAATCATCTGGCACCCGAAATTAAACGGCGACCCCGATTACCACTACGGCGAAATCGTTTCCGCCCTCAAAAAAGCGGCGGAGAAAATGCCGCGGGTCGACGCCATCGGCGTCAGCTCGGCGGGGATATTCATCAACAACCGCGCCATGATGGTCTCTCTTTTCCGAAAAGTGCCGCCCGCTCTGTATAAAAGCCGTATCCGGAATATCTATTTGCAGGCGGCCCGTGAAATCGGGGATGTGCCCGTTGAGGTGGCCAATGACGGCGATGTGACGGCTTTGGCCGGCGCGATGGACTTGGATGAAAACAGGGTTCTCGGCATCGCGATGGGCACCAGCGAAGCGGGCGGGTATGTCGACGAACACGGCAACCTCACCGGCTGGCTCAACGAACTCGCGTTCGTTCCGGTCGACGCGTCCGCCGGCGCCCCGGCCGACGAGTGGTCTGGCGACATCGGCTGCGGCGTGCAGTATTTTTCGCAGGACGCGGTCATCCGCCTCGCCCCCCCGGCCGGCATCGCGCTTGACGACAACCTGACGCCGGCCGAAAAGCTCAAAGAGGTGCAGCGGCGCATGGAGGCCGGCGACGCCGCCGCGGCCAAAATCTTCGAAACCATCGGCGTTTACCTCGGCCATGCCGTCGCGCTGTATGCCTCGGTGTATGACATCAACCTGGTTCTGCTCATGGGGCGCGTCGTGTCCGGGCGCGGCGGCCATAGTATCCTCGACACCGCGAACACCGTGCTGGCAACGGAATACCCGGCCGTGTTTCAAACCCTGCGCCTGGTGTTGCCGGACGAAAAAAGCCGGCGGATAGGCCAAAGCGTGGCCGCCGCTTCTCTGCCGAGGATATAAGGGTATAACAAAAACGCCAAGAAAAAAGCCGCCTTGATGAAAATCAAAGCGGCTTCATTTATGGGAATATACCACGCCGGGCTTGTGCTTGACGGCTACACCAACCCCAAATATTTTTCAAAGAAACCGAACAACTTCGCAATGACACCCTGTTTCTTTTCCTGCCTGTCGCCGCCGCCGAAACGGGAGGCGGGCGGCAGGATTTTGTCTATGTCGGTGCCGGTTGTTTTTATCGCGCCGTCGCGGAACGCGTTGTCAATGAACCGGCGCGTTTCCTGTTCCTTGAGTTTTTCGCCGTCGATGAGCGCCGCGAGATCCGTTTCTTTCTGTTCCTGCACAAATTTACGCCAATCGTCGTCCACCTGCGTGGAGGTATTGACGCGGGCGATAAAGCCCTCGATAAGTTCCTTTTTGCTTCGCAGTTCAAGGCTCGAGTTAACCGCCTTGTCAATGGCGGCGAGGATTTCCTTATCGGTGCAGTTGCTTTCGTGGTACTTCGCCACAAGCATCAGAATGTAATCGATATTGACTTCTATCTGCTTGATGAGTTCAATTTCAAACACAATGTCGTCATTGATATTCTCTTTATCGCCATCGTCCTTCGGGCGGATTTCCTCATAGAGGTCGATATAAAGGCTTTGATAATCCTGAAAATCGCGTTCGGACAGGATTTCATTGCCCTCAAAATCGTCAAAAGCCGTCAAGATGTTGCGAAGCCGCAGTATCGTGCCGAACAAGGCAATGAACGCCTTTTGCATGGTTTCGCCGGTGATCGCCGCGCCAAGCGGGTATTCGGCCAAAAGTCTGTCGATACACTCCTTGTAACCCGGCTTGACCTTTCCGTCCTGCTCGTAACCGTTGTAATAGTCGTCGTATGTTTTCAACAGGACAATGCCGCCCGCTTCCCGGTCGCCGAATAAGGCGATCGCGTCGTCGGTGGCTTTTTTCAAATCGCGGAAACAGATGATGTTGCCGAATGTCTTCACGCTGTTAAGGATTCGATTCGTGCGGGAGAACGCCTGAATCAGACCGTGGTATCTCAGGTTCTTGTCCACCCAAAGCGTATTCAGTGTCGTCGCGTCAAAACCCGTCAGGAACATATTCACCACAATCAGCAAATCCACCTCGCGGTTCTTCACGCGAAGGGAAAGGTCTTTGTAGTAGTTTTGGAACTTGTCGGCGGATGTGTCAAAGTTGGTGGCGAAAGCCGCGTTATAGTCGGCGATAGCCGCGGCCAAAAACTCCCGCGAGGGTTTGTCGAGCTTATCGTTGTCAAATTCTTCGTCCGGCTCTTCCTCGTTGGCCGAGTAGCTGTAAATCATCGCTATGTTGAGCCGGCGGCCGCTCTCTTCGAGCCGGCGCTTAAACTCCGTGTAATACCGGCACGCCATGGGGATGGAGGACGCGGCGAAAATGGAGTTGAAGCCCGCCACGCGCCGGTCTTTGTGGGTGTAGAAACTCTGCCGTTTGGTCTTCTGGTCAAAATGTTCAAGGACATAGCCCACCACCTCGGCGATGCGCTCCGGCGCCGCCATCGCTTTTTCGGTGTCGATGGCCCGAACCTGCTCATCCTCCATGTTGTCGGGCATTTTCATTGTGTTGACATAGTCGATACGGAACGGCAGAACATTGGCGTCTTTGATAGCGTCGACAATGGTGTAGGTGTGCAGTTTTTCGCCGAAAGCCTGTTCGGTCGTGCGCAGAAGCGGGTTGCCGGCGGTGCCCGCGTTCACGGCGAAAATCGGCGTACCCGTAAACCCAAAGAGATGGTATTTCTTAAACGCTTTTGTGATTGCTTTGTGCATGTCGCCAAACTGGGAACGATGGCATTCGTCAAAAATAAGGACGATACGCTTGCCGTAGATTTCATGGCTTCTGTGTTTGCCGATAAACACGCCAAGTTTCTGAATCGTTGTGATAATGATTTTCGAAGCCGGGTCTTCGAGCTGCCGCTTTAATACGGCCGTCGAAGTGTTCGAGTTCGCCGCGCCTTTTTCAAAGCGGTCGTATTCCCTCATGGTCTGGTAGTCGAGGTCTTTGCGGTCAACGACGAACAGCACCTTGTCTATATAAGGCAGTGCGGTCGCAAGCTGCGCGGTCTTAAAACTTGTCAGCGTTTTTCCGCTGCCGGTCGTGTGCCATATGTAGCCGCCGCCTTCCACCTTGCCGAAATTTTTATAGGTGTTCGCAATCTCTATCCGGTTCAGAATCCGCTCGGTCGCCGCGATTTGATACGGGCGCATGACAAGCAGAAGCCCGTCGGCGGTGAACACGCAGTAGCGTGTGAGGATGTTCAAAATCGTGTGTTTGGCGAAAAAGGTCTTTGTAAAATCCGCCAGGTCGGCGATGACTTTGTTTGTGCCGTCCGCCCAATAGGATGTGAATTCAAAGCTGTTGCTCGTTTTCTTTTTACTCTTGCGCGCGTCGCCGCTCGATTCTTTGATATGCTGAAAACGCGTCGTGTTGCTGTAATATTTCGTATGCGTTCCGTTGCTGATGACAAACAGCTGCACATATTCAAACAGACCGCTTGCCGCCCAAAAACTCTCGCGCTGATAGCGGTTAATCTGGTTGAACACCTCGCGGATTGCCACGCCGCGCCGTTTGAGTTCGATATGCACAAGCGGCAGGC
>DAITOC010000029.1:0-8485 GCA_036834305.1 Clostridiales bacterium
AATTGTGGTGGACGTTGAGGAACTCGAATCCCCGACCCTTCGCACGTCAAGCGAAAGCTCTACCAGCTGAGCTAAACGTCCGCATTCCGCGCCGCTTTCGCGGTGCAGAAGTTATTATATAGGAAACGCATTCAAAATGCAAGAGGAAAATCTGTTTTTTATTATGTTCTGAACCGGAAATTATGTTTTCAGCATAGCGTCAAGCAGCAGCATCGCGATGACCCCCGGCGTTCCCGCAACGACACCCGTGCCCAGCGTGTACCAGTTCACGGCGATGGTGACGCCGCTGACCATTCCCAGCACATTGACCGCGAAAATCGCCGCGATTCCCTGCAAGGCCGTCAGCAAAAAGCTGCGGATTCCCTTGCGCGAGCCGATCATCGTGCCGAGTATGACGGTTCCGCCGCCTATAACGATAATCCACAGAATGATTTTCACGGCAAGGTTCATTTAACTTTTTCAACCTCCTTCCGTAGATGCTGGACGCCCCAAAAGGCGGTATAATCTTTGCTTTCTAAACGCTGCTCTTTGGCCAGCCTGATTAAATAGCGGTAACGCGCCTTGAGCGCCTCGAGCTCAAAAATGGCCGCTTCCACAAGGTCGTCGTCCTCCTCGTATTCAAAGCGGTTGTAGGCGTTGGCTATCGAAGCGTTCAGGCCCCGGATTTCCTCAAGCAGCTTGTCGTCGTCGCTTTTCTCTTCCGTGTTTTTTTTCAGCTTTTCCAATGCAAACAGCTTCAGCGTGTTTGTCATCGCTTTGCCCTCCCGTCGTTTTCCCCGCGTTTGGTTTTCGGCCTTGTTAATATGTATAGCAATTATTGGACAAATATGATAATATAATTCAAGATATTTGAAGCACCGTCGAGGTGCTTTCTGTTTGAAAGGTGAGCGTATGAACTATCCCATGCTGCTGCGGCCGGCCGTTTCCGAACTCGTATGGGGCGGCACGAGGCTGATCGAGGAATACGGCATAAAGACCGACAAAAAAAACGCCGCCGAGGCGTGGGTGCTTTCCTGCCACCCGAAAGGGGAAAGCGTCATCCTCAACGGTTCTTTCGCGGGCAGGCCTCTGCGCGAGGCGGTTGAGGCGAACCCGGCCGTCTGCGGAGAAAAGGGCAAAGCGTATAAGCAGTTCCCGCTGCTCATCAAATTCATCGACGCGAAAGACGATTTGTCTGTCCAGGTCCACCCGGACGAAGCCTACGCGGCGAAATCCGGCGGCGCGGGAAAAACCGAGGCCTGGTACATCCTCGACTGCGACGAGGGAGCGGAGCTCGTCCTCGGTTTCAAGAGCGAAATCGGCGAAGAGGAATTCCGCGAGGCCGTTCAAACCGGTACGCTAATGGACAAAGTGCAAAGAGTAAAGGTTAAAAAAGGCGATCTGTTCTATATTGAGGCCGGAACCTTGCACGCTATTTGTAAAGGCATATTACTTGCCGAAGTGCAGCAGAGTTCCGACACGACCTACCGGATTTTCGACTACAACCGCCCGGGGCTCGACGGCAAACCGCGCGAGCTGCACATCGGCCACGCGCTCGCCGTCACCCGCCGGGAACCCTTTGATTTCAAGGCGAACCGGCGTCACGACGAGGGAGGGGAGAGGAGCCTGCTGCTTTCGAGCGCGTTCTTTTCCATCGTTTCTCTGGAGGTTTCCGGCGCGATGAACGGCGAGGCGGATGACACATCGTTTGTTTCTCTGCTGGCCTTAGAGGGTAAAGGGAAATTGCTTTACAACGATATAGTTCTGGATATACAAAAAGGCACCGGGATTTTCATTCCGGCGGCCCTCGGGGAGTACCGGTTGGAGGGCAAAATCAAACTGTTGGAAACGAGGTTGTAAAACGGGGGACCTATGGCTATCATCAGCGCGCAAAATGTGTCAATGGGCTTTGGCGAAAACACGCTTTTTGAAAACGCTTCGTTTGAATTGGCGGCCGGCGAGAGGGTAGGCCTCGTCGGCGCGAACGGTACGGGCAAAACGACCCTTGTCAAACTGATAACGGGTTCGGCCCAACCGTCGGAAGGCGCCGTCTATACCGCGTCCGGCATCCGTTTCGGCTTGATGGAGCAGCACGCGTGCGCCGGCTCGAAGCGCGGCGTCTATGACGAAATGCTGTCGGTGTTTGAGTATTTGATGAAGACCGAAAAGGAACTCGAAGCGCTCGCGTCAGCCATCCATGAAGGCGCCGAAGATATCGACGGCCTCATCGCCCGCCAAAACAATCTGACCGAGGACTATGAGCGCCTCGGCGGGCTGACCTACCGCAGCCGCACAAACTCCGCCCTGGCCGGCCTCGGGTTCTCGAAAAATGACTTTGATTTGCCCTGCGCCAAGCTCAGCGGCGGCCAGAAATCGAAGCTTTCCCTGGGCAAACTGCTGCTGAGCCGCGCGGAGTACCTCTTGCTCGACGAGCCGACCAACCACCTCGACATCGACAGCGTGGAATGGCTCGAAAATTTTCTGCGCGATTTCAAAGGCGGCGCGCTCATCATCTCGCACGACCGCCTGTTCCTCGACAGGGTGACGCAGAAAACCCTGGCGATCGAGCATAAGAAAATAACGCTCTGGGACGGCAACTATTCGCGCCATCTCCAACTGAAAGCGGAAAGGGAAGCCATCGAGTTAAGGCAGTACCGGAACGAAATCAAAGAAATTCACCGCATCGAGGGCATCATCGAGCAGCAGCGCCGCTGGGGGCGCGAAAAAAACATTATAAAAGCCGAGAGCAAAGAAAAAATGCTCCAAAAAAAACGCGCGGCGCTCGTCAAACCCGAAGGGCAGGAGGATACCCTGCGTTTTGGCTTCAAACCCGAAGCCGCGGGCGGCAACGAAGTGCTGAAAGTCGACAAGGCCGCCAAAGCCTTCGCCGCGCCGCTGTTTGAGAATGTGACCTTCCGGCTTTTCAGAGGCGAAAGAACCTTCCTCCTCGGGCCCAACGGCTGCGGCAAAACGACGCTCATGCGCATTATCGCCCGCGAGCTCCCGCCCGACAAAGGCGTGGCCGCCACAGGCGCCGGTATTCGAATCGGTTACTTCCACCAAACCCTGGAAGGGCTCCATGACGAGAAATCGGTGCTGCGCGAGGTATGGGACACCCGGCCGGATTTGACCGAGACCGAAATCCGCAAAGCCCTTGCCGTATTTTTATTCAAAGGCGACGAGGTTTTCCGTCGCGTCGGCACCTTCAGCGGCGGCGAAAAGGCGCGGGCGTCGCTGTTGAAACTGATGCTCTCCGGCGCGAATTTCCTGCTGCTTGACGAACCGACGAACCACCTTGACATTCCGTCGCGCGAGGCGGTCGAACGCGCGCTGCTCGACTTTGAGGGCACGCTGCTCATCGTTTCGCACGACCGCTATTTCATCAATAAGCTCGCGACGGGCATCCTGCTGTTGACACCGGGAGGCGTTGAGCGCTTCGAGGGCAACTACGACGAATGTTTCGAAAAAATGCGCGATATCCTGCTCACGCTGCGCCCGGGCGTCAAAGAAGCGCCCCCGCCCAAACCCAACGAATTCAAACTTCGCAAGGAGCGCGAGAGCGAACAAAAACGGCTCGCGGGCAAAATCCGGCGTCTCGAACAAACGATTGAGGCGGTTGAGAAACAGGCCGCCGAACTCGCCGCCGAATTGGAAAAGCCGGAGATTGCCGCGGATTACGAAAAGGTGCTCGAAATCAGCGCGCGGCTCGATGCCGCGAACACACGCCTCGAGGAACTCCTCGCCGAGTGGGAAACCCTCGCCGGCGGATCTTGAGCCCTACATTTACACGAAACGAGTATCTTTGCAGAGTAGGGCGGGGGCTTGCTCCCGCCGCAAACGTGTAAAAAGCTCATACTTTATGTGTTAGGCTGATTGGTAAAACAAACACAGGGCAGGGGCTCCGCCCTTACCGTTTCACCGCGCGATATTTTCAGGTTCCGGCGGGAGCAAGCCGCCCGCCCTGCAAATAAAGGCAAACGTTTCATGATGACGGGCAGCGCGGTGCGCAAAAAAACCTCCCTTTATGATTGGGGAGGTCGTTTTATATTCAGCTTTGTAAAACATGGCTCCCTCCGATGAGGTAATTCCCCTGTTAGGGGAAATGTCACGCAGTGACAAAAGGGTGCCTGCTTTCGGAGAAAGGCTGTCGAGCGTCAGCGAGACGGAGTGAGGGAAGGGTTCCTGCGCCTATCTTCCGCTTTCCTTCTGTCCGTAGTACGCGCCGGGGCCGTGCTTTCTTTGATAGTGCTTCTCCAGCAGGTATGGCTCGATCGGTTCCGTCCGGCCTAAAGCCTCCGTGTGCCACGCGAGCATCGCGACCTCCTCGAGCACGGCCGCGTGCTCAACCGCTTCCATGCAGTCGCCGCCCCAGGCGAACGGCCCGTGCGAGCCCGCCAGAGCCGCGGGCACTTCTTTGTAGTCGATGCCGAGTTCGCCGAAAAGCCGGGTAATCGATCTGCCGGTGTTCAGCTCATAGTCGCTTTCGACCTGCGCTTTCGTCAGCGCCCTTGTGCAGGGGATAAACCCGAAGGCGAAATCCGCGTGCGTCGTGCCGTAAGGCGGAATCGGCTTGCCCGCCTGCGCCCGGACGGTGGCCCACCGCGAATGCGTGTGGACGACGCCGCCGATAGACGGGAAGCTGTTGTAAAGGTGAATATGCGTCGGCGCGTCGGTGGAGGGGTTGCGATTGCCCTCCGCCTTTTTGCCGTTCAGGTCCAAAAGCACAATGTCGTCCGGCGTCAGCGCGTCATACGGCACCCCCGACGGTTTAATCGCCACCAGGCCGCTTTTCCGGTCAATGCCCGAGGCGTTGCCCCAGGTGAACACCGCGAGGCCGAGTTCCGCGAGCATCTTGTTCGCCCTGCAGACATCCTCTTTGAGTTTCTCGAGCATCAGCCGTTCACTCTCCACGCCATGTCGTTATAAAACAGCTCTTTGCGAAAATCCGGTATCGCCGTATCTTCGCCGATATGCAGGAATTCGATGCCGCACATCTCCGCGAAGTCGGCCATCTGCCCCGCCGTCAAATCAAAACTCAGCGCCGAATGGTGCGCCCCGCCCGCGAGTATCCACGCCTCGGCGGAGGTTTTCAAGCTCGGCGCGGGTTTCCACAACACGCGCGCGACCGGCAGCTTCGGCATATCGTACGGCTGCTCGACACATTCGATGTCGTTGACAATCAGGCGCAGCCGGTTGCCCATGTCGACGAGCGACGCGACGATGGCCTTACCCGCCTTGGCCTTAAAAACGGCCCGCGCCGGCGGCTCTTTTCCGCCGATGCCCAAAGGATGCACCTGAATCTTCGGCTTTTCCGCCGCGAGCGTCGGGCAAACCTCAAGCATATGCGCCCCGAGTATCATCTCGTTGCCCGGCTCAAAATGGTAGGTGTAGTCCTCCATGAACGCCGTGCCGCCGCCCTTCCCCGCGGCCATGAGCTTCATCACACGCACGAGCGCCGCGGTTTTCCAGTCGCCCTCCGCCGCGAAGCCGTAACCCCGGCGGGATAAATCCTGAACGGCCAGGCCCGGCAGCTGCCTCAAACCGTGCAGATCCTGAAAGTTGGTGTGAAACGCGCCGAAACCGCCCTGAACCAGGAACTTGTTAAGAGCAACCTGAAGCCTTGCCTGGTATTTCACCGCCTCAATATCATCGGTGTCAAGGATGTAATGCCGGCGGTACTCTTCCATTTGCCCGTCGATTTCCGCGCTGTCGACGCTGTCAACGGCGTCCGCGATGTCGCCGGCGCCGAAGTGGTCGACCTGCCAGCCGAGTTTGATTTGCGCCTCGATTTTATCGCCCTCGGTCACCGCGACGTCGCGCATATTGTCGCTGATTCTCAAAACCCGCAGCCGTTTGCTTTCGAGCGCCCCGACGGCCGCGCGCATCCATTCGCCCGTTTCCCGCGCGAATTCCTCCGCCTGCCAGTGCCCGGCGATGACCTTCCTCGGCAGCCGCAGGCGCGCCGCGATGTAGCCGTGCTCCCTGTCGCCGTGCGCGCTCTGGTTGAGGTTCATGAAGTCCATGTCGATGGTTTCCCACGGGATGTCGCGGTTGAACTGCGTGTTGACATGCAGGTACGGCTTGCGCAGGGCCGAAAGCCCGGCGATCCACATTTTTGACGGGGAAAAGGTATGCATCCAGGTGATAACGCCCGCGCAGTTTTCGTCCGCGTTGGCCCCGGCGGCGAGCGCCGACACTTCGGCGGAGGTTTTCGCGCACGGTTTGCAGACGACGCGGCAGGGGATAAGCGGGTTCTCGTTTAAACCCGCCGCGATTTTCTCCGCGTCCGCGTTGACCTGTTCAATCGCCTCCGGACCGTAGAGATACTGCGAGCCGACCAAAAAGTAGAAAACATAATTTTTCATGAACTTCACCCTCCACACTTTTCTCTTTCTAATCCGAAGGTCGCCCATTTTTGGCTCCCCTATGGTAGGGGAGCTGTCACGAAGTGACTGAGAGGTAAGACGAGGGAGCCGGGGCTATCGATTCTGAACTCCACTCTATTTCAGCGCCTTCAGCCTTTTCATCACATCGTTCGCGCCGCGGCCGAAGTAGTCGTGCAGAATTTTGTATTCCTCAAACAGCTTGTCGTATACCGCCGCGTTTTCCTCATTCGGAACATACACCGTGTCCTTGACCTTGCCCATCGCCTTGGCGGCCTCGAAGATATCGTCGTAGCCGCCCCGCGCGCTCCCGGCCGCGAAAGCGCCGAAAATCGCGGAGCCGAGCGCGCCGCCCTGCTCGGAGCCCGCGATGCGCACCGGCATCTTGATGACATCGGCGTAAATCTGCATCATCATCGGGTCCTTTTGTGAAATACCGCCCGCGGCGCAAAACGCCTCGATGGGCACGCCGTATTCGCGGAAGGTTTCAATAATCATACGCGTGCCGTAGGCCGTCGCCTCAATGAGCGCGCGGTAAATCTCCTCGGGCTTCGTTTGCAGTGTCATACCCACCATCATGCCCGTCAAATCCACATCGACCAAGACGGAGCGGTTGCCGTTCCACCAATCGAGCGCGAGCAGGCCGCTTTCGCCCGGGCGCTGCTTTTCACACTTCGCGCGCAGCAGCTTGTGCACGCTGATACCTTGCGCGGCCGCCTCGTCGACATAGCTCTTCGGCAGGCAGTTCTCGATGAACCATTGGAAGTGGTCGCCCACGCAGCCCTGCCCGGCTTCGTAACCGTAAAGCCCCGGCAGTATGCCGTCGGCTACCACGCCGCAGATGCCCTGCACCTGCTTCTCGACCTCGCTCATCATCATATGGCAGTTTGAGGTGCCCATGATGACGAGCATCTCGCCCTCTTTGCCGATGCCCGCCGCCGGGATGAAAATATGCGCGTCAATGACGCCGACCGCGACCGCGGTGCCCTCTTTCAGGCCCGTCAGTTTCGCCGCCTCCGCGGTGATTTCGCCCGCCTTTGTGCCCAGCGGCAAAATGTCGCGGCCGAACTTCTCGTCGATGACATGCTCAAGCCGCTCGTCGAGCGCTTTAAAAAAGTCGTCGGACGGGAAGCCCGTGTTCTTGTTCCACAACGCCTTGTAGCCCGCGCAGCAGGAGTTGCGCGTTTCGACGCCCGTCAGCTGCCAGACAATCCAGTCCGCCGCTTCAATGTATTTGTCCATCTTGGCGTAGAGTTCCGGCGCTTCGTCAAGCAGCTGCCAAATTTTCGGAATCGCCCACTCCGACGAGATTTTTCCGCCGTAGTTTTGAAGCCACTTTTCGCCTCTTTGTTCCGCTATCGCGTTGAGGCGGTTGGCCTGCGCCTGGGCGGCGTGGTGTTTCCACAGTTTGACATAGGCGTGAGGCTCGCTCTTGTATTCGTCGAGGAAGCACAGGGGGGTGCCGTCGGCGGTCGCCGGCAGAATGGTGCAGGCCGTGAAATCGATCCCCACGCCGATGACATCCGCGCTGTCGACGCCCGACTTTTTCAACACCTCGGGTACGGTGACGGCGAGCACATCGATGTAATCCTGCGGGTGCTGCAGCGCCCAGTCGCGCCCGAGCTTTTTGCCGCAGGGGAGCGCCTCGTCCATCACCCCGTGCGGGTATTCGTACACCGCCGCCGCGAGTTCCTCGCCGGTCTGCGCGTTGACGATGAGCGCCCTGCCCGACAGCGTGCCGTAGTCGATACCGATCGTGTATTTTGCCATGAATGACACCTCTTGTTATATATTTCCTGTTTTCCATAGTATATATGACGATTCCGCGGAATTCAAGGTTTATCGCGGCCGGCACGCGCCCGCGGCAAACCGTTGTTGTATTCGGGGGCATTTTTGTTTATAATGGCAAAGTATAGAAACAGGTGAATGGTGATTGCTTGGATTTGCCGAAAAGAAAAAGCTTAAGATTAAAAGATTATGACTATTCACAGTTGGGCACATATTTTGTAACAATATGTACCCGGAATAAAATGCACTTGCTTGGCCATGTCGTAGGGGGCGGTTTCCATGCCGCCCCGCCGGCAGACGCCGCTGTAGGGGGCGGTTTCCACGCCGCCCCGCCG
>DAITOC010000029.1:8585-14871 GCA_036834305.1 Clostridiales bacterium
CGGCAGACGCCGCTGTAGGGGGCGGTTTCCACGCCGCCCCGCCGAGCGGTTTCCACGCCGCCCCGCCGAGCGGTTTCCACGCCGCCCCGCCGGCAGACGCCGCCGTAGGGGGCGGTTTCCACGCCGCCCCGCCGAGCGGTTTCCACGCCGCCCCGCCGAGCGGTTTCCGTGCCGCCCCGCCGTTTAATGCGCCGTATGTGATATTAACGCCTATAGGTGCCATCGTTAAAGATTCAATCGCCTTCATAGAAAAACAATACGATCATATTTCCATAGCAAATCACACCATCATGCCGAATCACGTGCATGTATTGCTCGTTTTTGAATCCGGCGGGCATGGAAACCCGACGGGCGGGCATGGAAACCCGCCCCTACAGGATATCATCGGTCGTTTTAAGTCTTTTACAAATATGAAATACATTGAGTTTACCGGTATGCAAAACGGTGCTTTGTGGCAGAGAAATTTTTATGACCACATTATCCGTGACGAAGACGATTTTTTGAAAATTTACCGGTATATCGACGAAAATCCGGCTAAATGGCTGGATGACTGCTACTATTAAACCGGGTGATGACTATCAAAAAAAACCTCAAATTCTATTTCAAACTGTTTGCGTCCACCTTCACCATCAGCGCCTTCACCTTCGGCGGGGGCTATGTCATCGTACCCTTAATGCGAAAAAAGTTCGTCGAAAAGCTTAAATGGATTGACGAAAAGGAAATGCTCGATTTCGTCGCCATCGGCCAATCCGCGCCCGGGCCCATCGCCGTCAACACCTCCATCCTCGTCGGCCACCGCCTCGCTGGCGTCGCCGGCGCGCTCGTCACGGTGTTCGGCACGGTGCTGCCGCCCCTGATCGTGCTTTCCGCCGTCTTTCTGCTTTATGAGGAATTCAAGAGCAACGCCGTCGTCAACGCGGTCATGGCCGGGATGCGAATCGGCGTCGCCGCCGTCATTATCGACGCGGTCATCACCATGGCCAAGGATGTTTTAAAAGGCGGAAAGGTCCTGCCACTTCTCCTCATGGCCGCCGCCTTCGCCGCCGCGTTCTTCTTCAAAGTCAACCTCATTATCATTCTGGGCGCTTCCGCCCTCGTCGGCATCGCCGTGACCTTTTACAGGCTCAAACGCGGGAATGGGGCGGCCTCATGATTTACCTGCTTCTTTTCTGGAGCTTCTTCCAGGTCGGCCTGCTGAGTATCGGCGGCGGCTATGCGGCTTTGCCGCAGATTCAAAACCAGGTCGTTGAACTGCGCGGCTGGCTGTCCCTCTCGGAATTCGCCGATGTCGTCACGCTCTCGCAGATGACGCCCGGCCCCATCGCCATCAACGCCTCGACCTTCGTCGGCATGAAAATGGGCGGCGTGTTCGGCGCCGTCGTCGCCACGGCCGGCTGCGTGACGCCTTCCTGTATCATCGTCCTGCTTTTGGCGTTTATGTACGCCAAATACAAAAACCTCCAAGGCGTCCGGGGCGCGCTTGACGGCTTGCGCCCCGCCGTGGTCGCCCTCATCGCCTCCGCCGGCGTCACCATGCTGCTCGTCGCCCTGTTCGGCGGTGAAACCCTGCCGCCGGTCATCGGCGCCGGGCACATCGTTTCCATCGTTCTGCTCGCCGTGTATATCGCGGTTCTGCGCGTTTTTAAAGTCAACCCCCTGTATATCATCGCGGGCTCCGGCGCCATCGGCGCCGCCTGGTATTTCCTCAGCGGCCGGCTCGGGCTGTAAAAAAAAACGCCCCGGCTTTTTCAAAGGCCGGGGACGCGTGCCGGCGATACTCAAGCCGCCGCCTTTTTTTCCGCTTTTTCGAGCATCTTCCGCAGTTTATCCTCGTCCACCGCGCTTCTCGCCACCATCAAGTTCGTCACGCTCGACGCGAGGAACAAAAACATCGAAACATATATCCCGAACCCCGTGTTCCCGGTGAACGCGTTGACGGTGCTCGCGTCAACCATGCCGGTAAAGCTTGCGAACAGGGAAGCGCTTACCGCCAGCAAAACCGCCGCGATGAGGTTCATCACGAACAAACCGGGGCTTTGAAAACGGCGGTAGTTGAACAGCAAAAAGTACAGGCTGATAAACAAGGTCAAAAACGCGATATAGACCGGCGCGACAGCGGCGAACAGCCTCAAAGCGGCGTCGCCGGTAATCGGGGCTTGAATCATCCGCGGGATATTTTTCAGCTCCATGCCGAGCAAAAAGTTCGTCAGCGAAATCAGGTTGAAGTTCCTTACGCTTTCCGAGAAAGGCAACGAAAACGAGACGCGGAAAAACGGCAGGAGGAAGGAAAACAGCGGCAGCACCGAAACGGGAATGCGCGCGACGCGCAGCTTGCTGCCGATGAAGGAATACTTCATCCCCGTCGTTTTGCGCCGCAGCTTGGCAAAAGCGGCTTCGGCGGCGGCGGAATCCTCTTCGAGCCGCCGCTCCCAGTCATAGTTCGGTATGTTCACCTTGCATTTCGGGCATTCGGCGAACACATCCCAGATTTTTAAGCGGTAATCGCAATGCGGGCATTTCGCCATGTAATAACCTCCGTTTATGCAGGCTTGCCTTTTCCGAAACGGCCTCTCCCAAGAAAGACCTTGGCTCCCCTTCACAAGGGGAGCTGTCACCGCAGGTGGCTGAGGGGTCGATTTTATATTATTCTATCGATTTTCACCCTCCCTGTCAACCAATCAACTTGTGCCTCGCCGAAAAAATGATATAATAGGAATACGAAGCGTGAAGGAGTGGTCACCATGCCGCATATAGCCACCGCCTATATCCGGACGATTGTCCGTGACAAGCCTCAAATCGGCATCATTCTCGGCTCAGGCCTCGGCGCCCTGGCCGAAAAAATCGAAGCCCCGGTTTTCATCGATTACGCCGATATTCCCGGCTTTGCCGTGTCGACGGCGCCCGGCCACAAAGGCCGGTTCGTGTTCGGCCGGCTCGCCGGCAAATTCGTCGTCTGTATGCAGGGGCGCTTTCACTATTACGAAGGCCGCGAAATGAGCGAAATCGTTCTGCCCGTCCGCGTGATGAAACAACTGGGCATCGAAGCCCTTGTCGTCACCAACGCCGCGGGCGGCGTCAATACAAGTTTTTCCGTCGGCGACCTCATGCTCATCAAAGACCACATCAACTTCATGGGCACCAACCCCCTCATCGGGCCCAACGCCGACGAATACGGCCCTCGCTTCTGCGACATGGGCAAGACATACACCCCGCGCCTTCGCGAAGCCGCCAAAGAGGCCGCGAAGCGCCGCGGCGTCGAGCTCAAAGAGGGGGTGTACCTCGCCTGCACCGGCCCGAGCTACGAGACCCCCGCCGAAATTCGCGCGTTCCGAACCCTCGGCGCCGACGCGGTCGGCATGTCCACCGTGCCCGAGGTCATCGCCGCTTCACACTGCTCCCTGCCCGTCCTCGCCATATCGCTGATTACCAACATGGCCGCGGGCATTCTCGACCAACCGCTCAGCGGCGAAGAGGTCATCGAAATCGGCAACAAACAATCCGGGGTCATGAGCTCCCTGGTGGAAGAGATCATTCATGGACTTTGAGACCGTAACCTACGGCGAAAAAACCAACAGCCTCGTCATCATCGACCAAACGCTTCTGCCCGGTGAAACCCGCTTTCTCAGCCTGACGGGTTTGGAAGAAATTGACGAAGCCATCCGCTCATTGAAAGTCCGCGGGGCGCCCGCCATCGGCGTCGCCGCGGCCATCGGGATGGCTGTTTTGGCCAATAGAATTGACACGGCCGACTACGAAAAATTCATGCGGATTTTCGGCGAATACAAACAACGCCTCGCCTCCTCAAGGCCGACGGCCGTCAACCTGTTCTGGGCGCTTGACATCATGGCCCGAACCGCCGCCGAAAGCGGGCCGGCGGTCGAAACCGTGAAGCAAAACCTGCTCGCGAAAGCGCTTGAAATCAAAAATCACGATATCGCCGTCTGCCGCCGCATCGGTGAAAACGGCCTCACGCTGCTCAAGGCCGGCTTCGGCGTTCTCACCCATTGCAACGCCGGCCGCCTTGCCGCCGTCAAGTACGGCACCGCGCTCGCCCCGCTGTATGTCGGCGCCGAACGCGGCATGGCCTTCAAGGTCTTCGCCGACGAAACCCGCCCTTTGCTCCAGGGCGCGCGCCTGAGCGCCTGGGAACTCACACAGGCGGGTATCGACACCACCCTCATCTGCGACAACATGGCCTCCGCCGTGATGAAAAGCGGCCGGATTGACGCCGTCCTCGTCGGGGCGGACCGCATTGCCGCCAACGGGGACACCGCCAACAAAATCGGCACCTCCGGCGTCGCCGTCCTCGCGAAGCATTACGGCATCCCGTTTTATGTCTGCGCGCCCGAGTCGACCGTCGACCGGAACTGCGCGAGCGGCGAAGAAATCATAATCGAGCAGCGCGCCGCCGCCGAAGTGACCGCCATGTGGTATAAAAAACCCATGGCTCCAAACGGTGTCCGCGTCTTTAACCCCGCCTTCGATGTCACCGGCGCGCAACTCATCACGGCGATTATCACCGAAAACGGTGTTTTCAGAGAATTCGGAGGGGACGGCCAATGGCGGTAATCCGGCCTTATGAGCCAAAAGACAAAGAGAATGTGCGCAATGTCTGCCTCGCGACCGGCCCGGCCAACGCGTATGAGCCGAAGGAACGGATTTTCCTTCTCGCCTGCTTTTGCGACTATTACATAGAAAAAGAGCCCGAACTCTGCTTCGTCGTCGAAAACGCGGCGGGGGAGGCGGCGGGCTATATCTTTTGCGCGGTGAATTATAAAAGTTACCGCCGCGTATTTAAAAAAGAGTATGTCAAAAGGGCGGGAGCGGCCGGCTTAACCAAAGGTCTTTACGCCCTGTTCACCGGCGTACCGTTGTGGCTGTACGCCAAGAAATACCCCGCGCACCTGCACATCGACATCCTGCCCGAGCTGCAAAGGCAGGGCGCGGGCACCGCGCTCATGGACGCCCTGTTTGAAAAACTCAAAGCCAATAACATTCCGGGCGTTATGCTCGTCTGCGGCGCCCGCAACGAAAAAGGCCGCAATTTCTACAACAAATACGGGTTTCAAAAAATCATCGAGTGCTTCGGTTTCGTGGCCATGGGAATGAGGTTTGACCAATGCTGAAATACGGCGTCGTCGGCACCGGCCGGATAACCGGGGAGTTTATCAAGGGCGCGTCCCTTGTGCCCGGCATGAAGCTCGAGGCCGTGTATTCGCGCAGCGCTTCGCGCGGCGAAAGCTTCGCGGCGCTCACCGGCGCGCCTTTTTGGTTCACCGATTTGGACGAAATGGCCAGGTCCGGCATCGACGCGGTGTACATCGCGAGCCCCAATATTTGCCATTATCCGCAAAGCGAGCTTTTTCTCAAAAACGGCAAACATGTGATTTGCGAAAAACCCGCGACGGTCACACCAGACGGCCTTGCCCGTTTGCGGGAATTGGCGGCGCGCAAAAACCTCGTGTATACGGAAGCGATTATGTACATGTTTTCGCCCGTCAGAAACACGCTGAAATCCGCTTTGGAACGGCTCGGAAAAATCTCGGGAGCGCGCTTCGATTTCTCCCAGTTATCCTCCAAATACGAAGCGCTGAAAAGAGGAGAGAAGCCGAACATTTTTAACCGGGAAGTTGCCGCCGGCTGCTTCATGGATTTGGGCTGTTACTGCGTCTGCCCCGCCCTCGATTTGTTCGGCGAACCGGCCGCGGTTTCGGCGTCCTCCGGCTTCCTGCCCGACGGCACGGACGTGTACGGCGCCGCCGTTTTTGACTACGCCGATAAGCAAGTCGCGCTGACTTATTCCAAAATCGCGCAGGACCGCTGCGGCTCGCAAATCCTCGGCGACGAAGGCACCCTCACGATCGAATCGCTCTCAAAGCTAACAAACATAAGGCTTTTCACGAAGAACGGCACGGTTGAGACCCTCGCGGGCGAGACCGAAAAACATGTTATCATGGGGTATGAGGCAAAAGCGTTTTACGATTTTGTCACGCGGCCCGAATTCACAAAAAACGCGTATCGCGATGTGTCGGCGCTTTCGATGAAGACGGCGGCCGCGATGGAAAAAATCCGGCTGCTCGCCGGCATAAAGCCGGAAAAAAACGAATAGAAATAATAAATAAACCCGCAGCCGCGAACCGTGAAAAAACTGCTGAGCAACCGGCAATTAATTCACGGTAATTTCATTAAAAAGCGGCTCAAAAAAGTTGCTTGGGAATCGGCGAAAACCAACCCGAAAATCTGCTGAAGCTTGGCCATTGTTTTTCGTAAAAAAAATTTTACAAAA
>DAITOC010000030.1:0-14538 GCA_036834305.1 Clostridiales bacterium
ACGGTCGATTGTTCCTCACCGGTGTCCATGGTCGCTTTCAACGCGCCCCACGACCCCGCCGCCACGGCGAGCACGCAGACGAGGATAGCGATGTAAAGCCCTTTGCCCTCGAAGAACCCGCCTTTGGTTCGCTTGCTTTCCCTTATGATCATAACAACCACCATTCTCGCGTTGTATTCTCGGCTCTTCCGCACTCCGGGCGGCGTCAAGCCGTTTCTATTTTTGCCTTATTCTGTTAATTTTATTCAAAGCGATGAACCGAAAACGAAAAAACAACAACCGGAACAAGTCCGGTTTACATTGCCTCAGATTCTTGTTATACTGAACATAACAAAAACGATTCTGAAAGGACAAGATGACTGTGAGGGAATTCATCGCGCGCGAAAAGGCGCTCGAGTTGTTAAAACAGTATAATAAGGAGCCGTTCCATCTGCAGCACGCCTTGACGGTGGAGGGCGTGATGCGTTGGTTTGCCGGCGAGCTCGGTTACGGGGACGAAACGGATTTTTGGGGGACGGTCGGGCTGCTGCACGATATCGACTATGAACTGTACCCTGACGAGCACTGCCGGAAAGCGCCCGAAATCCTTCGCTCCGCCGGCGCCGGCGAGGATTTGATCCATGCCGTCTGCAGCCACGCCTACGGCCTGACGACCGATGTCAAGCCGGAGCATGAAATGGAAAAAACGCTGTTCGCCGTCGACGAACTGACCGGCCTTATCGCGGCGGCGGCTTTGATGCGCCCGTCGAAAAGCACGGAGGATATGGAACTCAAGAGCCTGAAGAAGAAATACAAGGACAAAAAATTTGCCGCGGGGTGTTCCCGCGACGTGATCGAGCAGGGCGCGGCTATGCTCGGCTGGGAGCTTGACGACCTGCTTGAAAAAACGCTGCTCGCCATGCGCGTTGTGGAGAAAAGTATGCAGGTCAGCGATTGAGCGCGAATATAAAGAGAACAACAGCCGCCCTTTGTGGCGGCTGCCGCTTTTTTCGGGGATTTCAATCTACGCCTCGAGATGTTCGACGACCCGGATAATATCGTCATAAACCACGATGTCGGCCATGTCGTCGTAATGCGTCGGCGTTTTGTTGACAATAATCAAGTTCGCGCCGCGGAAATACCGCAGCAGTGTGTTCGCGGGGGATACCACCAAAGAGGTGCCGACGACGAACAGCGTGTCGGCCCCGGCGACGGCGCTGACGGCGCGGCCGGTAACGCCTTCGTCAAGCGGCTCCTCGTACAGGACCACATCCGGCTTGATGATGCCGTTGTCGCGGCCGCAGCGCGGCATACCCGCCGCCGATAAGACGGCGCTCAAATCATAAAACGCGCCGCACACCGCGCAGAAGTTGCGATGGACGCTGCCGTGAAGTTCGATGACATCGGAACTGCCGGCCGCTTGGTGGAGGCCGTCGATGTTCTGCGTGACGACGGGGGCGCGTTTGCCTTTCTTTTCGAGCCCGGCGAAAAACAAATGCGCCCGGTTCGGTTTCGCGTCCGGGTACACCATGGCTTGTCTATAGAACTCGAAAAACTCCGCGGGGCGGTTGTTGAAAAAAGAGCGCGACAAAATCACCTCAGGTGGCGTTTTCATGCCGCTTTCCCGGTTATACAACCCTTCTGCGGAACGGAAATCGGGGATGCCCGACGGGCAGCTGATACCCGCGCCTGTAAAGACGCAAATGTTCGCGCTTTTGAAAAGGATGCTTTTTATTTTTTGAATGTCTTCGTCCCGAATCATTGCCTCACCAATTCATATGTTCAAGGCGTCAAAATGTCCTTTTCACCGCCGGCGAGCTCCACGCCTTTATCATAAAGCCCCACCAGAAGCGTGTCTTCCAAAAAGGTGAACGAGTGCACGACTTGCGGGCCAATGGCGAACATATCTCCGGTTTGGAATGTGTAGCATTCTTTGAGGCCGTCTTTTCGCAGCGTCAGCTCCAGTCGGCCCTCGATGATGTAGAAGGCCTCTTTGTTCAGGGCGTGGTAATGCCCGCCCCGGACGGCGCCCGCTTTTGACCGGACGACATTGATTTGACGGTAGCCCTCCCGCGCGAGCTGCACAAGGCTGCCGCGGTCGTCGGAAAACGAAAAGTCGGGTTTTAATATCTCAATCATCGGTCTGCTCCGCTCATACATTCGAATAGCTTTTGTTGCGAAGGATGCCGTACGCTTTTTTCAATTCCTCGATGCCGCCGTCCAAGTCATAAGACGGCCGCCAGCCCGCGGCCTCGAGCCGCGCGTTCGAGACGACATAGTCGCGCTTGTCCGGGTCCTCGCCGACAGGCGCTTCGATATAGACGAAAGAGGGGATATGCTCCTTGATTTTCGCGCACAGCTCGAGCTTTGACAGGTTGGCGGAGGACAGGCCGGCGTTGTAGGGCAGGCCTTTCATCGTTTCAAAGTTTTTTATCGCGAAAACGAACGCTCCGGCCGCGTCTCGCACATGCAGGAAATTACGCTTGAAATGGCCTTCAAAAATAACCGCCGTCCGGTCAAAAACCGCGCGGTAAACAAAGTCGTTGAGAAGCAGGTCGACGCGCATACGCGGGGAGGCGCCGAACAGCGTCGCGAAGCGGAAGGTCAGCGAATCGCAGGCACCGAGCACCGCCTTTTCGGCCCTGACCTTCGTTGAGCCGTAGAGGGAGATCGGGTTCATCGGCGTGTCCTCCGTGCAGAAGGCGTCGTTTTTTCCGATGCCGTAGCCGCTGTTGGTGCAGGGGAAAATCACTTTTTGACCTTTTTCCCGCTGTTTCAGCAGCAACTCGACCGCTTCAAGGTTGGTGGTCACCGCCGCCGTTTTATCGGCCTCGCAAAGCGGAAAGCCGACCAGAGCGGCCAGCGGCAGGATAAACTCCGCGCCGTCCAAGGCCTTTTTGACGGTTTCGGCGTCTCTCGCGTCGCCGCGAATAATGCGGAAGTTCGGATCGGCGCAGCAGTCCATCAAGGTCAGCTGGTTGAAATAGAAGCTGTCGAGCACGGTCACCCGGTGCCCTTCTTTGAGAAGCAGAGGCACCAGCACCGAGCCGATGTAGCCCGCGCCCCCCGTTACCAACACATTGCTCATAGTCAATCCCCTCCGGCGTAAATAATTTTTGAGCCGCCGGTTTCAAATTTATAGGGTACCTCCAAAAGGTCCGACAGCGCGCCGCGAACGCTTTCGCGGGCTTCCGGCTCCGCGTAAAACAACATGAAACCGCCGCCGCCCGCGCCCAAAAGCTTGCCGCCGAGCGCTCCCGCTTTCATCGCTTTTTCATAGGCGTCGTCCACATAACAGGTGGTAATTTTATCCGATAGGGTACGCTTGAGTTCCCAGGTTTTGTGAAGGAGCCGGCCGAATTCGCGCAGGTCGCCGCGGCCGTGGAGGATCGTTTCGCCTTCGTCGACGAGCGCCTTCATTTCATGCAGTTGTGACAGGCGGGCGGGGATGTTCGCCGTTTGCTCTTTGGACAGTTCGCCGGCGTGATGGGTGAACCCCGTGAAAAACAGCAGCAGCCGGCCGTTGAGTTCTTTTTTTCGTTCCGGGGGCATGTCTACCGGGCGGACTTTGTAGCCGTGCGGGCCGAAATCGATGCGGTTGAAACCGCCGAACGAAACGGCGATTTGGTCTTGCACGCCGCCCGCTTCGCGGCACAATTCGTGCTCCAGATAAATGGCCTCTTTCGCGAGGTCCATTTTGCTGATCGTTTCGTTTTTGTAACGGTGCAGGCCGTTGAGCAGGCCGACCGCGAAAGCCGAGCTTGTCCCGAGCCCCGAGCGGGCGGGCAAGTCGGCGTCATACGCGACCTGAATGCGGTCGACATCCAGAAACTTGAACGCTTCACGCAAGACGGGATGCTCCACCTCGTCGGGCTTGTTGAAGCGTTCGATTTTTGAGTAGGTGAACTGGTTCTTATAACTGAAAAACTCCGGCAGCCGGCGGATAGTGACATAGCAGTATTTGTCAATCGTCGTCGACAGAACGCTGCCGGGATATTCGTTAAAATACGCTTCAAAATCGGTGCCGCCGCCCAAAAAGGAGATGCGGAAAGGGGTTCTAGAAATTAACATCGGTATGTACCTGCCTTTATGTGTCCAAAACGGAGTTGACGAAGTCAATCAGGCTGCCGTAAACTGGCGCTCCGGCCGGGTCCTCCGGCGGGTTGCGGCCGCTGAGCAGCGCCGCCTTGCAGCCCGCGGCCCGCCCGGCTTCCACATCCTTTCGGCTGTCGCCCGCCATAAACGATTGCTCTAAATCAATATTATAATCCCGGGCGGCTTGTAAAAGCAAGCCCGGCTTCGGCTTACGGCATTCGCACGCGATTTTCAGCTCCGGGATTTCGCCTTTAAAGCCTTTATCGGGGTGGTGAGGGCAGATATACATCGCGTCGACGAAGGCGCCTTGCTCGCCGAGCAGCGTCTCCAGGCGGGCGTGAATGCGATCGAGCTCCGCGGGCGTGCAATCGCCGCGGGCGAGAACCGGCTGGTTGGTTACGATGATTGCGAGAAATCCGCTCGCGTTGATTTTCGCGACCGCCTCGGCCGCGCCCCCGATAAGTTGAATCTGTTCGGGCGAGGTAATGAGCCCCGTGTACTCGTTGAGCGTGCCGTCGCGGTCAAGGAAAAAGGCCTTTTGGCGGTTTTTCAGGTTCCTCGCGGCCGGCAGGCCCGCTTCGACGTCCGCGCAGACGCGGGTGTAACGCTCCGGCGTGCCCATATCCTTGACATATTCCGTCGAGGCATACGCGAAAAGGCGGCCGCCCCCTGCCATCGGCTTGAGCACATCGCGGTCAAGGTTAAGCGGCTCCCCTTTCGGAAACCCGGCGAAAAGCGAGGGGGACAGGATGTGAACGCCGGCGTTGACAAGGTTTTTGAAGTCGCCGCGGCCGGAGCCGCGTTCGAGCCAGCTGGTAATTTGCCCGTCCTCCCCCGTGGCGAGAATCTCGCTGTCAAACGGATGGTCGTTGGGGTGGGCGAACAGCGTCGCGAGCGCGCCCTTTTCGCGGTGAAACGCCTCAAAACGCTCAAAATCGATATCGAAAACGACGTCCCCGTTGAGCAGAAGAAAATCACCGCCGAGTTCTTCCGAAAAGACGGCAAGCGCACCCGCGGTGCCCAACGGTTTTGTTTCGTTGAAATAGCCGATACGGACGCCGAAGGCCGCCCCGTCGCCGAAATGCTTTTGAATAACCGAACCGCCCGGCCCCGTTACGAGCAGGATTTCGCCGCATCCCCCGCGTTTGAGGCACTCAATCTGGTATTCAAGAACGGGTTTGCCCGCAACGGGCATCATCGATTTCGGAAGACCGCCGGCCACGGACGAAAGCCTCGTTCCGCGCCCGCCGGCCATGATTACCGCTTTCACCGCAGCACCACACTTCGCGTCAAATTTTGATTTTTATTTTATTGATGCCAAGTATCGATTTGAGCAAGCCGTTGTCCATTAAAGCGGCCAGCGCGCGCCGTTCGCGGAACACGCCGCCGGCGGCGGAAGTGACGGGGACAACCGCTTCCCGGGGGACGCCGAGCTTGTCCGCCAGCATGAGCCCGAGGTCGTATTTTGACAAATCGTCGTCGCCGCAGACATTGACGGCCTTCGGAAGGCTCCGCGTTTCGGCGCTTTGCGCGAGGCGGACAAGCAGCGCGGCCGCCGACCCGTAGTCGAGGGAAGAGCGAAGAGAGTCGGTAAACATATCCGTTTTTTTGCCGGCCTTCATGTTCTCCGACAACACATCGTAAAAATGCTTTTTCGCCGTCAGGGAGGGGCCGAATAAAAACGGCAGCCTCGCGGCGGTGCCGCCATGCGCGTTGACGAGGGCTTCCGCCTCGGCTTTTTGCGCCCCGTACAGGTTGACGGGCTCAAGGGGGTCGCCCTCCCGAAAGCGGACATCCGCGCTTCCTTCGCCGTAGACACAGTCGGTCGACGCGAACAGCAGCAGGCTTATACTTTCGGCGGCGGAGTTTAGAAAAGAACCGAGCGCGGTGATGTTGACCGCCCGCGCCGTGTCCGGGTTTTGCGCGACAAGGTCGATGTTGTGGTAAGCGGCCAGCCAGAACACCTTGCAGGGCCCGCCGCCGCGCATGGTGTCCGCCAAAGCGGCGATATTCCGGGCGTCGGTGACGTCGCACCGCAGTGGAATGACCCGCGGGTGAACGGGCAAACAGTCCGTCCGCCGCGCGGCCGCGACGACCGTTTCTTCCGTGGTTTCCAATATCTCACGGACCAAATACGACCCTAAAAATCCGCTGGCTCCGATTACCGCGAGCATATCAAGCCTCCGCATTCCCGGCGTATTCGCCGTATTCGACAACCGGGCTTTTTTTTCCGCCGGTATACAGCGTGTTGTCATCATACCGGCCAAACCAGATGTTTTTACGGCCGTAATCCTCCCAGGTCAGGGAAGGGTCGCTGTCTTCGAAGCGCAGGGTGACGGGCGTCTTTCGAAGAGGCTCGTATTTATCAAGATAGAGTTTTTGGAAATAGCCGTAAAAATCATACGCCGAGTGAACGGTAATTGAGGATTCGCCGAGTTTTCGAACGATGCCCTTCTGGTAGCGGACAAGGCCGGCGCGCAGGCCGCTGTCGGCAAGAAATTCGTCCAGAAACGCTTCCACCTCGCGGTAAAACTCATCGATACCTGCCGCGAACCGCAGAAAAATGTGTTCCTCGTACCCCCAGGTGATATTCCCCAGGCCTTCAAACACTCTGGTGAAAGAGTTTTCACCGCGCGCTATACCTTCCGTCAGGCGCGCCATCAGGGCGTATTCGCTCCCGCAAAGGGAATCATCCGGAAGGGCGGAAAACCGCGCGATCAGTTTTTCATAAAAAGCTCTGTATGGGACGGCGAGTTCATAGCGCAGAAACATCGCTATCGCCCTTGTCAGGCCGAGATTATGCAGGGCTTGAACAAAGACGGAGAAGAGATAGGACTTTTTCCAGTCATCGACAAGCATGGTATTCGTCTGAGTCACTATATAGGAAAACTCGCGGACATCGTTTTCGTTTTCGACGCAGTGGTACTGGCTGAACGGAATCTTTTTTGCCTCAATCCCGTGTTTTTGCCGGTATTCCGGCTGAGCCATGTGGGAGTTGGGCAGCAGTTCGCAGGGGTAAATGCCCATCGCCTTGTGCTGGCCGCAATCAAACAGCGTGCAAATACCGTCCGCGAAGCTGCCGTAAGTTTCCCCGGGCAAGCCGAGAATCAAATCCGAATAAACGGGCACGCCCGCCTCGTTATAAAGGGTCATCAACCGTTTAAAATGTTCGAGATTCATTCCCGCCCGCCCGATGTTTTTCAAAGCGGCCGGGTTTAAGGTTTGGAACGCCAAAGTGGCGGATTTGCCGATGTTGTGTTCCATAAGTTTTATGCCGAGATTCAGAACAAACCGGTTTCGGTTTTTTGTATAGTTGGCCTTCAGTTTATCGGGGTACCCGGTCCTCTTTTTGGAATCGATAATCAGGTCGACGATTTGCTCGTCCCGGTCAAGAATGCCAAAGTTCGCGTCGGTGCAGTAAAGGAACTCGATGTTATGGGCGGCAAGCCAGTCAAGCTCGGCCCGGAGGCGCTCCATGGGAAATTCTCGTATCCCGTATTTCAGCCCGCCCCAGTCACAATAGGCGCAGTTGTTGGGGCAGCCGCGGTTGGTTTCCCACGGGTAAGAGAATTGGAATTCCGGCAGTTTGATAATGTCGTTAAAAACCCCGGTTAACAGGGGGGACGGAAAGCCGGCGATATCGGCGGGAGGGCTTTTGGGTGTGGAACGAATCGTGCCGTCGGAACCCCGGTAAGAAATGTTGGAAATTTCCCCAAGGCAATCGCCTTTAATGCCGCCTTTGAGCAAAGCAAGCAGAATCTCCCTGAACGGCACCTCGCCCTCGCCGTGCACCGCGATGTCGGCACAGGCGTCCTCCGCTAAATCCGACGCGTCCGGCTGAACATTATGGCCGCCGAATACAGTGACACAACCGGGAAAGCGTTTTTTTAAGCGGCGCGCGAATTCCTTGTTGTATTCGGTGTTCCAAATATAGGAGGAGAAGCCCACCAAAAAAGGATTGTCCAGAGACGCGACCGCGTCGTCGATATTCTCGCGCAAAAAGACAATTCTGCCGAGGCGATAGTTGGCGGCAACGGCCTTGTCCGCCCAGGCGAAGGCGGCGACGGAGCCGGCGGCGTAGGGCAGATAGGTGTTTTTCATACTTTCCCCGTAAACGGGATTGGCTTGCACGAGGTAAACATTCTTCACCTGGTCAATCAGTCTCCTTTGCGCGCCGGGGTTTCGGGCAAACAGTCAACCGTAACAGCCTCTTTATCCGAAGTCAGCAGCGTTCCGCCCCGTTTTTTTGCGTAAAGCATGACGACTCTCGCGTAATCGGTCCAGCCGGAAACGGGGTTGGACACCCGGACAGACACAGCGGTCTTCTTTTTTTCAAGCCGCCGGTATCCGCCGGCGAAAATATCCGTAAAATAACCGAAAAAATCGTAGGCACTCTCAATCCGGACGGTTCTGTGAAGCGGTTTCCTGACCGTTTGCGCCTGGTATCGCAACAGTTCTCCGTATACATCGCTTTCCATGCCGAACCCGTCTAGGAACGGGCGTATTTCGCGCAGGAAGGCGTCGTGTTCAAACACGATTTCCATAAAAGCGCCTTCCTCAAGGTACCAGCCGTAACCGCCGAAGCGCTCGTCATAATATGTCGCCTCGCCTTCTCGCAGGTCCCGCGCCGTATGCTTCAACTTCCGGAACAATCCGTTGAGAAATGTTCCTTCGGCATCAAAAATATAGGCCAGCAGCCGGCTGTAAAAATCGAAATAGGAAACCGAATGCTCATGCCGCAGATAGACGGCCACGAATTTCAGCAAGCCAAGGTGGTGAAAGCATTGCAGGCAGGTGCTGAACATCAGGCAATCGACCATGCCCTCGCGGCTCAAGGTTGAGGTCGCGGCGACGAGTTCGACATATTCGGTGATTTCGCCCTTTTGGGGCGGCAGAGCGTGAATGTGGTTAAGGGGAACCTTCACGGTCTCGATACCGTATTTCGCGCGGTAACCGCTTTGCCAAAGCGCGGTGTTGCGGTATACCTGGCAGTTGTAGACGGTAAGCGAACTATGCTGGCCGGCTTCGACGAGTTCGCACAGGCCTTTGCAAAAACTTTCGTATGTTTCGCCGGGCAGGCCGAGGATAATCTCGGTGTAGGTGGCGATGCCCGCCGGGTTGTACCGCCGCAAAAGAGCCGAAAAATCCTCCGCGCCGATGTTCTTTCGGCTGACAAAATTCATAGCCTCAGGGTTGAGCGTCTGCACCGCGAGCGTGGCCGCCTTGATCGCTCCGCAGCCTTCCAATATTTTCGCGATCTCAAAAACGGTGTCGTTGCTGTTTTTCGCGTAGGTCGCGCTGAAAAGAGCGGGAAAGCCGGTCTTCTTTTTCGCTTCGGCGACGCGGCGCGCGACGGCCAAATCCCGTTCAAACATGCCGAAGTTCGCGTCCGCGCAAAAGACATAGTCGATTTTGTGCCGCGAAAACCATTCGATTTCCGACTCGACTTTTTCAAGGGGGAACAATTTTATTTTATCGGTGAAACACCAATCGCAGTAAGCGCATTGGTACGGACAGCCCCGGTTTGTTTCGAGAACGCCGCAAAATTCGACGCCCGGGTTTTCAGCGAGCAGACGGTCGAACATCCCGGTCAGGTATGGGGAAGGATAATCCTTCAGGCTGTCGGCGGCAATGACCTCGTTGGAAACCGGCGTTCCGTCAGCGAGGCGGTAAGAAATATTCGGCACGCCGCTGAAGCCGTCCCCGGCGGCCAGCGCTTTTAAGAGCAGGGCGAACGGCTTCTCGCCCTCGCCGTGCACCAGGATGTCGACAAAAGGCATCCGATGAAGGTCTTCCGCTCCGTCCGTTATGTCGTGGCCGCCGTACACAATCAGGCATTCGGGATATTTCTGCTTAATCTTTCGCGCCAGGTTCTTGTTGTATTCGCGGTTCCAGATACTGCATGAAAAGGCGGCGAGATACGGCTGCCTGATTTTTAAAAACGCCTGTTCCGTGTCTTCCCGGCTGAAAAGAAAACCCGCGTTTTTATAAACGGAGGAAACGGCGGTGTCGCGCCACGCGTACGCCGCAAGGCAGCCGGCGGCATAGGGGAGGTATACGGCTTTGCCGTAATGCATACCGGCTTGTATAAAATACACATTTTTCATAGCGACGCATCTCCGAATAAACAACGCGCTTCAACGCGGATAAACGAGTGAGGTTTCGCCTTTGTTGTTCGTCCTCAGCGTGGCGCCGCGCCGCCGGCCGTACCAGACGGTTTCCCTGGCGTAGTCTTTCCAGCTCATGTCCGGCTGCTCATTGATGACCAGCACGCAGCGCTTCTTTTCCAAAGGCCGGGGGCTGCCGGTGTATATGTTATGGAAATACCCGCACAGGTCATGGCCCAGCGAAATTTCCTGCCGGAGAGTGACGGGCGTTTTGACGATGGCCCCCTGGTACGCGAGCAAATCTTCGTACACAGCCTGTTCAATCTTAAAGCTGTCAAGAAAAGGCTTTATCTCTTCACGGAACCGTTTGTGGTTAAGCAAGAGCTCAAGGAAAGCGCCTTCCTCAAAGAACCAGTTCGCTTCCCCGAACAGCTCGTTATGGTAGTTCCAGTCGCCGGCGAGCGATGTCTTGAGTTTTTCCTCATACCCCGAGAAAACGGTCCGGGCTAAACTTTGCGTGCCCATTATGAAATCAAGAAGTTTGCCGTAGAAATCCCGGTAGCCGAGGTTCTTTTCATAGTACAGGTAAATCGCGAAACACCGCAGCAGCCCAAGGTTGTGAAAGCATTGCACGGTAATCGAAAACATATTGGATTTGACCCACATTTCCCGGCTCATGGTGTTTGAGCCGATGACCAGGCGGGAATACTCCCGGACTTCCTCCTCCCGGTCGGAGCTGTGAATATGGTTGAACGCGACCCTTACGACATCGAGGCCGTGTTTTTTTATGTACTCCTCCCCGGCCATTTCGGCGTTCGGAAGAAGTTCGAGATAGTATACGCTGACCGAATTGTGCTGCCCGGATTCGAGCAGCCTGCATATGCCGTCGCAGAAACTGTCGTAGGTTTCACCCGGCAAGCCGAGTATCAGTTCGGAATAGGTCGGAATGCCTGCGGCGTTGTATTTTGACAGCAAGCCGGAAAAGTGCTCGAGCGTCAGGTTTTTCCTGTTCACATTTCGCAGCGCGTCGGCGCTTAAAGTCTGATAGGCCATGGTGGCGCCTTTGTCCATGCCGTACATATTGAGTTTTTTGCTGATTTCAAACACCGCATCGTCGCTGTTCTTATCGTAACACGGGCGGAATATTTGCGGATAACCGGTTGTTTCTTTTGATTCGACGATAAAGTCGACAATCTCTTTGTCCCGCGGGAACATTCCGAAATTGGAGTCCGCGCAAAAGCAGTATTCAATTTTTTTATCCGCGATCCATCGGATTTCGTCTTTCACTTTTTCCATCGAAAAAAAACGGACGGATTTGCCCGCGCACCAATCGCAATAAGAACAACCGTACGGGCAGCCGCGGTTTGTTTCAAGAACGGACAGGAAATCCGCCTCGGAGTGCTCTTCCATCAACTTGTCAAAGACACCGCTCAGGTAGGGCGAAGGGTAGTCCGCAATGTTTTTATAAACCTCAAAGGCCGTGTCCGCCGGTTCTCCGCCGGGCTTGCGGAACGATATATTGGGGACTTCCGCCAGATTCCCGCCGGGCAGGGCTTTCAGGAGCCTCAAAAAGGGTTCCTCGCCCTCGCCGTGGACTAAGACATCGACAAAATCGCAATCGTCCAGGATGCCGTGGCCGACCGGCACATTGTGGCCCCCGAAAATAACAATACAATCCGGATACAGCGCTTTGATCTTTTTCGCCATCGCTTTGTTGTATTCGAAATTCCACACATAATTGGAGAAAGCGGCGACAGCGGGCCGGTCAAGCCGTTCGCACACCTCGTTTAGTTTTTCTCTTTTAAATATAAAATCGCCGATCGCGTACGAATTCTTTACCGTATCGTCCCGCCACGCGTAAGCGGCCAACGCCCCCGCGGCGTAGGGCAGATAATACGCGCGGTCAAAAGCAAACCCCGGCTGGAAAAAGTATACGTTTTTTCGGAGCATGATGAACTTCCTCGACCAATGTAATGGTGTCATTATAACACCGCGGAGCGGTTTATTGCAAGGTTAGCGGGATGAACCGCGGAGCCTGAACCGCGGTCCCCGCGGGTGTCAGTAAATATCCGCCAGGCTGACGAAGGGGCCGGGGCATGTAAACACGGCGCGGCCGGAACAAAGGCTAAGCGCGTGCTCCAGGGATTCCTCAAGCGAGGGGCTCGCGAGAAACAGCTTCGCGTTCCACAGATCGCGGTGGCTATCGCCCCAAAGGGTTTCGGGGTGAAGGCGGTTTTCTTCGATAAATTCGGCCAGCGGCCGGCCCAGAAAAGTGCCGCCGGTTTCAAGGCCGGCCTTCGGGTCATCGTCGACGCCATAGATTCGGACGATAAAGCGCCCGTCTTTCCGCTTCAGGCAATGGATAACCGTGTTGCCGGGAACCGTGACGCCGTTCAGGGGAATCCCCGCAATGACGCAACGGGCGCCGATGACGCAATTTATCAGGCGGCTGTTTTCAATGTAACTCCCGGGGCCGATGACGCTGCCGCCGTCGATGACCGAGTTGACGCGGGTGTAAGCGCCGCCGGCCGGGCCTTCGGAACAGACGGTGTTTTTCCAACCCCACAGCGCGTGTTTTTGGCTGCCTTCGTTCATCAGATCCAACAGCTCGGCCGTTGTCCCAAAATGGATGAAGGCCGTTTCTTTCAACTCGATGAGCTTAAGGCGGTAAGGACGCAGGGCCTGCCACAGCGCTTCCCGGCAACTTTCAAGCTCGGGGTTGAAACCGCCTTCGGGCGGTTCCTTCAAGTATTGCTCGAGCGCGGAGCCCTCCGCCATGGGGTAGACGAAGTCGGCGTAGAAGGATAACCGGGCTTTTTCGCTGACAAACCTTGACAGCTTGGCGTCGTCGATGGCGCCTTCGGTGCTTATTAAGCCAAATAAGCTTTTGACAACTTCGCTTCCCAGCCATATAGCGCCCGTGTCGATGAAGACCTTTCCGTCCGCGTCGACGGCACCTTCGCTTTGAAGAGCGCCGGCCGGCCGTTTGTGCAAAAATCGTTGCGCGAAGCCGTCCGTTCCCGGCACGAACACGCCGTGGTTTTGTCCGGTCTCGGCGCGCTCTTTGACAGTAAGCGCCGCGGCTTCGGCATCCGGAATATCCGCCTCGAGCGGGTCAAATTTCAGAAGAATGTCCCCGGCCAAATGAAGCAGGCCGGGCGGCAGCCGGCACGGCAAGGCGGCCATGGTGTCCATTATTTCATCGAACAGGGTGGAACAGACACTTCCGGCCCGCTCGCGCGGGACGGGGGAAAACAATTTGCCGGCGGAGGAAGACTGCGGGACACGGCGGCTGTCGCCTCCGCTTTGTATCAGAAGAATTTTGCTTGTATCAAAGCAATCGGCTCCGCGGAAATCCCCGCGGATATATTTCAGCGCGTGAAGTGCCGCCCCGCCCGAGCCGACTCGAATGCCGCCCGGGTCGGGCAGAACCGCGAACCGCGCTTTGGAGGGCATTCGGCCGGCGTCGAAACGCCCGGCAATCTGCTTTTCATAGGCTTGAGCCTGTTGCGGGTTCGAGGCGGTTAAAATCACATAATCCCAGTCGTCCGTTCCCTTGAACGAGGGGTTTTTCAGTCTCGACTTCGGGGTGAAGCGCGCCCGAAAGACAGTCTTGATGTATTTGAGTTTGGTGAGGTACGAGTTCTGCGAGTCGCCCTGTTCCCTGGCGCGCCATACCGCCGGCACCTCGATGAATTCATACCCGAGCCGCAGGCATTTCAAATAGGTTTCGACACCGAATGAAAAATCCGTACTGGTACAGGTGACCGATTTCATCGCCCAAACGGGGAACAGCCGGAATCCGTAGGTAATATCGGTCAGACGGGTGAAAAACAGGAGCTGAATCCATTTTTGAAACAAGAGGTTGAGCAGTTTGTTGAAAGCCCCGTAGCCCGCAAATCCGCCGCCGGGCAGCCAGCGGGAAGCGCACACGGTGGCGCCGGGGTTTGCCTTGGCGGCGCGGATGAGCCGCGCGACGACGGCCGCGTCCGTGTCCGAATCCGCGGCGAGGTAAACGGCGTGTTTCGCTCTGATTCTGTCAAGAGATTCGAAGACGGCCGGGCCGATGCCCGGGCGGATTTGTTTGTGCAGCCGCATGGGGACGGCGCAGCCCCCGTTCATCAATTCCCGTATCGCCGCGAGGCACTCGGGGGTTGTCTTGTCACAAACGACAAAGAAAAACTCTTCCAAATCCCCGCGATCGCAGGTCTCAAGAACGGTTTTGACATTGTCTTTAAGCGAAGCGGTTTCGTTAATCGCGGGGATGATAACCGAAACCGAAACAAATTCATTCAATCGGCTCACTCCCCGAGAGAAACTCGACATCCGGTTTCGAAAAGATGTTCCGTCCATGGTT
>DAITOC010000031.1:0-14505 GCA_036834305.1 Clostridiales bacterium
CGGGGGACGCCTCTGCGCTCGGTGGATAGGCTTGCATTTATGGAAAACGGCAAGCCGGTCGTCAACAAACCGCGCGAACCGGCGGATTTATCCGACCTGCCGGTCATTGATTTCGGTTTTGTGGACCCGAAAAAGTATTTTACGGTCAATGTCGGCTGCGAAAGAATGCTGCACATCTATTCCTCGAAGGGCTGCCCGTATCAATGCACCTACTGCTATAACCCTTGTTTCTCAAAAAGCCTCTGGCGCCCGAGACCGGCGGAATATTTCTTAAACGAAATCCGGTATTTGGCCAAAAATCACGGTTTGGACGGCGTGTTCTTTGCCGACGACCTGTTCAGCCCGAAAAGGGAATACCTGCGGACTGTCTGCCAAAAAATCAAAGAAGCTGAAATCGATTTCGTCTGGGGCTGCGATATGAGGGCGGATATCTGCTCAAAGGAAGACCTGCGGATGATGCACGACGCGGGCTGCCGCTGGATTTTCTTCGGCATTGAAAGCGGTTCCGCGGACCGGCAGAAGGAGCTGAAAAAACGCGTTCACCTTGAAAAGGCGAGGGAAGCCGTCGATTGGTGCAAAGAAATCGGAATTTTCACGACGACGACCTTTATTATGGGCCTGCCGGACGAAACCGAGGAAGAGCTGAAAGACACCATTCGCTATGTCCAAAACTTAGCCGCGGATGTCAAACTCGCTTCCTTCTACGGCCCGATACCCGCCTCGGAACTTTACAGGGACCTCGTTGAGAGCCGCCGGCTCGAAGAACCGAAGACCTACAAGGAATGGGGCAAACTTGCCTGGATGGATACGCTCGGGAAAAATTTCTCGAAAGTCCCCGGCCGCGACTTGAAGGTGATATCGGGCTGGTTCTTGTGGTCAAGCATATCGGGTAAAAACCGCGGGGGAAAAACCGAAAAACGCATCTACGCAAAAAAGGCCGTCGGGCAGACCTTCGACGCCCTGAAACGAGGCACGCTGAATTCTTTGATTTTAGTCTTTCTTTCTGGCAAAAAGTTTTTGCAAATTGTTTTTTACGCGACAATGTTTCCGGGAATCCGGAAGAAATATAACCTCCGCTGACAGCCGTCCGCATTCGACGGTTGAATAGAGTTTCGGGAAGTGTTTTTTACGAAGATTTTGCTGATTAATCCCCTTTCGGTCTATGTCAAGCAGCAGGCCGTTATCCCCCTCGGCCTGCTCTCAATAGCGACCTGTTTAACAAGCCGCGGGCATACCGTGAAAATCTACGACAGGATCGTGGAGGGCGGGAGCGTAAAAAAACACCTGAACGCCTTCAAGCCGGATATCGTCGGCGTCTCCATTATCGGCGGCCGCTGCTTCGGCGATGCGGTTCGTGTTTCCCGCGCGGCGAAACAACGGAAGATACCTGTTGTGTGGGGCGGGCAGATGGCTTCGGCCATACCGGAAGTGATTCTGGAAAGCGGCGAAGCGGATTATGTTATTATGGGCGACGGGGAAATAACCATGCTCGATCTGGTAAACGCTCTGCGGGATAAGGCGCCGCTCCGGGGGGTCGACGGGCTCGCGTTTTTTGAAAACTCACGAGTCGTTATCAACAGGGACCGTGAGTTCGCGGATATGAAGGACTTGCCTGTCATCGATTTCCGCTTTGTCGACCCGCGGAAATACTTCATACGCAACAGAAGCTGTCAAAGGATGCTTCACATCTATTTGTCAAAGGGATGCACCGGCAAATGCGCTTACTGCTACAGCCCGGCGTTCTCCCGATGCGTATGGAGAGCCAAGCCGGCGGGGCATTACTTGAGCGAGCTTAGGAACCTTATCGAGAATTACGGGATGGACGGCGTCTATTTTGTCGACGATCTTTTGAGCCCCAATAAAGAGCATCTCGTCAGCCTGTGCAGGACTCTTAACGAGAGCGGCTTAAAGTTCTTCTGGAGCTGCGATATGCGGGTTGATTTAATGACCAAAGAAGAGCTGAAAATGATGTTTGACGCCGGGTGCCGCTGGATCTTTTTCGGCATCGAAAGCGGTACGGCGGAAAACCAGCGCGCCATACGAAAAAAACTCAACCTTGAGAAAGCCCGGGAAACGATAGATTACTGCAACGAAATCGGCCTTTTTACGACCGTTTCCTTTATCACCGCGTTGCCCGGCGAAACCGAGGAGGATTTGAAAAACACCATCGCCTATATGAAAGAACTCAACGCCAAGGTGAAAATTCCGGGAATGTTCGGGCCGTTCCCGAAAACGGAGATGACCGAGACCCTGATAAAGGCCGGCAAGATGGACAGGCCGCGGACATTGGCTCAATGGGGCAAACTCGCCACCATGGACACCATCGGCAGGAATTTCTCCTTTGTGCCCGACAGGGATTTGAAGGTGATTTCCGCTTGCTTCCTCTTAGCGATATTTACAAACAAATACGAACTTGATGACGCTGAAAAGCGGCTTTGGGCCAAAAGGCTGTTCGGCCAGGCGGCGGATATAGTCAAGCGAATGAACCTTGCCGCCTTTGGCCAACTCTTACTGTCCGTTAAAGAGTTCGCCGGTATTGTGTTCTATGCCGCCGCGTTCCCGGGCATACGAAAAAAATATGGCCTAAACGGGCTTGGCGGCAAAAAGCTATGACAGGCTGCCCGCGAATAAAAAAAGCGGCTCCCGGCAAAACCGGGAGCTTGTTTTTATAAAGAACGCTATATCCTCTCGACGATAACGCCGGCCGTGTAAATGTTTTTGCTTTCTTTTCTGCCGAACCAGACGACCTTTCGGGCGTAGTCCTCCCACCCGGAAATACCGCTGTCATCCGCGATTTTTAACACGCACGGCCTCGGTTGAAGCTTCGCGCCGGCCCCCGTGAATATACCGGTAAAGTATTCGTGCAAATTGTAATCAAGCCGTATCTCCGTTTTTTTATTGCCCGGTGTTTTGATAATCCGACGCTGGTAGTCCGACAAGTTTTGAAAAAGCTTGTCCTGTATTTCAAAGCGGCTCAGAAAAGCGTGAATCTCGTTATAAAAGCGGTCAAGTTCGCTGACAACTTTCAGGTAAGCGTACTCCTCAAAAGGCCAGGTAATATCGCCGAACGCACTGTCGTAAGCGAGCAGCCCGCCGCAGCCGGCGACGACATCAAGAAGCCTTTTTTTGAGGTTCGTATAAGCAGCGCCGCAGACGGTCGCGGGGTTGTCTCTCATAAAAGCAAGGAGGCCTTCGTAAAAGTCGATGTACTCCACGCCCCGCTCCCGGTAAAGGTAGAGAGCGAAAAACTGAAGAAGGTTCATATGGTGAAAGCACTGGACGACGACGGACAGCAGATTCATTTTCACCCAGTCATCGTTGCTCATGGAATAGGTTTTCGTGATGATGCGGGAGTATTCGGGAATTTCCTTTTCCGCGGGGGCCTCCATGTGCGGCTGGTTGAGAGGGATAACGGTTGTCTCGATGCCGTATTTTTCCATATATGCGCGGTTGCCCATCACCGAGCAGGGAAGCCATTCGCAGTTGTGGATATAGAGCGCGTGATGCTGGCCGGCTTTCAGAAGTTCGTTCAATCCGTCCGCGTAACTCGCGTAGGTTTCGCCCGGCAAACCGAGAATGAGTTCGGTGTAAGTGGGTATTTGCGCTTCGTTGTATTTCGCCATCAGGTCTTTGTAATGCCCGATGCTGATATTGGTTCTCTCCACATTCTCCGAAGCGGTCCTTGACAAGGTCTGAAACGCGAGGGTCACGCCCTTGTTCATGTTGGCGTCGTTGAGCTTTTTGCCGATGTTAAAAATTCTTTCGGTGTTGTTTTTGGCGTAAGAGGTTTGGAACTTTTGCGGGTAACCGGTGGTTTTCTTTAACTCCGTGAGCCGGTCGACGATGATTTCATCCCGCGGGAGCAACCCGAAATTCGCGTCCGCGCAACCAATAAACTCGAGTTTATGCTCGCACGCCCAATCAATTTCGGCGAACACGCGCTCGAGGGGAAATCTCCTCAATTTTGATTTCAGGCTCCCCCAGTCGCAGTAGGAGCAGTTAAAGGCGCAGCCCCGGTTGGTTTCAAAAAGCAGAGTGAGTTCGAGGCCGGAGTATTCGTCAAAAATGGAGTCAAAACAGCCTTCCAGGTACGGCGACGGATAATCGCAGGAGGTGTATGTTTTCGGTTCCGTTGAGACGGGCTTGCCGCCTTTGCGAAAAGAAATGTTCGGAACATTGCCGAGAGCGGATTTGCCCAGGCTCGACAGCAGAATGCCCTCAAAAGGTTCCTCGCCCTCTCCGTGAACCAGAACATCGATAAAATGGTGTTTCTCGAGCAGCTCTTCCCCGGGAGGAACATGATGGCCGCCGAAGACAATGATACAGGCGGGGTACTTTTCCTTTAATTGTTTCGCGAGCGCTATGTTGTATTCAAAGTTCCAAACATAGGTGGAAAATCCCGCCAGATAAGGCTCTTCAACCTCCCCCGCGACGCGGTCGATGTCTTCTCTTAAAAAATATATTTTTTTAAGCCGGCAGGCGGTTTTAATCTGTTCGTTTTTCAAGGCGTAAGCGGCGACGGCTCCGGCCGCGTAGGGCAGGTGAGCGGAGTTGCTGTAAAGAAAATTGGGCTGGAACATGTAGATGTTTTTCATCGTTGTTTGCCGGCCTTCCCGTCAACCGTGTTTACGAAGGAGTCCGCGCGCGCGAAACGCACCTTCAGCACGGTGCCGATATACTTTAATTTTGCCGTCGGGGAGTTCTGCGATTTGCCCTGGCAGCGGGCGCGCCAAACCGCGGGAACTTCACAAAACTCACAGCCGAGCCTCAGGCATTTCAACGAGGTTTCCATACCGAACGAAAAACTGTCGTCCTCCCAGGTGACCGAGAGAAGCGTTTTGACGGGAAACAACCGGTAGCCGTATGTCAGATCGGTCAGGCGGGTAAAAAAAAGAACTTGCAGCATCTTCTGAAAGAGATAATTCAATACCACCCGGCCTCGCCCGTAGCCTTCGAACCCCCCGCCCTTGAGCCAACGAGACGCGCAGATGATGGCGGCCGGCCGCCGCTTCGCGGCTTCGATCATGGCGGAGACAACGGCCGCGTCCGTGTCGGTATCGGCCGCCAGATACACGGCGTGGGCGGCTTTGACTCTGTCAAGCGACTCGCGGATGGCCGGGCCGATACCCGGCCGTTTCTGCCGGCACAGCGTCATGGGCAGGCCGGCGCCCGCGTTCATCAGACCGCCTATTGTTTTGAGGCATTCCGGCGTTGTTTTCTCGCAAACAACAAACAGAATCTCTTCCAGGTCCTCCCTCGCGCAAGTGCGCATAACCGTTTCGACATTCTCCCTGAGGGATTCCGTTTCATTGACGGCCGGTATAATAACCGAAACAGACAAAAACTCTTCCAAATCCGTCTCCTTCAAGAAGTATCGCAAAACCGGAAACGATATGTATTCGTTTGATGAGCCAATTATAACACCGTGGCACCGGTATTGCAAGGTTGGCGGGATCAAAACGGAGGAGGGCTCCCGTGGATTCCGATTGACAACGCGCCGGGTTTTGCTTACAATTTAAAAAGAATAAACCGGCGGGAGGAGGCGGCGTGTGCCGAAGCGTTTTTTCGTGACAATATGGGATAAGACAAAGTATGAGCTGCCTGTCTTTCTTTTGCTTTGCGTGCAGCTGGCAACGCAGAGGACGGACGTCAACTACGACGCTTACCGCGGGCTTCTTGTTCTTGACTACGGCGACGCCGGCTTCGCCCCGCGGCTTTTTATCGGCTCTATTCTATCGCTGTTTATGAAAAACAAAAGCGCGCAAAACCTCAACGCGTTTCTGCTTGCTTTGTATATCGCCGTGTTTGTTCTTGTGTCCCTCATCGCGGGCGCGCTTGTCCGGAAGACGGACGGCGAAACCCAAAAGATGACGGTGTTTCTGCTCGCGCTTTTTTTCGCGAGCCCGTTTTCCGTAGCGGTTTTTCTGCCGCGCTTTTTCTCTCTGGACAGGCTGCAGGCTCTGTTCGCTTTGTTCGCGATGCTCCTTGTCAACAAAAGAGGCTTTCGCTGGCTTGTGCCGGCGGTGCTGTTTATGGCCCTGGCCACGCATCACTCGTTTGGCTTTATGTTTATGCCCGCCGTGGCGATAGCGGTGCTTTATGAAACGGGTAAAAGCGGATTCAAAAAGGACGCCGTTTTGTTTGGCGCGGCCTGTTTTCTGACCATGGCCGCCGTATCGGCGTATTTTTATTTGTACGACGGCTCGGGGACATTCGCGGACATCGACGAAATGAACAGGGTTATTTTATCGAAATCCGACATAAAAAACACCAACGAATCCATTATTCAAGGCTATTTTCTAATGTCGCCCGCGCAGCTTTTGGAGTCGACCAAAGCCTACTATCTCAACCGGAAGATGCTCACAAGGGAGCTGTGGGAGAACCTGCGCGCCGGGGTATACCTTTTGCCTGCGGCGGCCGTGTTTTACGCGATATGGGTTGCCGCGTTGAAAGAGGAAAAAGAAAAGTTTGGGAGATTCATCCTTTGGCTGTGTACGCTGGCGCCTTTGGCGAGGCTGCCCTTGATTATCCTCTCGACCGACTCCTTCCGAGGAAGGTCGGGTTGGGTTTTCGTGCAGTTTTGCCTGCTTTTCTATTTTATCATCCACCGCCATCCGGCTGTCAGCCGCGCGGCGGAAAAAGTCTGGGCGTTTTTTGCCCGGCAGCCGGTATTCGCCGTTTTGATTGTCTCTTTTTACGCGTCGTTGTTCGCGGCGTATCCCGTGAAGCCGGGACTCCGGACACTGTTTAAAGAACTGTATTGGCTGCCGTAAGCGGTTGCCGGGTTAAAGGAGGAAGAGAATTGGCCGGAGGCTTTTTCAAAAAAATCCGCATCGAGCCGGTGCTTTTCCTGTACCTTTTATTTCGAATTAACCGGCCGTCCGTCACGATTTCCCCTCCCGTCGTTTTGCGTTTCGCGGTGGTTGCCGCGGCGGCGGGCGTGTTCGCGTGGGCGGCGGGGGCCGCCGCGCGCGCCGCGGGCGAACGGAGTAAAAACGCGGCGATGTTTCTCGCGGCGATGTTTCTTGTTTCGTATGCCGGCAGCCCCGTTTTGCAGCTTGACACCTGGTACCTCGACAACGCGGTTTTTATGAACGCCGCTGTTGTCCTGCTGACAATGGCCTGCTTCTCTTTTACCGGTAAGCCGCGGACAAAATGGAGAATCCCGGTGGTTTGTTTTGCCTGCGCCGCGTTGCAACCGTCGTTTGTCGTGACATACCTGCCCATGCTTATGGTCTTAGCCTTCTGCGGCGATACCGTGGGCAACGAGGCGAAAATAACCGCCGGTAAAAATAAGGGTAAAGCGAAAGCAAAAGCCAAAATAAAAATAAAAGCAACAGAAAAACCCGAAGCCCGCCTGCTGCCGGCGGCCGCGTGCGCCATATCATCGGCCGCCGCGTATTTTTTGTTCAGCAGGAAGGCCGGTTTGTTCGGGCCGGCTCAACCGGGAGCGTGGCAGCTGCTCGCGCTGAGCGCCGCTGTGGTTCTGCCGGCGTTGGTCTTGTTTCCGATCCTCTGGGCGGGGGCCGCGCGCGAGGACAAAGCCTTTCGGTTGAAAGCGGCCCTCATCGCGCTGCTGCCGCTTATAAGCGTGGCCTCGCCCTTTATCCGGACCGGCGAATACCGGGCGAACCTTGTTTCGGCGGCGGTTTTCGCGCAAACCGGTTTCGCTCTGTATTTTTTCGGTGTAAACAACAACGCCGTGCGTTCTTCGGCGGAAAAAATTGAAAACTTTTTTATAAAAAACCCGTCGGCGGCGTATTTCATTTTGATTTATTTAAGTTTGTTCTCCGTGCTGTCGAAGTTCAACCGTTTGGAATTCTTTTGGAATTAATAAGGAGCCGAAACGAAGGCCGCGAGGCCTTGCCGCAGATCGCTTTGTTTGACAATGAACAGCCGCTTGATATATAATCACAACGGTTCTGTGAACGGGCAAAAGACAAAGGAATGGTAGAATGCGCGACACATTGTATCTGGTAATACCCTGCTACAACGAGGAAGAGGTTCTTCCCGAGACCCGCAGGCGCCTCAAACAAAAACTCGGGGATTTGATGGCGGCGGACAAAATCAGCGAAAACAGCAGGGTTGTGTTTGTCGACGACGGTTCCAAGGATAAAACCTGGGAACTCATCAAGCGCTTTCACGGGGAAGACAGCCTGTTTACGGGCATCAGCCTTTCGCGCAACAGCGGCGAACAAAACGCCTATATCGCCGGGTTGACGGCTTCGAAAGCATACGCGGATTTGATGATTACCATGGACGCCGACCTGCAGGACGACATCAACGCGATTGACGATATGATTGAAGACTATTATAAAGGCAGCGATATCGTTTACGGCGTGCGCAGCTCGCGCAAAGAAGAAAGCTTTTTTAGGAAGTTCCCCGCGAGGGTTTTCTATAAAACTATGAAGCGGTTGGGAACAGAATTGATCCCCGACCATTCCCAGTACCGCCTGATGAGCTCGAGGGCGGTGGAGTCCCTTTGCCGGTACGCGGAAGTCAACATGTTCCTGCCCGCGCTCATACCCCTGATGGGCTACCCGTCTTCCATCGTATACCACGAAAGGGGAGAGCGGTTCGCGGGGAAATCCAAGTATTCCCCGGGAAAACTGATTTCGCTGTCGGTGGAAGCGATTACCTCCTTCAGCTTTAAGCCCATTCAATGGATAAGCCTGCCGGCCGCGCTGGCTTTCGCGGCGTTTGCCGTGTCGGCTGCCGCCTTCGCGATAATCCGAATCCGAAGCGGCGTGTTCGAGCCATGGCCGGCCGTCGCCGCCTCCGTGTGGCTCCTTCTGGCGCTGCAGCTCACCGCGATTCGAATAATCGGCGAGTACACCGGTAAAACATACATTGAAACAAAAAACAGGCCGCGCTATATCATCGCCGAGCAACTGACAGACTCGGATTGATCAAGAAGGCGGTTTAAGGAATACTCCATGAACGAATTTATCGAGTTCTGCAATTTAAAACGGCCTTTTCAAAATCATAAGGACGACTATTTGAAGGCCATCAGCAGCGTGTGCGAAAAAGCGGTGTACTGCGGCGGCGAATTCGTTGAAAGATTTGAAATTGAATTCGCGCGGTTTTGCGGGGTCGACTACGCTTCGTGCGTCAACAGCGGTACGAGCGCGGTCTTTCTTTCAACGCTCGCTTTGGGCATCGGCCGCGGGGACGAAGTCATCGTGCCGACGAACACATTTATCGCGACGGCGTGGGGCCCGGTTTACGCGGGGGCCACGCCCGTTTTTGTTGACTGCGACGCCGAAACCTGGCAGATTGACGCGCGGCAGGCGTGCGCGGCGATCACCGATAAGACGAAAGCGATTATCGGCGTTCACCTGTACGGCCTGCCTTTTGACGCGGACGCCGTGCGGGAAGCCGCGGCGCAGAAGCAGTTGCCGGTCATCGAGGATTGCGCGCAGGCGCACGGAGCCCTTTACAAAAACCGCCGGACGGGGGGCTTGTGCGACATCGGGGCGTTCAGCTTCTACCCGACCAAAAACCTCGGCGCTTTCGGCCAGGGGGGCTGCGTGACGTCGAACAATCCCGAATACATCAGGCAGGTCAATCTGTTAAAAACCCATGCGGCAGGCGATGAAGGGGATCATATAAAAACGGGGTTCAATATGCGCATGGACGGGATTCAAGCGGCTGTGCTCAGCGTCAAACTGGGGCTTGTTGAGGAAATGAACCGCCGCAGGGCGGACATCGCGGCGCGCTACCGCCGCGGGATTGAAAACCCTTACGTCGGCAAGCAGAAAATTCCGGAAAACTGCGTGTCCGTTTATCACCTGTTCGTCGTCACCGTCCCCGACAGGGAACAGTTTATCCGGCATTTGCGCTCGAAAAACATCGGTTGCGGCGTTCATTACAGAAAGCCCTGCCATCTGCAAAAAGCCTTCGCGCACCTTGGTTATAAGGCGGGGGATTTGCCCAACGCGGAATGGCTCGCCGGGCACTGCGTTTCCCTGCCCGTTTACCCGGAACTGACAGACAGCGAAATCGACAGAGTTATTGACGCCTGCAACAGCTATCGGCCGTAAGGTGTCTCATAGCCGGGATGTGATTGCACTGAAATCGTTTCATAACGCGCAAACGGAAAAGCGCGCGGACCGCATCGCTTACCTGTGTTTTGCCGGGGCGGCGGCGTTGCTTTGCGTACGGGCGTTCTACGGGTTCGGCTTCGATGACGAAAGCTGGTACACGGCCTTCGCCCACAGAATGACTTTGGGGGACTCGCTTCTCACAGACGAATGGCATGTCGCGCAGTTGATCGGCTTTTTGCTGATTTTTGCTTCAACCGGCATAGCAAAATACTTTATATATACTTTTATTAAATTCCTTTTTTCCAGTTTGATAGAGGCGAGTTGAATAGTCAATGAAACAAGACCAGTTTGAAATCTTTGTTCCGGGCAGACTTTGCCTGTTCGGCGAACACAGCGACTGGGCGGGCGCGCAGCGTGTGTTTAACGCGGGCATTGAGCCGGGCGAAGCCATCGTAACGGGCATCGAGCAGGGAATAAGCGCGCGTGTGCGCCAAAATGACCGGTTCGTCATATGCTCTCGTATCGCCGGCGAGGAAAACGAACGGCTGGAATGTGAGATGTCGACCGATAAGCTCAGGCAAATCGCGCGCGGCGGTGGATTCTATTCCTATGTTGCGGGCGTCGCCTCTTATGTCAACGAGAATTATTCCGTCGGCGGTCTGGAAATATGCATTACGGAAAGAACGCTCCCCATGAAACGCGGGCTGTCCTCGAGCGCCGCGATTTGCGTTCTCGTCGCGAAAGCCTTTAATCGGATTTATGATTTGCGTTTGAGTATCAAAGGGGAAATGCTGGTGGCTTATAACGGCGAGCAGCGCACCCCATCGCGCTGCGGCCGGCTGGACCAGGCATGCGCGTTCGGTATTCGTCCGGTTCGCATGGTCTTTGACGGCAACGACATTGAAGCATCCGCCCTGACCTGCGGCGGCGAATTATATTTTGTGTTCGCCGATTTGATGGCGAATAAAGATACCGTCCGGATATTGGCGGACCTGAACAGAAGCTATCCTTACCCGCAGACCGTTCTGGACCGCGGTCTTCACGAGGCGCTCGGCATCAATAACCGTGAGATTGTGAGCCGGGCGGCAAACTTCATCGAGCAGGGCAGAGCACGGGACCTCGGCGCGCTGATGGCCTGCGCGCAGCGGTTGTTTGATGAGAAAGTCGCGCCTGCCTCACCTGAAGAGCTGGCCGCGCCGGTTTTGCACAGCGTTCTGGAAGATCCGGTGGTTTTGGAGTTGACTTTCGGGGGCAAAGGGGTCGGTTCGCAGGGAGACGGCGCCGTTCAGCTGCTGGCAAAAGATAAGGCCTGCCAGGAAAAACTGGCGGATTACTTAAAAACTCAACGGCATATGGACGCCTATACCCTGACGCTTTCCCCCAGGCACAGCGTTAAAAAAGCGATTATACCGGTAGCGGGCTACGGCACGAGGATGTATCCGGCGTCCAGGTTTTTGAAAAAAGACTTTTTCCCCGTCGTGGACAGGGACGGCATCGCGAAACCGGTTATCCTCGTACTGCTTGAGGAACTGGACCGCGCCGGCATCGAGGAGTTCTGCCTGGTCATCAACGGGGAAGAGGACAGGGAGCAGTATCATAAGTATTTCAACGAAGGCTTATCGGACGAATACTTTGACAAGCTACCCGCCCACCTGAAAGCATACGAGCGGTTTATCCGCCGTATCGGCAGCCAAATCGAGTATGTCGTTCAGAAAGAGAAGCGCGGGTTCGGCCACGCGGTATATCAGTGCAGAAGCTTTGCGGACAATAAGCCCGTGCTTTTGGCGCTGGGGGATACGATTTACCGCACACACAGCGAAGTCAACTGCACCGGCCAGCTGCTGGATGCGTTCGATAAAACCAAAAAGACAACCCTGTCGGTTCACCGCATACCGGCGCGGAATGTTATCCATTACGGGGTTTTAACCGGTTCGCCGGTCCGGCAAACCGGCATGGACGGTATTATCAAGGTTGATAAAATGACGGAGAAACCGTCCGTGGAGCAAGCGAAAGAAGCGTTGAGAATACCCGGAGACACGAACGGGGACGCGTTTTACGCCGTGTTCGGGGAATATGTGCTCACTCCCGAAGTTTTTGAGATTCTCGAGGAGCATATTCAAAGCAATCTGACCTCGAACGGCGAGATACAGCTCACCGACGCCCTCGACGAGGTGCGGCGAAAAACGGCGCTTTACGGTGTGTTGGTGGACGGCGTCATGTTTGATACCGGCATCCCGGAAGCCTATGTCAATACAGTGGCGGAATTCGCGAAAACCGGCCTTCCCGGGGGGGAACTCCAAGGAAGCGGAAATCGGGCGATAAAATGAACGGCACATTGTATATCGTCGTCCCCTGTTTCAACGAAGAGGATGTTCTCCGCGAAACGGCAAGCCGCCTGCGGGAAAAAATAGGGGAACTCATGAACCGGGGGGCTCGTTGGCGAAAACAGCAAAGTCGTTTTTTTGGACGACGGGTCGAAAGACAGCACATGGGAACTCATCAAAACGCTGCATAAAGAAGACAGCCTGTTTTCCGGCTTGAGCCTGTCGCGCAATGTCGGCCAGCAGAAATCGTTGTTCGCGGGGCTCATGGCCGTGAGGGAACACGCCTGGCTGATTGTTTTCACCGCGGTGTGGGCCATCGGTGCCATCCAATTGCTCGCTATCCGGATTGCCGGGGAATATATCGGCAAGACTTTGAAAGAGGCTAAAAAAGGCCGCGTTAAGCTTTGGCCGAAAACCTGCTGAACACTCAAAATGACTAATAAAGCCCGGCCGCCGGGTCTGTGAATATTTCTGTATTCGAATCAGTCCACGGTCCGAATACTCCGGTCTCAGGGCTGACAGGATGTGACAAAGTTGCGTACACTTCATCAAAGCGCGGTGCCAAAAGCTCAGGACTGGGTCGCGTTTATCGCACTGGCCGGTACGGTTGCTTTTTTAATCTGGAAAGCGCCCTACGGCTTCGGTTTCTGGGATGAATACTGGTACCTGACATTCGGCCACCGGTTTATGTTCGGCGACGCCATGCTCGCGGAAGAATGGAATGTGATTCAGCTCTTTTCGTTCTTCCTGTATTGGCCGGTCAAGCTGTTTTTTAATATGACGGGCTCTGCCGATGGTATAATCCTGACCTTTCGGTATCTGTTTGTTGCGTTCAATGCCGCTGTTTCGGTATCGTTGTATCTGCTTCTCCGAAAATTCGGGAAGGTCAGTATTTTCGCGGTGCTGATTACCGGTCTTTTTGTGCCGGCGACCGTTATGGCGGTATCTTACTATTCCCTCATCGCTTACCTGTCAGCCTTGATAGGCGTTCTGCTTTCGGTTGCCAAATTGAACAAGGCGGGCAGAATACTTACCGGTATCCTCTTCGCGTGCCTTGTGCTTTGCAACCCGTTTATCGCCCTGGTTTATGCCGTGTATTCCGCCGCTGTTCTGCTCTCCGCCCTCCACCGGAAAAGAAGCGGCCGGGAACCCGTTCCGCGGGGCTCAAACGCGTCTTTGCAGAGTTGGTTTTGGACGACGCTGGGCATTGCCGCTGTTGCGCTCGTGTTCTTCGTTTTTCTGCTTTCCCGCGCTTCCGTTAGCGAGATTACGGCAAATCTGCCTCATCTGTTTGAGGATTCGGATTACAATATTTCCAACGCCTACGGCGCCGGGCAGAATATTTTTGACTTGCGGCAGTCCTTGAAGGACTTCTATTATATCAACCCGGCCGTTTGGGCGGCGTATACCGTTCTTATAGCGGTCACTTTCCTTGATAAAAACCGGCTGAGACGCAGGAAGGCATATCTCGCCGCCGCCGCGGCCGTTACGCTGCTGTTTATCGGCTTTTTGGCCGGTTCAGACGATTTTTACAATTATCTGCTGTGTATGCTGCCGGTTTCCGTACTGGGGCTTTTTGCGTATTGGCTCAGTGAGCGGAAAGACAAACGCGTGTTCGGGTTTTTGTGGTGCTGGGGTATCATAGTCGCTGTTTTTGAAGATGTCGCGTCCAACCAAGGGATCAAACTGATGAGCCTGGGCTTGTTTTCTTCCGTGTTGGCCAGCCTTCTTTTTATAAAAACCGTGGCTGATGAAATCCGGCAGCCCGCCCCGCTTAAAAAGAAAAAAGACCGGGAGGGGAAGCACGGAGGCCTGCAGAAGAAGCTGGCGCTTTATGGCTTCGCCGCGGTTTTACTCTGCCAGACAGGCGCCCAGGCCTATGAAAACATTGATTTTGATGTGATCACGGCAGAGCATTTCTACCGGGATATCAGCCATATGCCGGCGATAGACGAAGCATTGGATTGCCGGCTGCAAAGCGGACCAGCCCAAGGACTCCTGACCGTACGGAGTTCTGCAAAAATCTATGAGGATATGCTCGAAGACCTCTCCTTTATCGGAGAAAACGGCAAGGGGCCTCTGCTCATTTTGGGCCGCTACCCCTGGGGATATCTGCATGCCGGCTTGCCCTATGC
>DAITOC010000032.1:0-6815 GCA_036834305.1 Clostridiales bacterium
CGAAATGGAACTCGCCGAGACCCCGGCGGACGAAATTTCCGGCCTGTTCACGGGCGGCAAAGCGGATCTCGTTCACAGCATCACCACATTGGCGTCCCCTCACAACGGAACAACTCTCACGCTGCTTATCGACCCGTCCAACCTGGTCAATTTCCCGATTAACGGTGAACCCGGGCGTGAGGTTATCCGCGAAAGCGCTATTTTTGAAACGATCTACGGTGTCAACAAACTGATTTTCGGCACCCGGGAGGCGGACACGGGCGTCTATGACCTGACCATCGACGGCGCGGCCGCGCTCAATGAGACGATTGACACCTTGCCCGGTGTCTACTATTTCTCTTACCCCACGGACTCGACGACACCCGCGTTTTTTACCGACCGAAGAATGCCGGACATCAGGCTGACGGACCCTGTTTTATGGATTCCGACCTATTATATGGGCAGCACCTCGTCGGTCACTCTGGAAGGCTCTAATATTGACAACACCTGGTATAGCAACGACGGCGTCGTCAACACCGTTTCGACCACCGCCCCCCGGGGTACGCCGCAGCAGGCATATAACCCCGTCGACATTCCCAAAGGCGTCTGGAATGTTATGCCCACTTTTATGGGCGACCACGCGGCGATTATCGGCGGCCTTTCTTACACGGTGGATATCAACGATTTTTATCTGCAGCATCTTCGTTTGATCGACTCCCTGGAATAGCTCTTCGCCGATAACGCTTGAAACCGCGTGTTTGAGGTGTTGTACTCGTATGACAGAAAGGGTGACACGATGTTAAGATCGGACAAACTATCCGCGGTTAAGAAGTCCTTTTGCGTTTTTATCGCATTTGTTTTGTGCGCGTTGCCAATGACCACATTCGCGGGCGCCGCCGATGGCGCGAAACCGAAATACCCGTTTGTCTTCGTTTCCGGCTACGCCGGCTGGGGGCAATACAGCGGAATCAACGAGACCTACCAATATTGGGGTATGAGCAGCGGCGACCTCTTGGGGTATTTGAATTCCCGGGGGTTCGCGTGTTACGCCGCCTCCGTTGACCCGGTCGGCAGCGCGTGGGACAGAGCCTGTGAACTGTATGCCCAGATGACGGGTACCGTCGTCGACTACGGCCGGGTACACTCCGCCCTTTACAAACACAGCCGCTACGGCACGGACTACACCGGCAGGGCGCTCATTCCCGCGTGGAGTGAAACCGATAAGGTCAACTTCGTCGGCCACAGTTTCGGCGGCGCGACGGTGCGGCTCTTGTCGCAGTTGTTAGCGTACGGTTCCCCGCAGGAAGTCACCGGGACCACCGAAGGCGAAGTTTCCGGCCTTTTCACCGGCGGCAAAACCGGCTGGATCAACAGCATAACAACCATGGCCTCGCCCCATAACGGAACGACGATGACCAACTTGTCAAAACCCGTTGCCTTTCTTCTTCCCAAAGACGGAGAAAAGATCGTCGGCGTGACCGACGAAAGCTCAATCGCCATCATCAACTACCTCAAAGACATGACCAAGATTTTCACCAACGGCATCGGCGCCGACACGGGCGTTTATGACCTGTCCCTCGACGGCGCGGCGCAACTCAACAAAAACCTTTCGACCTTCGGCGACATCTATTATTTCTCCTTCCCGACCGATTCGACGACCTCCGTCCGGCTTTCCGGCACACGCGTGCCAAGCCTGAAACTTACCGACATCGTCCTGCTGCCGACCGGCACCTATCTCGGCGCGGCGAAGGGCACGACCCCCGGCGGCATCGTCTATGACAAAAAATGGTTCAACAACGACGGCATCGTCAACACGATATCCTGCTATGCGCCCAACGGCGCGCCGCAAAAGACGTTTAACGCCGGCAGCGTCACGCCCGGTGTCTGGAACGTGATGCCGACGTTCGCGGGGGACCATTTGTCGATAACCGGCGGCCTTACCCGCGCGGTGGATGTCAAAGCGTTTTATCTCAAACAGTTGAGCCTCATTAATTCCCTGTAACCGGAACTTATCTCATTGCGGCGCCCGAAAGGGCGCCGCCTGTTTTTGCGAACCCTCGACATCCTCTTTTGAATATGTTACTATACTGACAGTGTAGAATGACGATTCAACGGGGGGAAGAGGGCCGGTCCATGAGCTGCCTTGAAAACCTCAAAGCCGAAATGCGCGAAGCCCCCGAAGGGATTCCTTTCGCGGATTATTTGAAATTCCGGGGCTATGAGGGCCGTTACGACGAGCCGGTCCCAATCGCGAGGGCTTACGCCGCGGCGTCCCTCTTCTTAAACCACGAAAAACACATCTATGAAAACGACCGGATCGCCGGCTCTATACGGGGCCTGCTGTCCGGCCGTTCCGCTATCCCGGAAGAATTGCTCAAACAGGCCGCTCGGGTCTGCGCGAGTTACGGCGCCAACGGATTTTTGACCAACGCCGATCATTTCGCGCCGGATTACGCGGCCTTTCTCGCCGACGGCGTCGGCGGGACGCTCGAAAAAATCCGCCGCTCCCTGAAAGCGCATGAACACGACGCGGATTTTCAAAAGAAACAGGTGTTTCTGCGGGCGGCGGAAATCGCGATGCGGGCGTTCGGCGGCATGATCCGCCAATACGCCGCCGCCTCGGCGGAAAAGGCCCGGCAGGCCGCCGGCGAAAAACAGAAAGCGAACTTATTCAAAACCGCGGCCGTTTGCGAAAAGCTCGCGGCCGGCAAGCCGGAAAGTTTTCACGAGGCGCTCCAACTTATATGGTTTGTTCATACCGCGTTTTTGTACGAAGGCCGCTACGCCATGGCGCTCGGCCGGCTCGACCAAATCCTGTACCTGTTTTATCAAAAAGACATCGAAAACGGCGCCCTGACGCGGGAAGAAGCGCTTGAACTTATCGAGTGCACGCTGGTTAAAATCGGCGAACGGCGGTATTTCGGCGGCGACGACGTGGTCAATATCGCCATCGGCGGCGTCAGCCGCGAAGGCGAAGGCGCCGTCAATGAGCTGTCTTATTTGATTCTGGAAGCGGTAAAAAACTGCAACATACCGGGCCCGAACCTGTCCGCCCGGGTATACGACGGCATACCCGACGAATTCCTTGACGAATGCCTGAAAGTCATCGGCACGGGCCTCGGCTACCCGGCGCTGATGAACGACGAGGTCAACATCCCGGCGCTCGCGCGGCACGGTTACGCTTTGGAAGACTGCCGGGATTACTGCATGGTCGGCTGCATCGAGAATTTCATTCCGGGCAAGCAGCCACCCTGGTCGGACGGCCGCTTCAATGTCCCCAAATACATAGAACTCGCGCTCAACAACGGCCGCTGCATGCTCACGGGAGCCCGGCTCGGGCCGGAAACCGGTGAGGCGGAGGCATTCACGACGATGGACGAATTCCTCGGCGCGGTCAGGGAACAGATCCGTTTCGGCGCGTCGGAATACATGATGCTGTTCCGCAACCAAAACGATCGGTACAACCCCTTCATGTTCACCCAGCCGTTTCTGTCCTGTTTTTGCGCGGACTGCGTTGGCAGGGGCCTCGATATCAACGATGGCGGCGCCGTTTACCCCTCCGCGCACGGCGCGGGCTGCATGGGCATCGCGACGGCTGCCGATTCCCTCGCCGCCGTCGAGGAAACGGTTTTTAATAAAAAGCTTGTCAGCCTGCCGGTTTTGCGGGACGCGCTGCTCGCGGATTTCGAGGGGTACGGGGAGCTGAGAAACGAGCTTCTTAAAGCTCCCAAATACGGCAACAACCTCGACGCGGCCGACAAATACGCCGTTTGGTACGTTCGTTTCACCAACGAAGTATTTTCGAAATACAGCACGCGCGACGGCGGGGCCATTTACACCGCCATGGCGTCGAACACGAGCAACATCCCCGCCGGGCGGGAAGTCGCCGCGACGCCCGACGGCCGGCGTGCCCGTGAACCGCTCAGCGATGCCGCGTCCCCCATGCGCGGAAGGGACAAAGACGGCCCGACCGCCGTCGTCCGGTCGGTGACAAAGCCGGATTACACGCTCGTTGCCTGCGGGACGGTGCTCAACCAGAAGTACGAGCCGTCCGTGTTTGTTAACGCGGAAAAACGCGCCAAATTGCGCGCGCTGGTGAAAACCTATTTCAAAAAAGGCGGGCAGGAACTGCAGATCAACGCCGTTTCCCGCTCGATGCTGTTCGACGCGATGGAAAACCCGGAACGGTACCGGGATTTGGTGGTTCGGGTTTCGGGCTTCAGCGCCTATTATGTCACCCTCGACCAATCCGTTCAGCGCGATATTCTCGAAAGAACGGAGCATGGGGGTTGAATGGAAACGACGGGATTGGTCAGTTCGATACAGCGTTTTTCCATCGGCGACGGCCCGGGCATCCGCACGACGGTGTTTCTTCAGGGCTGCCCTTTACGCTGCGCGTGGTGCCACAACCCCGAAACGATTCCGGTTTCACCCGCGCTTCTTTACTTTGAGAACCTCTGCGCTGCCTGCGGGGAATGCGCGAAGCGTTGCCCTGTCCGCGCCCACACATTCGACGGCGGGCGGCACATCTTTCACAGGTCACTTTGTACCGACTGCGGCGTCTGCGCCGAAAACTGCCCGGCGGGCGCGCTGAAACGCAGCGGCTGCCCGATGACCGTCGGCGAAGTCATGAAGCCGGTTTTAAGCGACAAGGAGTTTTACGACGAGTCGGGCGGCGGCCTCACCCTGTCCGGCGGGGAGCCGCTTTTGCAGCCGGAGTTCGCGGCGGCGCTCGCGCGCGAGTCGAAAAACGCGGGTATACCCGTTATTATCGACACATCGGGCCATGTGCCTTACAAAAATATCGTAAAGGTATTTCCCTCTACAGATGAATTCTTTTGCGATTTGAAAAGCGTCAGTGAAAAAGACTATCGGGAGCATACCGGCGGCAGTTTCCGCCTCGTTTATGACAACCTGAAGCAGCTTATCCGCGACGGCGGCCGGGTTACGGTCCGCCTGCCCGTCATTCCCGGCGTCTCCGATACTTCGGAGTATGCCGAAACCGCGGCGCGGCTTCTGAAAGACGCGGGCGCGAAGCGCGTCTGCCTGCTGCCGTTCCACCGCCTCGCCGCAGGCAAATACGCGGCGCTCGGCTTGCCTTACCGCGTCGCCGGGCTCGAGCCGCCGGTCAAAGACCGGGTGCTCGAACTTGCCGCCATCTATGAAAAAAACGGGTTTGAAACGCGCGTTGAAGAATGATGAACCGGAGGATACGAAGATGAACAAAGCGAAAGCGGCGGTCTTTCAAGGGCCGCTCAAGCCGTTCCTGCTCAAAGACTATGAACTGACGCCGCCACCGCAAGGGATGGCGAAAATCAAACTCATCGCGAGCGGGGTATGCGGCACGGATGTCCACATCCACAACGGAAAAATCCCGGTGCCGTTCCCGGCCGTCATCGGCCATGAATTCGTCGGAACGGTGGAAGAATTATCGATGAAAGACGGCGCGTCTTTAGGCATACAACCCGGCGACCGCGTCATCGTCGACATCGCGTGCCCGTGCGGCGAGTGCCTGCTGTGCCGCGAAGGCGACGACGCGAATTGCCTGAACATGGGGTTAACCAACGCCGGCGACCCCGACACGCCGCCGCATTTTTACGGCGGCTTCAGCGAATACAACTATTCCCCCGTGAAGAATCTCATTAAAATCCCGGAAGGCATCGACGCCGAAACGGCCGCGGTGTTCGCCTGCGCGGGGCCGACGGTTCTGCACGCCTTCGCCCTCGCAAGAAAAGCGGGCGTCGAACCGGAAAAAGCCGGTTCCGCGGTGGTGCAGGGGCTCGGGCCGGTCGGCCTGTTCGCCGTTCTCTGTCTCGCGTCACTCGGCGTGAAAAGTATCATCGCCGTGACCGGCCGCGCCAACGCGCAAAAAGAAGCGGCCGCCCGGCGCTTCGGCGCGGCGGAGGTGTTCAGCCTGGAATCCACGCCCGAAGAGGATCTTGTCAGCCGGGTGAAAGGCCTGACGGGAGGGGCGGGCGCCGGCCTTGTCCTCGAGGCCTCCGGCAACCCGCAGGCCGTGCCTCAAGGCCTGAAACTGCTGCGGAACCGCGGGACCTACCTGATTCCCGGGCAGTATTCCGACAGCGGAACGGTGGACATCCCGCCGCAAACCATCACCTTCAACGCCTTGCGCATCATCGGCTCGTCGCAATATTCCGTCCGGGATGTCAACGACTATCTGGCGTTTCTGCAGGCGAACCCGCGGCTCCACGAAGGCATTCTGTCCGTTGCCGCCCGTTATCGCGTCGCGGACATCAACGAAGCGTTCGCGGCCGTGAAAGCCGGCTCGAACATCAAGACCTTGCTCGTCTGAAACCGGAAAGGAACGAAAGCCATGCTCATAAAAGTGCTGAAAAAAGACGAGGACCGGTTCTCGGCGGACGAGCACTGGGGCGTCTTTGACGACGGCGGCGAAACCATGATGGCGGCCGGCAGCGTCTAGGGGATGAGGATGATTATAAACTGGTGTTGAAGCTGTAAGCGGGAACTTAGCGTCGGTGTAAGAAAGGCCTCCTTTCAAAAGGAGGGGGACCGCCGCCAGGCGGTGGAGGATTCTTAGTGTTTTTGAGGCTTGCACTTTTTAAGAATCCCCCGTCACGCTTCGCGCGCAAGGGCTTCAGTCCTTTACCCCCATTTCGAAAGTGGGCAAATAAAAAAAGCCTCCTTTCGAAAGGAGGGGGACCGCCGCCAGGCGGTGGAGGATTCTTAGTGTTTTTGAGGCTTGCGCTTTTTAAGAATCCCCCGTCACGCTTCGCGCGCCACCCCCTTTCGAAAGGGGGCAATACCCTTAGTATTCTTTAAGGCTTCCGCTTTTTAAGGGGGCAAATAAAAAAAGC
>DAITOC010000032.1:6915-14295 GCA_036834305.1 Clostridiales bacterium
CTCCTTTCAAAAGGAGGGGGACCGCCGCCAGGCGGTGGAGGATTCTTAGTATTCTACGAGGCTTACACTTTTTAAGAATCCCCCGTCACGCTTTGCGTGCAAAAAAGCCTCCTTTCAAAAGGAGGGGGACCGCCGCCAGGCGGTGGAGGATTCTTAGTATTCTTTGAGGCTTGCGCTTTTTTAGAATCCCCCGTCACGCTTCGCGTGCAAAAAAGCCTCCTTTCGAAAGGAGGGGGACCGCCGCCAGGCGGTGGAGGATTCTTAGTATTCTTTGCGGCTTGCGCTCTTTAAGAATCCCCCGTCACGCTTCGCGTGCAAGGACTTCAGTCCTTTACCCCCATTTCGAAAGGGGGCAATATTCTTAGCATTCTACGAGGCTTACACTTTTTAAGAATCCCCCGTCACGCTTCGCGTGCAAGGACTTCAGTCCTTTACCCCCATTTCGAAAGGGGGCAAGTTATAAAAAAGCCTCCTCATTTTATAACAAACCCGACCGTCTTCTCCACCAATTCCTCCACCGTCACCTCCGGGTAGCCGGCGATGCTTGTCAGCAGGCGGTTGTGAAACGGCCGGCTCCAGTATTCCGGAATGCCGCCGGCACCGAGCATCATCCCGAGCACCGAGCCGGCGGTTGCCCCGTTGCAGTCGGTGTCAAACGCGGCTTCCACGGCTAGGCAGACGGTTTTGCCGAAATCCTTTTCGCCGTAAAGCAGCGCGGCGGCCACGATCATCGCATTGGGGATGGTATGGCACCAGCCGTGGCCGTCCGCCTCGTCGAACAGTCCGTGGATATGGTCCATCACCTCGTCGTAAGGCAAACTCTGATCGTACCAGCCGATGACCTTCTCAATCGCTTCCCTTAAACGGGATTTTTCCGGTATCTCTCCGAGCCCCGCCTCGATGACGGTTCGCGTATCGTCGCTCGCTGCAGCGGCCGCAATCATCGCGGCGGCGAACATCTCGCCGTAAATGCCGTTTTTGACATGCGACACGCTCGCGTCGCGCCAGGCCATGCCCGCGGCCGCTTCCGGGTTGCTCGGGTGGATGTAGCCGAAAAAGTCCCCGCGGATTTGCGCGCCGATCCATTCGCGGAAGGGGTTATGGTAAACGGCCGTCTGCGGCGGTAAAAGCCCCATCGCCGCGTTGCGGTAAGCGGCCCGTTCGGCGGTGAAGGTCGTCAGCATCGGCAGCCAGCCGAGCCAGGCTTCCAGCACATCGGCGGGGCGAAAATCCCTGCCGAAGGTTTCCAAAAGTTTCAGGGCAAATACCGTGTAGTTCGTGTCGTCGTCCACCGGGGCGGCGCCTTCGATTTTATCCGCCCAACAGCCGTCGATGTTGACGGCGCAGCCTTTGATGAGCTCCGGGGTGAAGTCGTTTGCCGTCATATAGCGCGCGAGCGGCCGGTTGTTCGTGCCTGTCAGCAACTTCTCAATCCGCTCCCGGCGCCAGCCTTCGACCGGTTTGCCCAGCAGGCATCCCGCGATACGGCCCGTCCACGCGCCCGACAGTTTATCCCGCAGTGTCTTATCGGCCATCTTATATGTAAAGTTATATCGCTTTACAGGTCTTGCGGTCCGGATATCTTCAAGCGCCGACGGTTCCGTGTAAGGGTAACCCTCAACGACGGGCGCTTCGGCTATTTTTTTGGCAATTTCATCGGCCGGCGCGGTAAAATCCGCCGAACGGGGTTGTTTCGAGACCGTTTCGCACATCGCTTTAAGGTGGTCGACGTCTTTCCCTTCGTCCTTCGCCTGTTTCCATTCGGTAACCAGGTCCTCCGGGTAATACATCCATTTTTGATGTTCCAGCATAGTCTCACTCCGTTGAAGTATTGGATCTCCACCGTGAAAAGGACGAGGGATATATCGTACTCTCCTGTTTAACGCCCCGTTGTGTTATTTGAATTCCACGCTGACGCTTGCCATGGCGTAAGGCTCGCAGTCAAAGCGCAGCGTATTTCCGTCCGCCGAAATGCCTGCTTTCCCCGTTTCCTTCTCGTTGATGTCGACATAGACGGCATTCTTGATTTCACGGGCAAACCGGAATTCGGTCTGCGCCGCGTTGCCCTCGCACTCGTAAACGCGGAGGATCAATTTGCCGCTGCCGTCCTCGGCGAGTTTGACCGCCGAGACCGTCACGCCGCCGCCGGTCTGCTCCAGGAAACCCCCGCTGAGGCCGAAGCGGCCTTCGTGCTTTGTGCCGGAAAGATAGGTAAGCGGGTTGTTAAAGTCAAACACGCTGCGGATGATATCGGCGTTCGCCTTCGCGGAATCTGTCAGCATGACCGAAAAGCCGAACTTGTGAACCGCGGTCTCCGGCAGGGGGTCGGGGTCATAGGAGCTGCGGATCAAAGACACGGCTAAGGCGTTGTCAAACCCCCGGAAGCCGTATTTCGTGCCCGTCGCCACGACGACCGCGGCGCCGCCGTCCTCGGGAACGGCCATCGCCCAGCTGTTGGCGGGCACGTCGGAATCGAGCGCGTCCCTGGTGATGGTGCCGAACGGGATGTCGTATTTATACCGGCCGCACGCGTAAGCGAACGGCATATAAAAGTTCAATTGGGGAATCGTGCTGCCTTTGCGCGAGGTTTCCCTCCAGTCGCATTCCACGGCGAAATCGAGCCTCGCACTGTCTTTGTCGAGGCTGACCGTGACTTGCAGGTTGGAGTTGCGGAAGGGAACGGCGTAGGATACCCATTGCCTGAGCGCGCCTGGGCCCGAAACCGCTTCGCGCAGTTTGACGCCGCGTGTCAGGGGTTCGATGTTCATATAGCGGCCGACCTTCCACGAGGTCATGCCTTCCGCGTCGTCCTCCTCGATGAGCCGGAAAATGCCCGCGGGCCTCTGTGGGTCGATAAACTCGCGGCCGGTCTGTTTGTCTTTCAGCGACACAATCGCGGCGTTCTTCGTGTCGAAGACAGCTTTTATCCGGCTGTTTTCAAGCACATACTTTTTGACCCTGTCCACCCGCGGGTCTTTCGGGAAGTTGACGGGGATTTTATCAAGCTCTTTTTCCCTGAGCACACAGGTGGTGTAGCCGAACGCCGGCACTTCCGCATCGACGAGCAGGCGCATATACTCATGGCCCCAGTAGTTGCGGCGCTCAAACTCGTTGTGCCGGTTGATGTCGAGCAGTTGGAACCCGACGGGCTTTCCGTCGCTGCCGGTGACCTCAATGAGGGACTTGTCGCCCGGCCAATCGAAGATGACAACCTCGGCGATTTCGCTCCTCGGGCGGTCCGACGGGTTGAAGAAATGCAGGATACGGCTTTTGCCGCTGCCGCGCTCGGCCTGCGAAACGCCATAGTCGCGCAGGGAGTAGCCGGCGCCGCCGCCTTCCGAAAGGCAGCCGCTGTCATCCTCCGCCGGCAAGGCCAAGGTATTGATTTGCCCGGCGATGTGCCGGAAAGCCCGGCCCGCGCCGGTGTTGGCGGCGGCCAAAACCTGCTGGAAGCGACCCATGGCGAACTCCCTGGTCTCGATAACGCCGGAACCCGGCAGGATATCATGGAAGTGGTTAAAGAGAATTTTCTTCCAGGCGTCTTTGTAGCTTTCCGCCGGGTATTCCCCGCCCGCGAACGCCGCCGCGGCGGCGGAATAGCCTTCGGCTTCGCGCATTTTCGCTTCCCCGACACGGTTGGTGAGTTTGATTCGCGACTGCGAGGTGTAGCAGCCGTTGAAAATAAAGTTGAGCTCCCGGTCGACCACGGGCAGCCGGTCCGCGGCCTTTTCAAGTTCCGCGAAATACTGCCCGAAGGTGCCGAAAACCACTTTCGGGAACACCGGCCATGAGTTGAGCTCCATGAGTTTTTCGATATCCCGCCTGGTCGCCCCGCCGCCGTGGTCGCCCACGCCGTAGACCTTCAGCGTTGTCTTCATGCCGTATTCGTCGCAGAACGCCGGCAGATGCGGGATCATATTCTCGTCAATGGAGCCGTTATACCAGAACGGGTCGCGGTGAACGAGGATGGATTTGCCCGAGGGCGACTGCCAGCGGTACAGGTGCTCCGCGTCGTTGCCCCGGCAGTGGTAGTAGTATTTTACGCCGCCGTTCGCGAGAATTTCGGGAACGTTGATATTGTGGCCGAAGGTATCGGGCTCAAAGTCGATGTTGAGGCTGTCCGGGTCGATGCCAAACAGCTTCGACAGGTATTCCTTCGTGTAAAGGATGTGCCTGGACAGGCTTTCCCCGTTGGGCATGTTCTTGTCCGTCTCCACCCAGGTGGAGGCGGTGATTTCCCAGCGGCCTTCCTTCACGCGGGCTTTGATCTCCTCAAGCATGGCCGGGTCGTGCTCCTCGACGATGCGGTAGACGGAGGCCTGCGACTGCGAGAAGGTGAATTTCGGGTATTCCTTCATCAGGTTGAGCATGGTGCGGAAGGTGTCGAGCGTGACGGCCACGGTCTGGTCATAGCCCCACATCCAGTTCATGTCAATGTGCGCGTGCGCCGCGCAGATGATTTTGTAGGTTTTGGCGACTTCCTCGAGAAAACCGATGATGCCCTCGGCGGTCTCGGCCGCCTCGTGGGTGATGGCGCCGTCGGCCGCGAACCGTTCGTCAAGATAGTCCACGGCCCTCGCGATGAGTTTGTCAAACTTGCCGTCCGCGGCGTCGGACAGCCGCGCGGCGAAGTTCAGCTCGGCGAGAATCCGGTCGGCGGCGGGCCCGTCGGCTTTGCACTCAAGCCGGTTGAGTTTGGATATGTAAGAAGACATGGTATCTGCTCCTTTTTGCCTTATTTTTCAAGCCAAAACCATGTTACCACAGTTGGTTGGGGTTGTCTACAACCCGTTTCTATTGTAATATAATAGAAACACGCCGCCCGCGCCCGGGCGGCAAAATCACCGAAAGAAGGCGGGCTTATGAAAAAACTCCTCGTCGGCGGCGCTCTGGCAGCGTCCGAAATTTCGCTGGGCTGCTGGCGTTTGGCGAAGCTCGACGCCAAAGCGGCGGAAGGCCTTGTCGCCGAAGCGCTGGCTTTGGGCATCGATTTCTTTGACAACGCGGATATCTACGGCGGCGGCAAGGCCGAGGAACTGTTCGGCAAGGCCGTGGCCTCTTTGGGTGTCCGGGACAACATACTCATTCAGACAAAGTGCGGCATCCGCAACGGCCTTTACGATTTCTCCAAAGAGCATATTCTGTCGGCCGTCGAAGGCAGCCTGAAACGACTGGGTACGGAATACATCGATGTCCTGCTGCTTCACCGCCCCGATACGCTTATGGAACCCGGGGAAGTCGCGGAAGCCTTTGAACAACTGCATACCCGGGGCAAGGTCCGGTATTTCGGCGTCAGCAACCACAACCCCGGCCAAATCGCCCTGCTTCAAAAAGCGGTCAAGCAGAAACTGATCGCCAACCAGCTGCAATTCAGCCTGACGAACTCGACGATCATCGACGCCGGCCTCAATGTCAACATGGAGCACGACCCCGCTCTGATGCGCGACGGCGGCATCCTCGAATACTGCCGGCTCGAGGGCATCACCATCCAAGCCTGGTCGCCTCTGCAGTACGGCGTCTTTGAGGGCACCTTCATGGACAACGAAGAGAAATTCCCCGAATTCAACAAAAAACTCGGCGAATACGCCGCGTTGAAGGGCGTTGCCAAGTCCGCCGTCGCGTTCGCCTGGATTTTGCGCCACCCCGCGAAAATCCAGCCCATCGCCGGCACGACGGACCCCGAGCATCTGCGGCAGCTTGCCCGCGCGTCGGATATCACGCTCACCCGCGAGGAATGGTACGACCTCTATAAAGCCGCCGGCAACAAACTGCCATAAAATCGCTGGGAACGCATTGTGTGCGTTGGCGTAAAACATCAATATACAAAGAACGGAGCATATTATGAACCTCAACGCCAAAAAAGAAATGGTCTTTGACCAAAAACCCACCGAAAACTGCCACGCGTCCACTGTGCTCCCCCTGCCGGGCGGCGATGTTTTAGCCGCCTGGTTCGGCGGCACGAAAGAAGGCCGGGACGACGTCGATATTTGGGTCAGCAAAAAGGCCGGCGGCCGCTGGTCCGCGCCGCAGCGCGTCTCGGCCGGCGATATGCCCCACTGGAACCCGGTCCTGTTCCAAAGGCTTGACGGCACGGTCTGTCTGTTTTTCAAGGTCGGCAAAAAAGTGCGCTTCTGGCACACCTGGCTGAGCGTTTCGAAAGACGCCGGCCTCACCTGGAGCGAACCCGCCGAACTCGTCCCCGGGGACACGGGCAACGGCCGAGGGCCGGTGAAAAATAAAATCTTAAGGCTCGCCGACGGCCGCCTTTTGGCCCCCGCCTCAAGCGAAACCGGCGGGCGCTGGCTGGCGTTTGTCGATATCTCCTTCGACGACGGCGTGACCTGGCAAAAACAGCCCGATGTGCCGACGCGCAAGCCGCACCGCAAATACATCCCGATGATTCAACCCACCCTTTGGGAATCCGCCCCCGGCACCGTGCACATGCTCACGCGCACGGGCGTCGGCTTCGTCTACCGCAGCGACTCCGCCGACGCCGGCGCCACCTGGTCCATGGCGTACCGCACGAAGCTGCTCAACAACAACAGCGGCCTCGACCTCGCTCGGACGCCCGGCGGCGACCTGTACCTTGTCTCCAACCCCGTCGGCGACAACTGGGGCGCGCGCACGCCGCTGACTTTGATGAAATCCGCCGACAACGGCGAAACCTGGGAGGAAATCCTCGTCCTCGAAAACGGGGAAGGGGAGTACTCCTACCCCGCCATCGTCGCCGACGGCAACAAGCTCCACATCACCTACACCTGGAAGCGCGAAAAAATCGCGTATTGGGAAATTGTTTTGTAGGGAACGCATTGCATGCGTTCCGGATTTTCGCCAAAAGGCGAAAAAAATCGGCTCCCTCTGATGAGGGAGCTGTCGAGCGCCGGCGAGACTGAGGGAGGGAAAGCCCTCTTTTCCAAAGGGGGTGGCGGCCGCAGGCCGCCGGGGGATTCTTGCGAAAGCCCCCTTTCTAAAGGGGGTGTCACGCGTAGCGTGACGGGGGATTCTTGTTCTCCTCCTACATTCCTACTGCAGGTGTATAATGTACATTTATCGCATTAACTACAGACGAGAAATCCATATCTGCAATTTCAAGAATTTCATCGTTATCGAAGCCGACATTAAGCACAAATAGTAAATTGGAGAATTCGTATATATGTTCGAAAGTGACGCTTGTTAGATTCTCCTGAATTCTGTCTGCTTTCGATAAAAGTAACAAGTGCTGGTATTGGTCATCCACCTCTGTGGTTTTTCCATTCGGATGAGCGTAAGTAAGATGCTGTGTCGGCGTAAGGGCTATGAGGTTTTCAAGGAAATAGCATCATGGAGAACGTCATCATCGGCCTGCTGATAGGTGTCGTGCTGTTCCTGCTCTTGCGCCAG
>DAITOC010000033.1:0-13730 GCA_036834305.1 Clostridiales bacterium
TACTTCCGGAGTCCAGCCGGTGAAGGTATAACCCTCTTTGACAGGGTCGGCCGGTTCTGCGATTTGCGCGCCGTACTCCGTGGGAACGGTGGCGTAAACACTGCCGTCGACATTGAACACGGCGTCGTAGGTGTTGATTGAAAACACGGCGTCGAAAGACGCGTCCGCCGCGCCCATGGTGCCGGGGACCGGATCCCAGCCGGTGAAGGTGTAGCCTTCTTTAACCGGGTCGGCCGGTGCGTCAATTTGCGCGCCGAAGTCGGTCGGAACCGTTTGATACAACGCGCCGTCCACGTAGAAATCCGCGTTGTAGGAGTTCGCGGTCCATGTCGCGGTCGTGCTGAAACCGCCGGCCGGGTAGGTATCGGGAAGAGCCGGATCCCAACTCGCGAAGGTGTACCCTTCTTTGGTCGGGTCAGCCGGCGCGACGACGGGGTCGCCGACATTGCCGGTGATCGGGTCAACCGCGGTGCCGCCCGCAGAGTCAAAGGTGATGGTGCTGGTCTCAACGCCGCCCTCAAGCGGGAGGTAGACATCGGCGCCGGTCAAATCCATATCATAGAAATAGGTATTCGCCTTACCGAAAGCCGCGAGTTGGTCGGGGCCGGTGCATTTCGCGAAATACATGGCACCGAGCAAATAATCGGGAGTAGCCAGCCATCTTTCATCCATCCAAATACGCGCCTGGGACGCGTCGGTAATATCCTCCTGGACGGTCAGGCTGAAGCGGAAAAGCCATTCGCCGGTTGACATAATGCCGGGATAGCCGCCGGAAGCGGAAGCGGGGCCCGCCTGGTTATTGACGGCCACGGCTGTGTAGTTATCAAATGTACCGTCGCCGCCTGCCGTTGTCGATCTCATAGAGGCCGGCCAGCCTTGTGTCGGAACACCGGCTCCGGCTTGTCCGGTAGCGCCGGTCCAGGCGGAAGCGACAGACGCCCAAAACGGATTGAGATAGTTCGGCGTGAACGCGTCTTTTTGTTCGCCAACCACCTTAAATTTGGTTTTGCTGTACATAACGATGTAGCGCGTAACACCGACCCAGAAATCGTTGGTCGGGCAGATGCGCACCGTTATGACATCGCCGGCCTGTAGTTCCTCACCGGGCGCGAGCGGTGTGAAAACATCGCCGGTTTGCCAACCCACTTCAAGGTTTACATCGACGGAGAGTTCGTTGCCGTCCCCGATGACCGCAGAGGCACCGATTACAAGGGCGTTTATCGCCAGTAACAGCGCCAATGTCATGCTGAGGATTTTCTTTGTTTTTGTCATTCGATTGATTGCCTCCTTATTTCGATTCGAATTATCCTTTTTCCGTATAGCACCGTAGTGTTACAACGGTAAAAACCATTTTTCGCGACGGAGCAGAGCGTTTAATAACCGATCGCTGTACCTGTCGTCTGGTCTATAGTAACAATCCAGTTGGCATAGGAACTCATCAGGTCCGCGTCAACGGAATCGACTCTGCCGTCGGCATTGATATCGCCCGCTTTGTAATAGTGGGCCTGGGTATCGGGGTCCCAATTCAACATCCAGTTTTGAACAAGATTGCAGGTGTCATCGTCAACGGCGTTAATCGCGCAGTCCCCATTAACATCGCCGAAGATAACGACAATAAAGGTTTTTACGACTGTCTCTCCGGAGAGGACATCGACCACGGTGCCCGTACCGCAAAGGCCCTCGTCAGACAAAACGACCTGCAGAGTGGCTCCCCCTATGGGTTCGACATAGCTGTCAAGCGACGACAAACCTTCCGTGAGGCCGTAAATAAGGCCGTTTTCCCTGTCAATAACCGTCGTTGACCCGGCTACGGCGGCAATATCCGGCGCCTGGGATGCGGCGGAAACCGTGTCGGGCGTGAAAGTCATGGGGCACGAACCCGCCGACATCGTGTAAACGGAATTGCCGTCGTTCGGGTTGTTCATCGCCTGGTAATAAAACAGGTTTGACCCGGAGGGAATCAGAACAGTTCCGACACCGGACGCGCCTTGTTTGATTTTCAGCCGGAAACTGAAGCAATCCTGACCGGAGGGCTGGTTGTAACAGCCGTAAGTACCGCTTTGAACATCGCCCACCCACTGGATGAGAACGGCGCCGTATTCCGAGGCGCTGTAGCCGGCCGGATAAAAGGCCGGGTTTGACGCGGTGTTCGCGCCGAGGCTGCCCGGAAGAGTCATGAGGGAACCGAGTTTTTGCAGATTGAACTGCGCGTTGTCGACTTCAAAGATGCTGCCGGTAAACAGCACGGGAAAACGCATGCATGTGGCGTTGTAGTTGTTCTTCACATTGAACGTTACTGTGACATATTCTCCGGCATACGCTGTTTCTTTATCGGCGCTTACAACCACCTGCATAGACTCGTTGCCAACGGGAGTTCCTGCCGCAAACGCGCCGAAGTTAAAGCAACCGAAGGCCAAGAGCAGAGCAATCAGAAGAGATACCAGCCTTCTTGACTTCTTCATGTATAGATTTCCTCCCTGTTTCAGCAAAGAGTTTTTGCAAACCGCACGGGGGCAGGCAGGGAGCCTGCCCCCGCGTGATGAGCTGAATATTTAGGCGTTTCTTATGATGCCAAGCCGGTGTACTGGTCGATTGTCACAACCCAGTTCGTTTCGGCGTTGATGAGGTCGGCGTCAATGGAGTCGACACGCGAGTCGGCGTTGAGATCGGCGGCTGTGTTGTTCCAGGGTTCGGCGGACCAGTCGAGCATCCAATCCTGAACAAGGACGCACAGGTCAGCGTCGGTAGCCTGAATGGTGGCGTCGCCGTTGACATCGCCGTAGAAGATGACGATAAAGCTGGCAATCACATCGTCGGTGCCGTTAAGAAGGTTGACGACAGCTCCCGTGCCGTTGCCGCCGGCGGTCGGCACAATCGCAACCGAACCGTCGCCGGTCGCGGTGACGAAATCGAGAGGATTCATACCGGGGATAAGGCCGTTGAGCTGGCCAAGTTCACCGGGGCCGGCGGGAGGCGTAATAACCGGATCGAAGCCGCCGAACGGCACGAGGAGGATATCCTCGACCGCCGCAATAAGGGCGTCGATGGCTGCACGCAGGGCCGCGGCCGCGTTGTCGATGATCGCCTGGTTCGCGGGATTTAGGGCCATCTCAAGCGGCACGGCAAGAGCGTTGTCAAGAGCGGGGGCAATCGCCGCGAAGCTTTCAGGTGTCCAATCGTCCGCGATGAGAGCCTGCGCTTCGGCAATGTAAGCGAGCAACTGGGTATAGTCCGCGCCTTTGATGAGTTTCTTCGCCGCTTCGATGAGCGTATTCCTGGCTTCCTCCACCTTGCTGGGTTTGAGAATCCATTCGCCGGCACCATCCGTGGCGGTGGCGCTTTCGGCGTTGACCGCGACGGCGAAGGCGAGGGCGCGTTCATATGCCGCCCAGGAAAGGGTTGTGTACTGGCCCTCAACAAAGCCCTTTGCCTGGATTCTCGCGAGGTCTTCGCTCAGGCGGGCTTTTGTCGCCTGCACACGGACGAGACGGCCGCCGTACAGGTTGAGCCTGTGGAGGGCGTACGCGACGTCGACTTCTTTGAGCCTGACCATGTTGGCCTGCGCCTCGGCGTAAGCGATTACCCATTTGGCGTGCGCTTCGTTATAGGCAAGGATCTGGTCGGGAGTCGGGTTTTCGGGCAGTACGGGTTCCTCGGGCAGCTGCTGGGAAGCCCAGAGGCCTTTGGCGTGGTCTCTCTCGTTATCGTAACGGTCGTAGGTGTAAGGCACATAGTCCTCGTCGGACATGTAGACATACGCGGGATCGTCATACTCCAAGTCCTCATTGGGGGGCTCGAAGGTATCGAGAGCGACTTTAATTTGAGAAACGCCGGTGGCAATCTCACAGGTTTCGAGCGCTTCAATCGCCGCGTCAAGGGCAAGTTTCGCGTTCTCGTAGGCCGCTCCCTGTATGGACATGAAGGTCGCGGCGGCTCTCGGCCTGTAAACGACAGCGACAGCGTTCCTCAGAGCGAAAATGTAATCGTCCCAGAGACCGGAATCGGAGTAGTTGGAGGGGTCGCGGTTATTTCTCAGTTCACTGTTGAGCAAGCCGCCCAGGCCGAAATCGTCATAAACCACCACATAATGCGGCACGGTGTATGTTTCGTCACCGCCGGAATTGGACGTCTTGGTTGCTTTGTAAACATAGGTTGAACTGTGTGCGCCGGCAACGGTCGCCACGGCGCCGGCCGCCACACTGTAAACGCCGAAGTTCCAGGAACCGCCGTCGTAGGTGGTTTCGACATTGGTGAACGCGGCTGCCGTTACGCCGGCAAGCGCCGGGTTAACCGTGGCGGAGGTTCTGGATATTGTCGCCTTCTGGCTGTGGCTTAGGAGGTTCGTTTTTTCTCTGGACACAACGATCTGGTTGCCCGCGATGGAGGCCAAACTGCCGTTGACAGGCACATACATGTTTTTGTATTTCAGGGTGTGCTTGTTGTTGGTGTTCGTATCCATCGTGATGAAGTTGTCGCCGTCGTCGGCCGTCGGTGAAGCGATGTAGGAGAACGCTCTGGCCATGAGCGGGACAGTGGTCAGTTTCGCACCGAGTTCGGTGTAGACATCATAGGTGATCGTCACCATGAGAACCTGGCCCGCTGCGAAGGTGCCGCCGACGGTGCAGTTGACCGCGTCGCCGCCGTTGATGGTCGTCCCCGCGAGGTTGGTCACCGTGATGGCGGGAATGCTCGAGGCGACGGAAACGATCTTGACCTTATACAACGCGTCCTGCGAGAAGGTGCCGGCTTTGTTCGTCGCGCCGGTGTTCAAGCCCTTCGAGTCGTTGCGGATAACGAAGGTGGTTTGCGCGTTGAGCTGTTTGGGAAGTTGAATGTCCGGGTTGCCGAATTCCTCGGGGATGCTGATACCCATCGCATCCGTGAGGATGGGCATCAACGCCGGCAGAATCGCGGCTTTCCGGGTATTGAGTTGAGTGAGCAGGTTCTCGACGATGGTCTTGAGTTCGGCGTTCGAGAGCATTTGCTCAAAGGTTGTGTATGTCGTCTTGAACGCCCCGGGGAACACGAGGTTAACCACACGGGCGACGGTGTCGATAAGAACCTTTTTGATCGTCTTGGTGGCGAACTCGGAACTGCCGCTGTGGGTAAAGAGATCGAGAATATTGGTAATGTTCAGATCCAGAACATCCCGCAGGATTCTGTTCTTAATCAATTCTTTTGTGCTGCCGTTGATAGCCGGCAGCCAGTTGGCCTGAAGAACATTGAATAAGACGGTGTCAAGGGCTGCCCAACCGTCGGTCTGGCTTAAAGTCAGGTTGACAAAGCCGCCGTAGTTGACGCGCGCCCAGTTCATGACAGCCGTCAATGTCGCGTCGAAGCCCTGGCCGTAGGGAAGAAGGCCCGTGCCCGGGGTCGTGCCCGTGGCTCCGGGATTCATATCCATCACCTGATTGAGGAAAAAGACGGCGAGGTCGGCGAGCATATACATAATGCCGTCGAGTGTCTTCGGTTGGGCCGAATAATCGATGGCCGGCACATTCTGCGCCATGGCTTCTTTTACGCCGTACCAGGCGACTTCGACGAGGGTGTCGGCGTCGGCCGGGATGTCGACATAGTCAATGCTCGAGTTGAGGATCGCGCGAAGGACATAGGAGAACAACTGCTGGTTGTTCATCGCCGCGACTTCCGCGGCCGAGGCTACAGTAATGTAATCCGCAAAGAACGCGTTGCCCGTCTGGGTCAGGACATACTTAAGGGCCGCCGCCAGGTTGTTGAGGAGAAGCGAGTTGGCGCCGGGGGTCCACGCGTTGTAATCCACTGTCATCGCGTTGACGACTTCGTACAGGATGTTGTTAAGATCCGACACGAGCGTGGCTCCCGCCGCGAAAGTGTGGGTCGGCACAACGTAGTCGATATCAAGGATTTCGGCGTATTCGTTGAGGTTGGACTCATCGCCGTCGGGGTATGTAACGCTGTCTTCATACACAACGCCGCAGACCTCGCGGATGAGTTTTTTAACGTCGGTGTTCAGCAGAGGAACAACCACGATATTATATAGGTTACGAAGAAGTTCCTCGGCGAAATCGTAGGCGGGGGCCGTGCTGTTGACGATGTCGATGTAGCCGTCCAGTTCGGGGAACAGCCCGTCGGGTTCGCCGGTCTCGGGGTCGATTTCACCGACGATGAGGTTGTTGAGCAAATCCTGCACCATATTGTCCACCGTGGGCAGCGTGGCGGGATAATCTTCTTCCTCGACGTCGGGGTTGACCAGGCCGTAAAGCAGCTCTTTGATCATCGTGTTAATGTTGATTTCGCTGAGGTCGACAAAGGAGCTGGCCAGGCCCAAGTCAAGGTTTCCGTCGACGACTTTGGAGATAATGCCCTTGTTGTCGTTGAGGAACTGGAGCAACGCCAGGACAACGGTTTTGTCGGCCGTGCCGGCGGGTGTGCTGCTCCTTCTGGGCGACTCAATGGCGTTGATATTCAGGTTTTTCAGGTCGCCGAGCAGGCCGCCGAAGATAGCGAACAGCGCGCCGCCGATCAGATCGGTGATGCCGTTGAGGGCGTTGTCGACCGACGTGAGGTCCAATGTGCCGAGAACGGAGAGGTCGATGACCATATTTTCCTCGGCGAGCATGACATCCACATAGTCAAGCACCATTGAGCATTGCTGGTCAAGGGTAAACACGGGTTTGTCCAGATCGTCGTAGGTGGTGATGGCCGCGTCCTTATAGTTCGCTTTCGCGCTCGCCGCCACGCTTAAAATCGAAGACAGCATGACGAACGCCATAAGGAAGCTAAGAATTCTTTTCGCTTTTTTCAAATTAGCACCTCCAAAAAAAGTATCGGATTTGGTTGCCTATGGGCGCCGCCGGCGCCCCGAATCGCGTGCGCTTAACCGCTGTCAGGCGCACAACGGCCCAACACGGAACGTAAATCTTCCCGAACTCCTCCCCTCTCACGGCCGCGGGTTTTTTTAAAGAGGCCGCCGGCCTTTGTTTGTTATGCATGATTATTCGTTCAATAAATGCGGGTAACTGTAGTAAGTAAGAAAGAACAGAAAAAATCATATATAGCCATTCTTCCGGTATTATTACTATAAACCAGCGGTGCTCTTTTGTCAATGTATTTTAATTTGGCACTATATTTTTGTTCATTCTAAACAACATCCGGCAATTGTTTTCGTATACAATCCATAAATATTCTTATTTGCTGTATTCGAAAGACAGATACGGCACGCCCCGCCCCCGGCAGCTTGCACCGCCAAAGTTATTATAATATAAAATGTATATGAAAACAAGGTTTTTTTGATGTGTCTTTCGAAGATTTTTTGGCAGCAAGGTACGCGCTTGACAAAAAAACGAGCCGGGCTTTTGGCGGTTATCACCAAAAGCCCGGCCTATAAGGGTTTTATGACCGAACACTTCGATAGATACCTGTGTGTAAAGGCCTTTCTCATTACACATCAGGACCTCGACTCAAGCGAATTCGGCTTCGTGCTTTGACCCGTCCAGGGGTATTGCGCGCGCGGCTTTGCCATCGACGAACAGTTCCGCGCCGGCTTTGTTTCGAACGGTCAGAGAGACGGCCGTACCGGCGGCCTTGATAACGGCGCGGTACCCGCTCCAGTCAACGGGCAGAACAGGCCGGACGAGCAGACTTCCGTTTTCGAGCTTTACGCCGAGCAGTTCTTCCATCACGGCACGGTAATACCAGGCGGCGGCACCTGTGTAGAGGCTCCAGCCTGCCCGGCCTTCGACACCCGGCGCCGAGCAAATATCGCCCGCGAGGGCATACGGTTCCGCCCGGTACACGCCCGCCCTCTGCGTATCCGCGCAGAAAGACGCGGGGTTGAGCAGTTTCAGCAGGCGGTACCCTTCGTTCGCCATACCCTCGCGCAGCAGAGCGATAGCCAGCCAGACCGCGGCGTGTGTGTATTGCCCGCCGTTTTCGCGAATACCGGGCGGGTAAGACGCGATATACCCGGGGGTTTTGCCGGAACCGGTAAACGGAGGGCTTAAAAGCTTGATTAACCCGTTCTTTTCGTCGACCAGCCGCCTGACCGCATTTTCCAGCGCGAGACGGCGCCGGCTTGTGTCCTTCATGCCGCTAAGTACGGCGAAGGACTGTGGCAGGCTGTCTATTTCACACTCCTGCGAACCGGCGCATCCCATGGCGGAGCCGTCGTCATAAAACGCCCGCAAATAGCGGTCACCCGCCCAGGCTTTTTCTTCGACCGCCGTTTTCAGGCGCTCCGCCAGTTCGCGGTAATCCGCGGCACGCCATGCTTCATCCATGAGACCGCACAGGGGGGCCATCTCCTCGAGAACCATGGCCAGAAACTGCGCGAGCCAGACGCTTTCGCCCCGGCCCCGGATGCCGACCAGGTTGAAGCCGTCGTTCCAATCCCCGCCGCCGATGAGAGGCAACCCGTTTTCACCGAAACGCGAAGCCCTTTCAACAGCCCGAACACAGTGTTCGTATATTGAAGTGCGGACGGCTGAACGGCCGGGGTAAAAATAACGCTCGTGTTCGTCCTCGCGAAGTTCCTCCCCGGTTATATACGGCGCCCGGATTTTAAGAAATTCCGTGTCGCCGGTTTTCCGGACATATTCAGCCGTAATCAGGGGCAGCCAGAGCAAATCGTCGCTGTAGCGGGTACGAACCCCCCGCAAGCCGCCGGCCGCTTTGGGCAGCCGGTGCCACCAATGCAAAACGTCGCCCTGCTCAAATTGCACGGCCGCGCAGCGCATAATATGGGCGCGCACCAGGTTCGGATGCGTCAGCACAAGCGCGGAGGCATCCTGCAGCTGGTCGCGGAAGCCCCACGCGCCGCCGCATTGATAAAAACCGGTTCGGCCGTAAAACCTCGAACCGAGAATCTGCGCGGGAAGAAAGGTATTAAACATATGGTCGAGCGCCTCATCGGGCGTTTCGATGGCCACCGTACCGGGTTTATTTTCCGCGGGTGAGGACTGTAAACGGAAAGAACCGATTCGAACGGCGGAATCCTCGGTTCTCCCGAAGGAAAGCGAAAAATCAAGCTCGATTTCATCGCCCGGCGGCAGCGTAACGGCGCGGCCGATCGCCGCGCAAGGGTCTGTCAGCGGAAGCTTTCGCCCGGTGTTCCAGTTGCCGGATAAAAAACTTTCCCGCGAGCAGCATATAAAATCCGTGCCCCCGGCCAGTTCAAACGAGACAAAGCCGGGTATCTCGCTCCAGGGAGATGTCAGGGTAATTCCGTTTTTACCGACAGAAGACTTGATAAAACGGGATGTGCTTCTGTTGACGCCTAAAACGGGTTCTATATAATATGCGGCTGTCGCTTTGCATTCGGTTTTGGCGGTATTGGCCAGTTTAAGACGGCAGAATTTGCACATGCCGCTGTGGGGAACCCGCACGGTTATTTGATAATCCACCGAATCTGCCCTTCCCGTCCAACGGACATATCCCCTGTTGAACTCCGCGGCGGCTGAGGAGCACAAGTCGTAATACTTTCCGTTTATTTTTAAAATCAGCATTTCTCCCCGGTTGTCCGTTCGCGTGTCGTTGTACCAGGGGGTCAGTTTGTTCTCACGGGAGTTTATAGCCCATGTAAAGCCCAAAGACTTGTCACTTGCCAATGTTCCGAAACTTTGGTTGGATAAGACAAAACACCAGGGAACACAAGGATTCCCTGCTTTTTTTTCCACCGTAAACCGGCCGGGTGTAAAAACGCCTCCCTTTACCCGATACGCCTCTTCCATGTCCACGCGCAAAGGCTGAGGGGCAAGAAAACTCACCGGTTTGTATTCTTTCACGGGCAACGAGAACCGTTCGGCGGACACGGGCGCGATGAAAACCGCCGCGGCCCTCAGCGCGACGCGCTCCTCCTCATTTCTCATGGTCAAATCAATCGCGTGAACGCCGCCGTTAACGCCCAAGGATTGCTCACAGCCCTCTTTCTTGAGCGCGGCGCGCACAGCCGTCATGATGGGCGTGTCATAATCGCCGCCTTCCTTAAAAGCGATTACCACATCGGTCGCGATGCCGCTGTATCGGAGTTTTTTGTTCAGGCGGATATACGGGACAGCGCGGGCGACATCCTCGGGGTTATGAACCTCGATAAGCATGATGGGATTGTCCGCCGAAAGGCCGAAACTCCATATCGACTGCCTGCCAAGGGTGTTGCGGGCAGCGGCCTCGATGGAATCCCCCGACCGCCGGGTATAGTAAAAGATAAGCGGCAGTATTCGGTCGGCGATGACGCCGTCGATTCCGCCCGGGTCAAAGGGGCAGGGCGCTCCTTTGTCGGCGGGGACGATCCCCTCCTCCCTGGCTTTGATAAACCGGGCGACCGCCTCGCTTTCGGTTGACGCCGCGCACAAAAGCAGAGTGATATCGCTTCGGCCTTTCGGAGGGATTTTTAACCTGACGCAAAATGCGGCGCAGGCGTCGGGGCTGCCCCGGCCCGGCTTGAGTTCTTCCTTGTTCCGTAAAAGAGAGGGTATGCCGTCGCCGCAGTCAAGAAGCCTTTCGCGCGAGGTGTCAAGACTGAACTCGACATCCTCGGCGATGCCGGCAGCCAGGCAAAGGGGGTTTTTCCCGTTGCGCGGGCGGCGGGTAAACAGCAGGAGCCTGTTCGCGCGGTCGAAGCGGTCGGTCAGAAAGAGTTTGGAAAACGCGGGGTGGTCCTCCTCCTCGGCATGTATCGCGAGGCTCGGCTCGAAGTATAGATACAGATGCCCGGCCAGCGTGTCTTTGGAACTGTTGTTCTTCACCGAAAACCGCCTTTGTTCACAGGGAAGGCGCAGGTGTACACTTGAAATCATACGAACTCCAACGGCGCCGGAGCGGGCGGTGTGCATCACTCTTTTTTCCTCAAACTCCGCGCCGAATTCGGCGTGGAACCCATAGTCGGCGGCGTTGATAAAGGGCAGCACTTTTTCACCGCTTCGAAAAAAGGCGAACACGCCGGATGGCCGGCGCAGCAGGTCGGGGCTGTGGCGGATGATGCTCGCGCCGCGGTACAAGGACACGGAGGCGCCCGCGTCGGTGATGCCGAGTGTCCATTCCCCGTTCGTCAGCAGTTTCATATGGGGCGAAACCGGCGATATGGTCTCGAATTCCCTGCTTTGGGGTTCGGTGCGTTCCCTGGTTCGCGGCACCTCGCGCAGAACGACGTCTTTGAAAACGACCGCGCCCGCGGGCGTTTTCTCCTGTAAAAGGCAAAAAGCGGCCGCCATACTGTCATCGGACATAAACCGCTTTTGTATCAGATTGTCTTTCAACGCGTTTAGGACACAGAGCATACTCATACCGACATGGTGCGCCATATAACTGCGAACCACGGCATAATCCTGCCCGCCTGTTCTCGAAGCGGTGAAATCGGCGGCTTCGTAAAAACCGCAACGGCCGGTCATTTCCATTCTCTCGAGGGCTTTGAGGTTTTTTATCGCCTCGCGCGGGGCGAGGTTCATTACCAGAAAGCTCGAATAAGGCGAGATGACCAATTCGGCATTCAGGCCTCGTTTGAGGCCGAGTTTTTGAACACCGTGGGCTTTGTATTGGTAGTTGAGTTGCCGGTCAAACGCGTAAAAACCGCTCTCCGATATTCCCCAGGGAATGCTCTGCCCGTTGATCTTCAGGTTTTTTGTTCTGCTGCGCTGGCACCAAAGGCAAAAACGAAGGGCTTCGGAATCCAGGCTGCCCTCCTGCTCGGGCAGGAAAATTGCCGGCATAAAATACTCGAACATGGTGCCCGTCCAGGATACGGGCCCGGTGTACCGGCCGGCTCTGGCAAGGGTTCTGCCAAGCGCGCCCCAGTGTTTTTTGGGGACCGCCCGCGAGGCGATGGCGTAATAGCCGGTCATTCTTGCCTCACTCATCAGCAAATCATAATAAGACGATGAATAGTCATCGGCTGAAAGGTCATAGCCGATGTGGAACAATTTCCGGCGTGGATTGTAGAGCGCCCCGATGTCACAGTTTTCGATAATGGCCGTAAGCCTGTCGACAATCACGCGGATTTCATCGTGTTCACCCGCGTACTCAAGAAGGCCCTGCCGCAGCGCGACGATACTGCAAAGAAAATTTCCGCTGTCAACAGTCGACACATAGCGGGGGTCGAGAGGCTTGAGGTTCAGGGTGCTGTACCAATTGAGCAGATTCCCCTTCCATTTTTCGAGTTTGTCAATGCTGTTGAGGGAGGAATTCAGGCGCGCACAAAGCTCCAGGCTGCCGATAAAACCGAAATCCCTCGCGGCCAGCGTGCAAAGGAGCATCAGGCCGATGTTTGTCGGCGATGTGCGGTGAGCGACGGCATGAACCGGCGTTTCCTGTATATTGTCCGGGGGCAGATAATTGTTCTCGGCGGTGCAAAACTCCTCAAAATACCGCCACATGGCGGCGGCGTAGGAGGTCAGGCGCTCTCGGCTGAGATAATCGAATCGCGGGGCTCCCGTCCTCTTTTCCTTGCCCGACAAGACCGCGAACGGGAAATTGAGGATGAAAAGAATCCCCGCAAGGCGGTGAAGCGACCCGCCCAGGAAAAGCAGCAAAGCGCCCGCGGCGATGGTGGGAATATAGCGTACCGCCAGAGACAGGATGTCCTGCGCCTTGTCGCTTTGAGCTGCCGTTGTCCACTCAAGCCGCTTCTTTTTGCTGATGAATGTCCGCCAATTGGCCCGGATGATCGCGTCGAGGCAAACATACGCGGTTTGCGGCAGCATCATCAGCAAAACGAAACCCTGAACAATGGCGCCGAGCGCCGCCGGCATCGCTCCGGAGTAATACAGCCTTGAAAACATGGCGGGGCCGCCGGCGAACGAAGCGCGGACAGCCGAAAACAGATTGCCGCCGGAAGCGCTGAAAAGACAGACCAAAACCGTAAACACCGCTTCGGGCAGGGGCATCCAAATCGAAAGGAGGATTCCGGCGAAAGCGGCGACGGGGTTGATGGAACGGCGAAGATTGTCAAAGAGTTTATAGCGCGAAAGCGCGTTGAGGGAGTTGCGGCCGAACAGGAATCGAATATTCTGCCAGTCCCCTCTTACCCAGCGGTTGAGGCGGTCGAGGTAGGCGCCCTCGCGTTTGGGGAAACCGTCGGCGACCTGCAGGTCGGACACAAAGCCGGCGCGCAGATAGCCGCCTTCAAGAATGTCGTGGCTTAAAACCTGTTCGGGCGGAAACACATCGGGCAACAGCGTATGGTACGCGTTGACATCGAGCAAGCCCTTGCCCGCGAAAATGCCTTCACCGAACAGATCCTGATACCTTTCGGTCGTAAATGTGTCATAGGTGGATATGCCGCCCTCCCCCGCGAGGATTTTCGCAAACGAGGTAGCGCCCGCGCCGGAGAGTTCGGTTTCAACCTTCGGCGCCAGAATGCCGTAGCCGGAGACCACGCGGCCTTTGGCGGTGTCAATGCGCGGGATATTCAAAGGATGCAACGCGACGGATATGAGTTCGGCCGCGGTATCCATGGGCAAAAAGGTATCGGAATCCAACGCGAGAATATAACGGGTTTGGTTGAGCGTTGACACATCGCCGAACAGTACCGTAAACTCTGTGTTTGAACCTTTTATGGCTTTGACCAGTTCGGTGATCGCTCCTCTTTTTCGTTCCCTGCCGGTGAAATTCCCCTGTGTGGGCGAATAGACACGCGGCCTCACAGCCAGAATGAACCCTCCCGCGTATTCTTTGTTTAGTTCCGCAACAACCATTTTTGCCGCGGCAACGGCGGCTCTGTCCTCGGGTTTCTCGGGCGTATCCGCGCCCTTCAAATCGGC
>DAITOC010000034.1:0-1735 GCA_036834305.1 Clostridiales bacterium
ACCAGTCTGTTAAGCCGCCGGAAAATATCCGCCGCGGCTGAGTTTGTTTTTGCCTGCCGGGAGGTTGTCCAGTCGCCGGTAATGCCAAAATGTCCTTTCAGAAAATCCGCCATACGGTAAGACAACTCGTCGGTTGCCGCCGCGTCCCAAACCTTTTCGTTTAGCAGCGCGTTTGCCTCGTCCCGGAGCGCATAAAATCTGGCGGAGACTTCGTCCGTCATCGGGTGCTCCGCGATAAATTCGCCGTTGTTAAACGCCGTGCCGAGCATTTTCCGGATGGCTTTGGTGTCCCGGTATTCGTTGAACTGAGGAAACCCGCCGTTATTGACGCGCGCGTCGGTGATACGGTCGTCATACGCGATTTGCACGCACATGTGAATTATGCTGTCGAGCCCGGCCTGCAGGTCCAGGTGGCTCTGCCCTTTAATCAGCCAGACATAGTCCCGGATGCAGCTGGTGCTCAAATCCGCCGATTTGTCCGGAGAGACATAACTCATATCCCGGACTCCGGCAAGGTATTCGGCCGAAAGTGTTTTGCCTGCGTCCGCGAAAGTTCCGCCAAGGGACTGGGAGGAGGCGTGGATGACAAAGTCGGACGACATAAAATGGGAACCGGCGGGGGAGGGCAGGTTGAGCCCGTAGCCGCAGACCGCGAAAATCTTGGTGTCCGTGTTTTCGATAATCCACGGGAAAGTGGCGCTATTCGCGCTTTGTGCCCGGTAAAATCGGTCGGTCTTTTCCTTGAGAGCGGAGTGCGCCGGGTCCGCGAGATATTCCGCCGCGAGTTCAGCGTATTCGGCGTTCGGCACGAGCGACCACATTGTCGGGCAGTTGGCGACCAGATTTTTGCAGACCGATTCTTTCATCCCCTCCGCGGCGCTGTCAACGAGTTTGAAAAACCATTTTTCCGGGAGCGCGCGCAGGAAGATGCCGGCAAGCCACCCCGCCCACTCATAGGTTTTGGACATCTCATACCGCATGGTGAACAGTTCGGGCAGCAGTTCGGTGCAGATATAGTCCTTATTGTACAGGTTGAAGTTGCGGTTGAGGATGTCACTGAGCAGATAGGAACCGTCGACGGCCGAGTTCGCGAAAACCACCTTGTTGATTTCGTCCATTTCCTCCGTGCGGGCGTAAAGGTCAAAGTACGCGGTGCTGATGGTGCCGCCCAGGCTGATGAAAACAAGGTTTACTTTTTCGGCGCCGGTCTGCGCCTTAACCACATGCTCGATATAATCGTTGAGCCTGCGCGCGATATCGTAGGTGTCGCCGAACGATTCGTAGGAAAAGTAATAGACATTTTCATACCCGACGAGTTCGCAGTATTCCTTCATGTCAATCTGGCTGGTGATATACCCGAGCTGTGTCGGTCCGCCGCCGCTGTATTTATAGGAGCCATCCTGTTTGTATTTGTACAGGGAGTTTTCCTTTGTCGCGGCAACCGCCAGGGAATAATCGTATTCCTCCACCTCGAAAATAATGTCTTTGGCGGCTCTTGTGCCGTCGGGATTGAAATAATGCGCGCCGAGACCGGCGTCGAGGATATTGGCGATGCTGCCGGCAAGGCCTTTGTTGTTGCCTGTTAAAAAGAATTTTAGGATGGTGCCGAGTTCTTTGAGAACGGATTTTTTCATCGCCGCGTTGTCCATCATAAACGCGATGTCGCCCGATTCCATAATCAGGGAGCCGTCTTCGCTCTTCAATACTTCTTTTTCGCCGTCTGCGTTGGTTTTAT
>DAITOC010000034.1:1745-1978 GCA_036834305.1 Clostridiales bacterium
ATACCGCCGACGACCACACCGGGCACAACCTCTCCGTTTGACACGGAGTGATTCTCCAGCCAGCCGAACGCGTCTGCGGCGTTTGATGCCTCAATGATTTGCGAACCGCCGTCAAGCGTTGTAACGGTAATGTTTGTGTTGTTCTCCGCCTGCGCTGATGCGGAAGGCGCAGCAACACCGGTGATGACGATACAGAATGCGAGCAGCACAGGCAGTGTTTTTTTATATTTCAT
>DAITOC010000034.1:1988-13560 GCA_036834305.1 Clostridiales bacterium
TCATCAGATTCAACCTTTCGCCGGCAAAGCGGACTGTATTGCGTCTATTATAGCCGAAACAAATGCGGTATTTCAAGCGGGAATGCGCGAAGAAAATGCGTGCAAGCCGTGCGCCAAGTCAAAGAAACGATGGATTTATTTAAATATTTTCCTTAGAATTATCAAATTTTATAAACAATGTTGTAAAGTAAACATAAGTATAGGTTTTTTGACCGCGATCAATGTTCTTTGCGTATTGGAGGGTATGAGATATGTTCAGTTTCAAACGTGTATTCAGCGCTTTTTTAGCGCTGGCGCTGTCTTTGTCTATGCTGCCGGCGGCTATCCTGATGTCAAACGCGTCTTTTACCGGCGCGCTGCAGTTTGACGAAAACGGGGATTTTACCGTCATGCAGATCGCCGACATTCAGGATAACCAGGATGTCGAATCAAGGATAATCAACGTTATCAGAAACGCGATCGGCCGCTATCACCCCGATTTGGTCGTCTTCACGGGCGATAACGTCATCGAAACGATTACGTCCGCGGCTAACTTCCGGTCCTCTGTCGATGACTTCCTCGCCCCGCTTTTGGCGACGAACACCAAATTTGCCGTAACCTTCGGCAACCACGACGACGAGGGTTCGGGCGCTCCGAGCAAAACCGACCAATACAGTTATTACAGAACCAAGGGCGGGGATAACTTTATCGACCACGACGTCGCTTCCCTGAGCGGCGTGGGCAGCGGTGTGATACCGATTTACCCCAACGGCCAGACAAGCGGCACGCCGGCCTGGCAGGTTTATCTCATGGACTCCGGCAGCGACCCGTCCAGCGGTTCTTATGACGGATGCTACACCAACCAGCTCGACTATTACATACAAAGAAGCCAGACCTACCCCGACGTTCCGTCCCTGTGGTATCAGCACGTTATCATTCCCGATATTTATTTTGAGTCTTTCCTGCCGTCGTCGTCCGGGTATTCCTGGAACGGTACGACGTGGGCGCTCAACCCCGAAAGAATCAATTGGCAGAGAAGTTCCTCGAACAATTTGTCCGACATTATCAAAGAAAAGCCCGCGTGCTGCGATTTGTCTTTGTATCAGTCCGCCGCCCACCGCTCCTCGCCGTCTTACGGCAGCAAAACCCTGTACGAATCCTGGGTTGCTTACGGCAACCTGAAAGGCGCGTATTTCGGCCACGACCACCTCAACGAGTTCGTCACGACCACCGACGACGGCATTGATTTGGGCTATGGGGAATCGACCACGCTGTATAAAACCCTTGGCGTTTACGCGTACAATGACGACAATCCGGGCGTCAGTATTTATCAGCTGCATACCGACGGAACCTATGATTCGGAGTTTGTCGACGAGGCAGAGCTGAACGCGCCGGTTATTGACCCGACGACGCCGACCGGAACCTGGCGCGTTTACGCCGAAACAACCCCGAACGGGACGCAGTACGGTTTGGACAACGGCACGTACGACAACGTCTATATGAGGGTTTATTCCGGCAACAACTGCACGGGGGAGCTGCTGTACCAGTCACCGGATTTAGCCGGCACCGAAAGCGGCGGCAACACGGGCAGCATCACGGTAACGGCACCCACCAGCAGCGAAATACGGTGTCTTCAAATCATTTTGCCCGTCGGTACGGACGCCTGGGGCTGCGCGAAGGTCAGCGTGTATTATACACCGGCCGGCGGCGCCGAGCAGTTGATATGGAATTATGACCCCTCCGAGACAGAGCTCGACGAGGGCGAATCCTTCTTTCAAAACATAACCTGGTTCCAAACAAACAGCCATACGGTGACCTTTAACGGCAACGGCGCCGACGGCGGCTCGACCGGGCCCACGGACAGAGTATGGGGTACAAACGGCTCTCTGCCATCGAACGGTTTCCATAAGACCGGCTGCACATTCGCCGGCTGGGCGACATCCGCTGCCGGCCCGGTAACCTACTTCAATGAAGCCGACTACATCATGGGCTCAAGCAACGTCACGCTTTACGCGAAATGGATCGCCAACAGTTATACGGTTGAATACGACGGCAACGGTGCCGACGCCGGCACGACTGAAAGTTCCTCACATGTGTATGGGATACCGCGGAATTTAACCGCCAACGGGTTTTCTAAAACCGGTTGTGTTTTTGAGGGTTGGTCCCTCGAGCCGGGCGGCGCGGCGCTTTTTGCCGACGGCGCTGCCGTCACCAACTTGGCGGTTGACGGCACCGTCTTCCTCTATGCGGTGTGGTCAAACACACTTGCCCTGACCGCGCAGGATGGTTCCGCGACGGTCTTCGACACCGGGGCGGGGTTTATCTACGGTTTGGAAACAGGCATGACACAAGCCGATTTTGAAAACCGGTTTGTCGATGTCAACGGCAACGGCAGGCTCGAATACACGACCCTCGGCGGAAGCATCGGCACCGGCACGGAAGTCAGGCTCATCGACAACGCGACCGGCGCGGTTGTCGAAACCTACACCATCGTCGTTTTCGGTGATGTCAACGGCGACGGAATAATCAATGCCCTTGATACGGATACCTGCATTCTCGTGCAGGACTGGATAACGCAATGGGACCCCGTTTCCGAAGAGTATTTTTACCGGGCGGGCGACCTCAACGACGACGGCCGTATCGACTCCCTTGACGCCGACCTTATCAACGCCTATGAAAACTGGATTATTGCCATTGACCAAACAACCGGTCAGGCGGGTTAACCGCGAGCTTTCATTAAAGGAGGAATAACACGACATGAAGAAAAGAACACTCAGCATGGTTCTCGCTATCGTTTTGGCAGCCGCGGCGATACCCTGGCACACGGCGACCGCTTCGGCGGCCTTCACCGGCGCGCTCCAATTCGACGCGGACGGCAAGTTCACCGTCATGCAGCTGACTGACACGCAGTGCAATACAAGCGTCGACAGCCGGATCACTAATGTTATCACCAAGTCCATCGCGAGGTACAGCCCCGATTTGATTGTGTTCACCGGTGACAACCACTCGGGTATGATTTCAAAAAATACCGCTCAAAGCCATATAAGAAAGCTTCTCGACCCGATTATCGCCGCCAACGTGAAATTCGCGGTCACCTTCGGCAACCATGACAACGACTCCATACCGCTCATCGCTAACCCGGGCACTCTGACCGAGCAGTACGATTACTTCAAATCCTACGGCGGCAATAGTTTCATCGACCACGACGTCGCGGCGCTCGACGGCGTCGGCAGCGGCGTCATCCCGATATACGCCAACGGGCAGACAAGCGGCGCGCCCGCGTACCAGGTCTATCTCATGGATTCCAACGACAACGCGTCTTCGGGTTCCTATGACTGCCCTTACACCAGCCAGGTTGACTACTATATCCAGCGAAGCCTTGAATACCCCGATGTCCCTTCCCTTTGGTTTATGCATATTATCGTCCCCGATATTTACACCCGGACAATGACCGTCGACTCCTCGGGGATTACGGGGCAAAGTTCGCCGTTCAGCAGCAACAAATACATTTTAACCCCTTCGATGATTAACTGGGACCGTTGTTCTTCAACGTCGGTGGGCGATATCTATAAGGAAGGCCCGTGCCCGGCGAACCTGTCCGTTTACGAATCCTCCGCGCACCGGTCGTCCGCCCAATACGGCAGCAAGACACTCTATGAATCCTGGGCTTCCTACGGGAACCTGAAAGGCGCCTATTTCGGCCATGACCACAAAAACGAGTTCACCATGACGACTGCCGACGGCATCGACCTCGGTTACGGTGAATCCACCGGCTTGACCATGGCATACAACGACGACAACCCGGGTGTTTCCGTTTATGAACTGAGTATCGACGGGTCTTACACCACCGAATATTGTGCCGAGTCGGACCTCACGAAGGCGATGATTTCTTTTAAACCCAACGGCGGCGCCGGAACAATGGCAAACCAGTTGGTCAGCAAGAATACGCCGGTTGCTCTCAACATGAACCAAAGCATTGTCAGAGAGGGCTATGAGTTCGCCGGCTGGAACACAAAGGCCGACGGCAGCGGTGTGGCCTATGCCGACGGCGCGAATATTTCAATCAGCGCCGACACGGTGCTCTTCGCGATGTGGAACATAGTAAGCCTCAGCAATATAACCTTTGACGCCAACGGCGGCACGGGTGGGTTCGGCCCGGTACCCATGACGCCCGGCGACGGCTTGACAGCCCCGCAAGTAGAGAGAACAGGCTACACCTTCGCGGGCTGGCAGCCGGAGGTTCCCTTGTCGGTGCCATCCGGCGACACGGTTTACACCGCGCAATGGGTGGCGAATATGTACACCGTGATTTATGACGGCAACGCGAATACAGCCGGTATGACGGTCGATTCCTACCATGTCTACGGCACCGCCTCACCGCTGACTCCCAATGGTTTTACAAAAACAGGGCACAGTTTTTTGGGCTGGTCTGCCGACGCGTCGGCCACCGCGCCGTCTTATACGGACGCTCAGGATGTGCTTAACATTTTAACGGAACACGGCGCCGTGGTAACGTTCTACGCGATCTGGAGTATCAACAGCTACACCGTCGCCTTTGACGCCAATGGAGGCAGCGGGACAGTTCCCGCGCCGCAAATGGCCTCTTACGCCTCGTCTCTCGCGCTGCCCGGCGGCAGTGGCCTTAAAAAAACCGGTTATTCCTTCGCGGGCTGGGGTGAAACACCCGACGCGGAAGTCCCGCTCGGGGAATATGTCATCGGTGACTGTGACGCGACGCTTTTCGCGGTGTGGAGCGAAAACCCGACCATTGAAGCGGATAACGGCTCAACCACAATCATAAATAGTAACACCGGCATAATTACCGGCCTCGCAAAAGGCCTGACCATAGCCGATTTCGAGTCCCGGTTTGTCAGCGTCAGCGAAAACGGCCGGCTTGAATACACGACTTACAACGGCAGCATCGGAACCGGCACGAAAGTCGAACTCATCAACGACCGGACCGGCGAGGTTGTCGAAACCTATACCATTGTTGTTTACGGCGATCTCAACGGCGACGGTATGATCAACGCTCTCGATGCGGATACCGGCACCCTTGTTCAAAACTGGATACTCAACTGGGACCCGGTTGCCGAAAGGTATTTTTATCTTGCCGGCGACTTGAACCTCGACGGTCGCGTCGACTCCATCGACGCCGACATTATCAACAATTACGAAAACTGGCTTATGGAAATCGATCAAACCACCGGCCTGGCCAGCTGACATCGTTAAAAAACACGGAACGGTTCCTGAAAAAGGGAACCGTTCCGTTCGTTTTTGATATGCCCGGCTGCCAAAGAACCCCAACCTCTAAACCACCCTATAGTTCATCTCCCCGGCCGAATCCGCCAGCACCTCGGCGGGGGAGCGGCCGCCGTTCAACCATCGGCAAGCGGCTTCGTTGTCGAAAACAACCGGCATGCGGTCATGGATAAATGCGATGCTTTCCGCGGCGGGGCGGGTGAGAATGACGAACAGCGGCAGCGCGCCCGCGGTTTCGATTCTGTAGAGACCGGCCATATAAGCCGGCGTGTCAAGGCCGATCGCGTATTTTTGTTTGCCCTGCGGCGTCTTCTCCCACTCAAAATAATAACTCGCGGGGATAAGGCAGCGCCGCCCAGCGTAAGACCCGCGAAACATCGGCTTTTCATCGGCGGTTTCGAGCCGCGCGTTGATAACCCGGCCTTTGCCGTCAAAACGCATGAAACCCCATTCCATTAAAACCGGTTCGCTCTGCGTGATGACCGGCACCGTATCGGTCGGAAAAACCTCGCCCGTCTTCATTTTTTGAAGCGCGGGCGTGTTTTCATATTTCGTTTCGACGCTTTCGAGCACCTCGCGAATCATGTCGTCCCGCCTGTCCGAATCGATGTAATACCTGCCGCACATAAGGCCGCCTCCCGCTGTTTTTATAAACACATACTATCATGATTCGATGTGCGGCGCAAGAAAACGCCGTTATGAACGATGTCAAAAATAACCGGACCGGCATATACTTCATTAGGCGCGGAGTTTGTCCGCGAATGAATAATACCACGGAGAGTGTCAGCCCTATGGGGGATAAAGAGCCGCTGTTCAGCTTTTCGGAATTTCTCGCCATCGTCGAAGGCGAAGCGGTTTCGGCGCCCGAAGGAATGGCTGTCAACACGGTCACGGATTACGCCGTTTATGTCACAGAGCCTTATACCGCTTTGTTTTTGAAGTTTTTAATGAGCCGGGAAGACAGAAAAAACCTTGACGATTTCAAACCGCTGATTATCGTCAGGCAGCGCGGAAAAGAATCGAAGGATCCGTTTGAGGGCCATGCGCTCGTCGAGGTCGGGGACATGGACCGTTCCTACCGGCGATTCGTCGACTATATCCGCGGCCGTTTCGACATCCCCGTCATCGCCGTGACCGGCACCTGCGGCAAAACCACGACAAAAGACATGACCGCCTATATCCTTGAGGAGAAATACCCCGTCGTGTCGACAAGCCGGAGTTGCAACGCGTTCCAGAGGAACCTGGCCTACCTGCTCGAAGTGACGAAAGAGACCGGCGCTGCCGTGTTTGAAACTCCGGTCGGCGGGCCCGGCCTGCTTGCCACGCATTGCCGCTATTTCAAACCAACCATCGGCGTCATCACCAATATCGGCGTCGATCACCTTGACCGGTGCAAAACGGTGGAGGAATACATCAAAGCGAAGGGCGAAATGCTTGAAGGCCTGCAAAACGAGGGAACGCTCATCCTCAATGCCGACGATGAAAACACAAAGAAAATACCGCTTGACGCCTATCGCGGCAGGGTCCTGCGTTTCGGCATTCATTCCGGCGCCGACTACCGGGCCAAAAACGTCCGGTACGCGCCCGGCGGCATGGCCTTTTCGCTGATTCGCAAAGGCCTGAGTTACCCTGCCTTTGTGCCCGGTTACGGTGAGCACCAGGTCAGCAATGCCCTCGCCGCCATCGCGGCGGCAAATCAAGCGGGCGGCAAAATCAAAGACGCTCTGCGCCGGCTGCGCGGTTTTCAAAACCTGACCGGCCACATGGAAGTCTTTCAAGGCTTGCGCGGCGCGACGGTCGTCAACGACACCTGGAGCTCCAACCCGACATCCATCGATGCCGCGTTAAAGACATTTGACGAATTGGCAAAGAATAAAAGAAAGATCGTCGTTCTCGGTTGTGTGTCTTTGCTCGGCGACAACGCCGCTGAAATACACCGGCAGATCGGCGAAACGGCCGCGGCTCACCGGCCCGACACCCTGCTCGCTTACGGCGAACACGCCGGGGAAATCGTGTCGGCGCCGGGTTTCAATGAAGCGTACGCGTTCGCCGATGTCAACGAAGCCGCCGAAAAACTTCTGCCTTTGCTCGACAACAAAACGGCTGTCCTTGTCAAAGCGTCCATGTACGACAAGGACAGCGCCGATTTCATCAAGAACCTTGCGAGATGACCCGGTACCCCGAAAAAGTTGTTTTTTCATCCGTTTTCCTGTATAATCAAAAAGCCGCTCGGTGTATTCTCGGGCGGCTGAAAGGGAAACGCCATGAAATTTCCGAACATATTGACACCGCTGAAGGTCATAGCGACCGCGTCGAAGGACGACGCCTCGGCACCCATTCTTTTCAATGAAAACGCGAAAAACCCGTACATAACCCCTTATGGCCGGCCGTTGGTTTCCGCCCACCGCTCGGGGGCGGGCATCGTGCCGGAAAATACGCTCATGGCGTTCGGGCTTTGCCTGAACTCGCCGGAATTTGATATCGACCTGTTTGAGCTCGATGTCCATATGACACTCGACGGCGAACTTGTTGTTTTGCACAACAACACCTACGACGCGACGAGCAATTCGGAAGAGGTGTTCGGCCGCAAGGACGTGAGGCCGGAAGAATGCGCGCTCGAGCAGTTGAAGGTTTTAAACCTCGGGGAACATTTCGAACTCGACGGCGAGTACCCTTACCGGGGCCTGCGCGGCGGCAACATTCCCGACACCCTGCGCGTTCATAAGCTCGATGAAATTCTCGACTTCGTTTCGGCAAACGGCAAAAAGAAATACTATTTCAGCATCGATGTGAAGAACAGGGGAGAACTCGGCGGCAAAGCCGCCGACAGGCTGTACCGGATCCTTGGCGAAAGGGACCTTTACGACCGGGTCATCGCGGCGAGTTTCAACGCCTCCGTCACGAAGCATTACGATGCCTGCTGCCCCGGCATGACGCGCTCGGCGAGCCCAGCCGAGGTTCTCGCGTTTTATTATAAATGCCGTTCGGGCGCCGAACTCGGTCGGGTCAACTATTCGCTGCTTCAGATTCCTTACGGCGTCTACCGCAAGCCGTGGGGCGCCGAAATCATCAACTTAGGCACACGCGAACTCATCAATTACGCCCATAAACACGACATCGCGGTGCAGTATTGGACGGTGAACCGGGCGGAGGATATGCGCAAACTCTGTGACAACGGCGCGGACGCGATCATGACGGATTACCCCGATTTGGCGTACGCAACATTCGGGCGGCGGTGTTAGCCGCCGGGTGATTTTATGCGTATGCCGGCAGCGGAAAGGGGATTGCGTGAAAGCGTGAAGAACGGTCAAAAAGAAAGCAAACTCTGGTTTTTAAAATACCTCGGCTTCGGCGTCGGCGCGGTGGGAATGGATTTGAGCTATGGGTTGTTCAACTCCTTCCTGACGAAATACCTCACCGACGTCCTTTTTATCAACGCCACCTTTTTGTTGATCATTCCGCCCATCGGCCGGATTTGGGACGGTATCAATGACCCGATGATGGGGACCATCGTCGACAACACGAAATCCCGCTTCGGCAAATTCCGCCCATGGATTCTGACGGGCGCGATTCTCAACGCGGCGGTGCTGACCCTTTTATTCACCAACCCCGGTTTCACCCTGGCGCCGGGCAAGTTCAACGCCGGTTTGTATGTCTATGTGGCGGCGATGTATTTCCTGTGGGATATGTCCAATACCCTGGCCGATATTCCCTATTGGTCAATGGTTCCCGCCCTGACCAACGACCCTCAGAAACGAAATGTCGTTTCCGCCATCCCGCGCTTTTTCTCCGGCGCCGGCCAGATCATCATCACCATTATGACCGTCAAAATGGTCGGCCTGCTCGGCAAAGGCAGCGAAAGCGCCGGTTTCAGCCGATGGGCGTTTATCTGCGGCATCGTTTTAATTGCCGGCGCGCTGGTGACCGTCACGACGACCAAAGAACGCGGGGCTGTTCCGCCCGCCGAAAAATTCACGCTCAAAGACGCGATTAAAACCATCGCCGCCAACGACCAACTGCTCGTTTTTATGGCCGTCGCCATCTTGTTCAACACCGGCTGGTATATCACCAGCGCCATGGGTATTTACTATTTCGATAATGTGATGGGCAACAAAGAACTGCTTGCCTCTTTCGGCGCGGTCGGCGGAGCCGGCCAGGCGATCGGCCTGTTTATGCTGCCCGTTCTTACGAAACGGTTCACCAGACGGACGGTGATTCAGATAGCCATGGCTTTCGCTTTCACCGGGTATATCGGCATGCTCCTTTTCGGGCATGGGCTCGGGATTTTCCCGATGATCGTGCTGTTTTGCTTCATCGGCTGTATCGGCGTCGGCTGCATGTTTGTCTCCCAGACAGCCATGCTCGCGGATATCGTCGATTACGGAGAGTACCGCCTCGGCTGCCGTTCTGAATCCATTGTGTTTTCCATGAAAGGCTTTTTGCAAAAAATCGCTTATACAATACAGGCTGTCATCATCGCTCTCGGCCTGAAAGTTTCGCGTTATGACGGCTCGCTGCCTGAGCAGGCCGCCCTGGCCAAAAACACCATTTCCTTTATCATGTTTGTCGTTCCGCCGATACTGATCGCTCTATCTTTTATTGTGTTTCGGAACAGATATAAACTTTACGGAGAACTCTCGCAAAAGGTGCTCGACTATGTCAGAAACCGGCCGTCCGACGCGCAGCCGAATGAAAACTGAAACTTTAAAGAAACGGGTTGCCGGCAACCCGTTTTTTTGTTGCCGCGTTTGCGCGCGGCTTTCAAAACAGGGAAGATACAAGTCGAAATATATAAAAAATATTCGGTAAATTTGTCACTTAATGTGAAAATACCTTATAATCCCGAATTTGCTAAATTTGTATTGACGAACAGTCCCTCCGTATATTATAAATAAACTGGCAACCTACAGCTTATGGTTAGCCACAGGCGCTTTATTTTTATGGAGGTGCAGGTATGACAAAAACGAAAAGCCCCGCTTCGGCGAAGGCCGCGGACCCGGCGATCCTCGCCAAGGTCAGAGAGATGGCTCTGCCGTTCAAAGGCCGGGAGGACATGCTCATCGAAGTCATTAAAAAGGCGCAGGACGCCGTGGGACACAGTTCCATTTCCAAGGACGTCGCGGCCGTTATAGGCGAAGCGATGGACATCCCCCTGTCGAAAATCTTCGGCGTGGCGTCTTTCTATTCGGTGATTTCCACCGAACAGCGCGGCAAATACGTCATTCGTATGTGCAGAAGTTCGCCGTGCCATGTCCGTGGTTCGGCGGAAGTCATGAAAGCAATGAGCGAAGAACTTGGCATCGAGTTCGGCGAAACGACGCCCGACGGCCTGTTTACGCTGGAAACCTGCGAATGCTTGGGCATTTGCTCCGATTCCCCCTCCATGATGATCAACGACGACATTTACAGCAAACTGACACCCAAAAACGCCGTCGGCATTATCCGTGGATACAAACAGTGAGAGGATGTGAAGGAATGATTCAGGAAACGCGCGTAGTCTTGCGCAACGCGGGCAAAATCAACCCCGTGAAAGCCGAAGAGTATGCCGCGCGGGGCGGATACGAAGGCCTGAAAAAAGCCGTCGGCATCCCGGCCGACGAGATTATCGGCATGATTAAAGAGTCGGGTTTGCGCGGCCGCGGCGGCGCGGGCTTCCCCACCGGCACGAAAATGACGTTCGTAAAGAATACACCAGCCGATAAAAAATACATCGTGTGCAACGCCGACGAGGGTGAACCCGGCACCAGCAAAGACCTGACCATTATGAAAAACGACCCGAACATTCTTTTTGAGGGTATGGCGATAGCGGGCGCGGCCGTCGGGGCGGATTATGGCTACATATATCTGCGGGCCGAATACCCGTATCTTTTCTCGTTGTTGGAAGAAGCCCTCGCGGACGCCCGCGCCAAAGGGTATCTCGGCAAAAACATCATGGGCGGTTCCTTCAGTTTCGACATCGAAATCCGTTCCGGCGCCGGCGCGTACATCTGCGGTGAAGAAACGGCGTTGATAGAGTCCATTGAAGGCCAGCGCGGCGAGCCGCGCTACAAACCCCCGTTCCCCGGCGTCGCCGGGCTTTGGGGCAAACCCTCCCTCGTTCTAAACGTCGAAACGCTCGCGAACCTGCCGCCTATTCTTGTCAACGGCGCGGCGTGGTTCAAGGCCATCGGGACACCGACTTGCTCCGGCACGAAAGTGTTCACCCTTTGCGGCAACGTCGCGAACCCCGGTGTCTACGAGTTCCCGTTCGGCGTCAACCTCAAAACGCTCATCGAAGAAGTCGGCGGCGGCGTGGCCGAAGGCCGCCAGCTGAAAGCCGTTCAGACGGGCGGCA
>DAITOC010000035.1:0-13355 GCA_036834305.1 Clostridiales bacterium
TTTCGTCCGGTTGACGGCCTCGTTGAAATAATCGACGATTTCCGCGACGCCGCGCGGCGCGCCGTTTTCCGCCGCGGCTGTCGTTTGCCGGTCCGCGGAGGTATCGTTCGCGGCGGCCTCGGCCGATGTTTCGGCGACGGTTTCGGGCTCGGTCGCGGGCTTTGTCGCGCTAACCGCCTGCGTAACCGCGGAAGTTTCGGGCGAACCCGGTTCGGTTGCGGTTTGACCGGCTTTTTTTCCGCAGGAGGCGAGGGTAAAGACAATCAGGATGGAGAACATTGCCGCCGTGGTTTTTCTTTTCACGCGTTTTCCTCAAACAACGGGCTGCGGGGTCACCGCAGCCCGGTTATTTATGACAGTTTGCAGACAATCATTTCATCACGAACTCTTGTTTGATACCGAACGGTACAGTGGCGACAATTCTTTTACCGACTAAAGGCTTCGCGGTTACTGTCGCTATTGTATTGTGATAAAATGTAGCGGTTTTCATATTGCCGGTTGCTTTATCAACGGTACATTTTATATAGGAACCCGAATACTTCGGAACGAACGACTCTATGGCCACTAAAAACTCAAACTTATTGGTTTGTTCGTAAACTTGGTCGGCTTTCAGAACATTGAGGGCTTTGCCGTGGTTCGTTTTGCTCGGGTCCGCCGGCAGGTCACTGAGCTGCTCGTCTTTAAATTTTAGCGTTATTTCATAAACCGAGCCCTTGTCTATATCTATACAATCGGCTTGCTTGATAGCAACCGGCTGCAGCTTGCTGCCATAACTCTGGCCTTTCACCGGAAATTCGCCGGCGGGATTTTCGCTGACGGCCGGTTTTTGGTCGAACATAGGGACTATGCGGTTGGCAAGGCCTTCAATACCGGAGTTGGGACTTGTAATCTTGCCGATAATATTCGTTGTCTTCAAGCTATAGGTTGCTTCGCCGCTTCTGACTTTGTTCGCCGCAGCGTTGTAGTACGCGACGATCTCGGCAACGGTCGTCGGCTTGCTTGGCTTCGTTGTGACTGTGTTGGTGCCCGTCGTCGTATCATCTCCGGTCGTGGATTCTGTGCCGGTTTCTGTCTCGGAAGGCTCCGTACTCTCGTTCGGGTCGGTTGTGCCCGCGTCGGTTGTGCTCGTGTCGGCGTCGATTACTTCGGCGGCTGTTGTCGTTTCGCCGTTTGCCGGTGTCGTCGTCAACTCTTCTTTTTCATCACCGCAGGCGGCGAGTGTGAAGACGAAAGACAGCGCCAGCAGCATAGCCAAAAGTCGAATCGGCTTTTTTCTCATCTGGATTCCTCACATTTCGTTCAATATCGGTTGCGTTAACAACCCGGATAAAACAAATTATAATCGATAACCGGTTGAAATGCAACGAAAAAAATCCGGTTGTTGCTGATTCACGATAATATCGCGGAACAGCGACTGAAGCTTGTGTATCGCGTTTGAACCGTTTCGGCACTTGACTTTATGATGACACAGCGGTTATAGTAATATCTGAAATTGTCGACGCACGAAAGGCCTGTTTATGAAAAAGCTGAACGCTATCAAACCGATACCGAAGAAGGACATGGTCATCTGGTGGATCTGCCGGGGCGCGCTGTTAATTTGGGGCGTGCAAAGCCTGTTTTTCGGTTACACCACCCAGTTTCTGCAGGCGCTGTTCGCCATCGCTTTCACGCATCTCTGGGATATGTGGCAGCTTTTCGGTGGCCGATCATTCATCACAAAGGTTCCGTATTATTTCCAGACGCAGCTGAACATTTTTATTTGTTTGGGCTGTGTCGTCGGCACATCCTTGAACCTTTACACAAGCTTTACGCATTCCGATGTTCCGTTTCATTTCTTCGCCGGGTACATCGGCGCTTGCTTCGGCTACGACTTCGCGGTAATTATTCAGGGTAACAAAGGCCGTTTAAGCCCCGCGGTCGCCTCTCTTCTCGCTCTGTCCATATCCATAGCCATTCTCGTCGGCTGGGAGTTCTATGAGTTTACGATGGACAGGCTCTACGGCCTCAATCTCCAGCGCTCCACACCGACGAGCGAGATCGGCCTCATCGACACGATGACCGATTTGATCATCGGTTCCGTCGGCGCGCTGGCCGGGATGTTTATCACCGCGTTCAAACGAAACGGAAAGCTTGGCAAAAAGAAAGAAAAAATATCAGAATAAAGGTTAACGGGCTGCCGGCGGCAGCCCGTTTTTATCCGATCAGCTCGTATATTTCATCGGCTAAGGCCGCCTCCGCGTCGTCATGCGTGACCCAAACAACCAAAGCCTTTTCGGCAAACTGTCTGATATAGGGGTGGATCCGCGTTTTTAACTCCCCGTCAAGGCCTTTCAACGGTTCGTCAAGCAACAGCACATCCCCGCCGAAAGCGAGAGCCCGGGCGAGCGCGACCCGCCGCTTCATCCCGCCGCTGAGTTCGGCGGGTTTTTTGTTTTCGGCGCCGGCCAATTCCATTCGGCCAAGCCAAAGTTTCGCGGCTGCCGGCGAACTCACCGCCGTGACATTATCAAGCGCCGTCAGGCCCGGCAGCAGCCTGTCACTCTGAAACACCATCGATATTTTCTTGTTTTCCAAGCCTTGAATCTTGCCCCCGTCCGGCGTTTCAAGCCCGGCCAGCAGGCGCAGAAGAGTCGTCTTGCCGCGGCCGGACGGACCGAGAAGGGCAAAAATGCCTTGTTCGGGCAGAATCAGCGAAAGGCCGTTGAGGACCTGTTTGTCCCCGTAACTTTTTATCAGGTTTTCGATGATGACAGGCATACGCGGCCCCTACTTCAATTTATTCAACGCGAACACCAGCAGCTTCTCGAGCGCGATGCTCATAATGACGACGGCGGCGCTCCAGGCGAACAGGTCCGCCGTTTCCAAATAGATTTTGGAATAATACAATTCGGTCCCGATGGAACGGCGCGGCAAACTGAGAATTTCCGCGGCCACGCCGGCCTTCCAGGCGAGCCCCAGCCCCGTGGTGCATCCCGCGAAAAAATAGGGGAGAACGCCGGGGACATACACTTTTGTCAGCAGTTTCCGTCTTGAGAACCGAAAAACTTTAGCCATTTCGAGCAATCCCTTGTCGGTCTGCTTGATTCCTTCGCTGACATTTGCCCAGATGACGGGCAGAACCATCAGAAACGAAATAAAAACCGGCACATTGTTTTTTTTCACCCACACAAGGGCCAAAATAATGAACGAGGCGACCGGTGTCGACTTAATCACAACGATGGCCGGGTGAAAAAATTCATAAAGCGCCCTGCTCTCGGCCGTCAAAACGCCCAACAAAACCCCGGCAGCGACGCCGATGAGAAAACCTTCCGTAATGCGCATCAGGGTTAAAAAGGCTGAAGACCAAAACTCCGCGGTTTGCGCCAGCTCGAACAGCCGGACCGCGGTTTTGGCGGGGGAAGGCAGCAGCAGTTCCTGCTTGACAAGCAGAAACGCCGCTTCCCAAAGGCCGACCCAAAGCGCCGCCGACGCGAGTTTTCCCCACACGCGCGGCAGGCGGGTTTTACGCGCCGTAGTAGAAATCATCTTTCGGCAAAGCTCCTCCGACAGAAGACGGGTTGGCTTCAAACAGAACAGCAAAGTTCTGCGCGGCTATTCTTTTCATATCGCTGCCCGCGATGAAGGTAATGTTGCAGTTGGGGATGGCCTTTTGCGCGAGCGCGGCGTCGGGCACGATGCCGAACTTCGCGGCGAGAATACCGGCCTGCGGCAGGTTGGCGTTAATGAACTTCACCGAGGCTTCGTATTCTGACAGAAAGGTATGAACCGCCGCCGCGTTCTTTTCGGCGAATTCGGCACGCACAACCAGGCAGCCCATGGCGAGCGTGCTTTCGCTTCCCTTTGCTTTGTCCGCCTTTTCCCATTCCTCGGTCATGTCCAGGGCGATTCTCAACTTCGTGTTTTTGCTCATAGCGGTGGTCACGAACGGCTCCGGCAGCAGACAGACCGCCGCCTCGCCCGACGCGGCGTCCGCAGCGAGTTTGCTGTGATCCTCCTTGTATTCCACGGTCACATCTTTTTCGGGGTCCAAGCCGTTTTCCTTGAGCAGATAATTCAAAATATACTCCGGTGACGCTCCCTGGCCGGATGAGTAAACGGTCTTGCCTTTTAAATCCGCGATGGTCTTTATCGTGTCACCCTGCTCGAGCAGATACAACACGCCGAGGGTGTTGATCGCCAGCATTTTAACCGCTCCGCCGGTTCTGTTATAAAGAACCGCGGCGGTGTTGAGCGGCACGGCGGCGATGTCGGCGTCGCCGGTTGTGATCAGCGGCACGATAAACGTCGGCGAAGCCTCAAGAGATACGGCGTATTGCCCTTGTGTCAGGCTTTTGGCGGAGTTGTCCATAAGCTTGGCCAAGCCGAGCCCGGTGGGCCCATTTAAAGCCGCAACGCGAACGGTGACCGGCGCGGGTTTTGAGGCCGCTGCCGTCGTCGATTGACCCGTGCTTGTTTGGCCGGCGCAGCCCGCCACGCCCGCGAGCAGAAACGCCGCTAACAGAAAGGCTGCCGTCTTTTTGATTGTTTTCATTTAGATATCCCCTTGCAATCTATTGGCCGAGCGCGCCAAAAAGCTTTCGTCCGTAATCCGTACTTTTTTTTCGTTGCGCTCTAAAGCTCCCTGCGCTATAAAAAATTCCAACTCTCTGTAAAGCGACGCCCGGCCGATATCCAGTTCCCGCGCGAGTTGGCTCAGGTTCCCCAAATCGGCCGTCACAACGCCGTTTTCCGGCGTTTTATTGCTCAACAAGTAATTCGCGAGTTTGCTCCCGGCGCTGCCTGCCGTGTACCCTTCGATTTTGTCCGTCAAAAAATAAATGCGCTCCGAAAGGTATTCAATATAGTTTTCCGCAATCGCGCTGTTTTCCGCCATCATGCCAACGACAAGCTCCTTGCTTAAAAACACAACGCGGCATTCGGTGGCTGCCGTTATTTCGGTCGCTGGGTGTTCCCTCGGGCAAAACAACCCGACGGCGCCGAATACCGCCCCGGCTTCGAGCGTACTGATAACCGCGCGGCCTTTTTCAACCGTCGCCTTGCCCGACAACAGCAGACCGATCGCGGGGCGGTTTTCCCTGAACGATATCTTTTCACCACGTTTAAATACGGCGATTTGCCCTCCGGCCCGCAATTGCTTCTTCAGCTCTTCGGCGCCGGCTGAACGGAATATACTTGTGTTTTTCAGCGGCACTACCGCCGAATCGATCGGATTGCGGCTCATAAATCACCTGTAACTGTCCCATATGATACAATAATGAGTATACTCAAAGAAACGGACGCTGTCAAGCGAAAATTTCCTTCTTAAGGTAAAAGCTTCTCCGGAAGGCAAAAGGCAATTATCGGTTGACACTAAAGTGGCGAATGGGTAAAATAGCAATAGTATAAAACGGAAGGAAGGCGCCCGCATGGCTGACAACCAGGCAAAATACGGTCTTTGGCTAGAAAAAACAGCCGCCGACCCGGAACTCAATGCGGAGCTTCGGGCCATCGAAGGCAAAGAGGATGAAATCGCGGACCGCTTTTACCGCAGCCTCGAGTTCGGAACGGCGGGCCTGCGCGGCGTGTTGGGCGCGGGCACAAACCGCATGAATATTTACACCGTCGGCCAGGCGACGCAGGGTTTGGCGGATTTTCTCAACGCGGGTTATAAATGCCCCGCGGTCGCCGTCGCCTGCGATTCGCGTATCAATTCGGAGCTGTTCGCCCGCGAAGCGGCCTGCGTGCTCGCTGCCAACGGCGTCAAGACCTATATTTTTTCCGATATTATGCCGACGCCTGTGCTTTCTTTTGCCGTCCGGCGGCTCGGCTGCCGGTCGGGCATCGTCATAACCGCCAGCCACAACCCCGCGGAGTACAACGGTTATAAGTGCTACGACCCCGAGGGGTACCAGATGACCGACGAAGCCGCGCTGAAAACCTATGAATATATCCAAAAGACCGATGTGTTCGAGGGCGTGCGCAAAATCGCGTTCGACGAAGGCGTCAAGCGGGGTCTCATCGAATACACCGCCCCCTCGCTTCTTGAGGAGTATTACGAGAAAGTGGCCGCGCAATGCGTCAACCCGGGCGTTTGCGCCGGCAGCGGCCTGACAGTCGTTTATACCCCGCTCAACGGCACGGGCAACAAGCCGGTGCGCGAAATGCTGCGGCGGATAGGCCTGGAAGGCGTCGGGGTAGTCCCCGAGCAGGAGATGCCCGACGGCAACTTCCCAACCTGCCCGAAGCCCAATCCCGAAATCCGCCAGGCTTTTGAATTGGCGCTGAAAATGGCCGAAAGCAATGCTGCCGACCTGCTTCTCGCGACCGACCCCGACTGCGACCGGGTGGGCATCGCCGTCAGAGAAAACGGGGGATACAAGCTTCTCAGCGGCAACGAGGTCGGCGCGCTGCTGGCCGACTACCTGCTGTCAAGCCGCGCCGCGAACGGCACCCTGCCCGAAAAGCCCGTCATCGTTAAATCCTTTGTCACCACGAACCTCGTCAACGCCGTCGCGCAGTCTTACGGCTGCGAGGTCGTCAGCCTTCTGACCGGTTTCAAATACATCGGCGAGTTCATCACCGGCCTTGAAAAGCGCGGGGAAGAAAACCGCTTTGTGTTTGGCCTGGAGGAAAGCTACGGTTACCTTGCCGGCACGCACGCGCGTGACAAGGACGCGGTCGTCGCCTCGATGCTCATCTGCGAGATGGCCGCTTTCTATAAAACCAAGAATAAGACGCTCGCGCAGATCCTGGACGAAATCTATCAACGGCACGGCATTTACCTCAACACGGTGCTCAACTTCGGCTTTGAAGGCGCGAGCGGTATGGCGAAAATGAAGGAACTGATGGACGGCTTACGGCAAAACCCGCCGTCTTCCGTCGCCGGTATGCCGGTGGAATCCATCCTCGATTATCAAAAGAGCGAAGCTCTTGACATCGCTTCGGGCTCAACGGCGCCCATCAACCTGCCGAAATCCAATGTTCTCGATTACCGTCTGCCCGGCGGCAACAGCGCCATCGTCAGGCCTTCAGGCACCGAACCGAAAATCAAGGTGTATGTCACCGCAGTCGCTTCGGTCCGGAGCGCGGCGGAAGAACTGGCCGCCCGCATCGGCGCACAGATGAAACAGATTTTGGGAATTGAGGAATAAATATGAACAGAAGAAAAACCATTATCCGCATCGTTGCGCTGTTAATGGCCATACTCATGGGGCTTAGCGTCTTCGCGATCATTTTCCAAATCCTCGCCGCGGACGAAACAGCCCTAGCCGCTTCCGTTTCCGCTACCGGCAGCGATAAGTCGACCGACTATGTGCCTTACATCGCGGGCGCGGCGGTTCTTGTCGTCGCACTGGTATTCATTCTTCCAAAGTTGAGGAAGAAGAAATAATCGAAATGTAAACACAAGCCCCGCGGCTGAGCATTCGTTGTTTAGCCGCGGGGCAATAAATTTATATTCTTTATATTACTATGATTTCGGGTATAATAACCCGCCTTGCCGAACCTGACGCGGGGATTGTGTCGGCACCCTCTCACACCGGCCGGTAAACCCTTTTCACCGTCATCTCCGCGCCCCCTTCGGCGATTTCCCCAATCCCGAGGAACACGCCCTCGCCGGTTACCCGGTAATACCCGGGAGCCCCGCCGCATTCAAGCCGGTCCAGATTCAGAGCGCCGCCGTTGCGGAAGCGGACGGACTGCGCGGGCGTAACCGCGACAGACGGGTAGGGGCTCATGGCGTCTTCCACGGCTTTACTATATTTCGGCAGTTCCCCGTTTTGCGCGGCGGCTTCGAGGCGGTCAAGCGAAACGGCGTCGTCAAGCGAGAACCCGTTGGCCAGCGTGCGGCGCAGCGAACTCAAAACCGCCCCGCAGCCGAGGCGTTCGCCGATGTCGGCCGCGAGGGAGCGGATGTAAGTGCCCTCGGAGCATTGCACATCAATTTCGTATTCGCCCTTCGCCTCGTCCGCCGACAAAAGGCTTGCGGAAAAAATCTCGATTTCACGCGGCACCCTTTCGACTTCGACGCCTTTCCGGGCGAGTTCATACAGCCGTACGCCGTCTTTGTTCAGCGCGGAATACATCGGGGGTACCTGAAGCGATTTGCCCTCAAAGCGTTTGAGGGTAAGCTCAAAATCGTCCGCGGAGCTCGAAACCGGCTTCTCCGTAAGAACTTTCCCGGTGATATCGAGCGTGTCCGTCGTTAAACCGAGTTTTATCCCGGCCCGGTAGCCTTTGCCCCGGCACGGTAAAAGCTCCGTGAAACGCGTCGCCCCGCCGAGCATCACCGGCAGAACGCCCGTCGCCATCGGGTCGAGCGTCCCGGTGTGGCCGGCTTTTTTTTCGCCGATTATGCGGCGGAGCCGCGCGACGGCGGCATACGATGTCATCGACGCCGGTTTGTCCAAAACGATGATGCCGGTCATAAAACCTCCCGATAAAAATACGGAACGCAATAAGCGTTCCATGATATGACAGTTTACGGGCGGTCTTTTAAAGCCTCCCTTGTTATAAGGGAAAAGAACGCGGAGCGTTCTATGGGACCGCAACAAACATTCTTGGCTCTCCTATGTAGGAGAGCTGTCACGAGAGTGACACAGTCACCTGCGAGTGACTGAGAGGTAGGGATAGCTTAAGCAGGGTGGTCACTTAAGCGCGTCGGCCACATGCCCCAAAAACTCCTTGAGCGCGCGATCCCGCGGGCCGGGCAGGTGGCAACCGGCGGCCATGGAGTGCCCGCCGCCGCCCATTTTTCCGCAGAGCTCCGCCGCGTTGACACCGGCAAGTGTGCGGACGGACACTTTAAAGCTGCCGTCCTTCATTTCCCTCATAGCCGCGCCGACCAAAACCCCCTCAATCTGCCGCGGCAGCGCGGAGATGCGGTCGACCTCGCTGTCGTTCGAGCCGCTGATGCGGTACATTTCCTGGGTAATCGTGATGACCGCGCAGCGCTCGCCGAAAAACATCTCAAGGTTTTCCAGAGCCAGCCTCTCAAGGGCGGCGTAGGTTTTCGTTTTTGTCTCAAAAAACACACGGTTGATTTCATTTGTCGAGGCCCCGGCCTCAATGAGTTTCGCCGCCAGAAAGTGCGAGCGCGCCGTCGTATTTGAGTAGCGGAAACAGCCGGTGTCCGTGGAAATGCCGGTGTAAAGGCAGTCGGCCGTCACGGCGTCCAACGCTACGCCCGTTTCCGCGATCAAATCATAGATGATTTCCGACGCGGCGGCGGCTTGGTTGTCAAGCAGTATGTTCTTGGCGTACCGGGTGTTTGACCCGTGGTGGTCAATGCACAAGTCGATTCTGTCGGCGTAAAGCTTTTCAAACTCGCTGCCCAGAAGGCGCGTGTCGGCGATATCGACGGCGACGATAAACCCGGGCTCGAAATCCTGTTCGCTTAAGCCTTCCCACATAAAGGCATAGGTGGCCGGTATCGTATCGGAGCATTTCACCGCCGCGTTTTTTCCAAGCGCTCTTAACGCCCTCATCAAGGCGAAGCCGGAGCCCAGCGTGTCCCCGTCGGGGTGGTCGTGAGCCAGAATTAAAATATGGTCGTTTTCAAGCAAAAGTTGAACGGCTTGGGGAACATCAATCATCATGTCTGTCAACCTTCAAGTCGTTGAGCATTTTGACAATTCTCATGCCGTGTTCGATGGAGTTGTCGGCGATAAAGGTCAAAGCGGGCGCTTTTCTCAAATGGAGGCGGTTGGCTAACTCGCGCTTGAGAAGCCCCGAGGCGCTCTCGAGGCCTTTCACCGCCGTTTGGGCGGTTTCAAATCCCTCCATCGCGCTGACATAGACCTTCGCCGATGAAGCGTCCGAACTGACTTCCACGCGGACCACCGTCAACATGCCTTTGAGCCGGGGGTCTTTGAGCTCGCGTGTCAGAGCCGTTATCTCACGCTTAATATCCTCCGCGATTCTGTCCTTGCGGTATCCGGCCATAGTAAGATTCCTGCCCTTTCAGAGAACATACCAAAAGGATAAAATTCACTTTCTCCTTTATTCCCTGTATTCCTCAATGGTGTAGGCTTCGAAAATGTCGCCTTCCTTAATATCGTTGAATTTCTTCAGGCCGATGCCGCAGTCAAACCCCTGCTGCACCTCTTTGACATCGTCCTTAAATCGCCGCAGAGAGTCGATTTCATCCTCCGTTACTACAATGCCGTCGCGCACGACGCGGATTTTGGCGTTGCGTGTAACCTTGCCGCTTAACACATGGCAGCCGGCGACATTGCCGATGGAGGATATTTTAACGACCTGGCGCACCTCGATGCGGCCGAGCATGACTTCGCGCAGTTTTGGCTTGAGCATACCCTTGATAGCCGCCTCAATTTCCTCGATGCAGTCATAAATGATGCGGTACATGCGCAGCTCCACGCCGTCTTTTTCGGCGTTTTGCTCCGCGATGGGGTCGGGGCGAACATTGAAGCCGATGACAATCGCGTTTGACGCGCTGGCGAGCATCACATCGGACTCTTTGATGGAACCGACGCCGACATGAAGAATTTTGACCCTGACCTCTTCGTTCGAAAGCTTCTCGAGGCTTTGCTTGACCGCCTCGGCGGAACCCTGAACGTCCGCTTTTATTATTATATTCAAATCTTTGAGTTCTCCTGCCTTCAAGGAGGAGAAAAGATTCTCGAGTGTCACTTTTTCAACGGATTTGAACTGTTCGTCTTTCGCTTCCTGTTTGCGCTGCTCGACAAGTTCACGCGCGAGGCGTTCGTCCGAGACCGTGTTGAAGATGTCCCCCGCCTGCGGCGCTTCGTCGAGACCCGTAATCTCAACGGGTACGGAAGGCCCGGCCGTTTCCACCTTGGCGCCCTTGTCGTCGTTCATGACGCGCACGCGGCCGACCGCCGAGCCCGCGACAACGGCGTCGCCTGTTTTGAGCGTGCCGTTTTGGACAAGCAGCGTCGCGATAGGCCCGCGCCCTTTATCCAGGCGCGCTTCGATGACAATACCCTTGGCGGCCCTGTTGGGGTTGGCGCGCAATTCTTTCATATCCGCGACAAGCAGGACGGATTCGAGCAGTTTGTCTATATTCATCCCGGTTACGGCGGAAACCGGCACGACGATCGTGTCGCCGCCCCATTCCTCGGGAACGAGTTCGTACTCGGTCAGCTGCTGCATAATTTTTTCCGGTGAAGCATCGGGTTTATCCATTTTGTTGATGGCGACGACAATTTGCACTTCGGCGGCCTTCGCGTGGTTGATGGCCTCGACCGTCTGCGGCATGATGCCGTCGTCGGCGGCCACGACGAGTATGGCGATATCCGTCGCCTTCGCGCCCCTGGCGCGCATCGAAGTGAACGCGGCGTGGCCCGGTGTGTCAAGGAAAGTGATGTCGCGGCCGTTGATGTTGACTCTGTAAGCGCCGATATGCTGGGTAATGCCGCCCGCTTCCGTTTCGGTAACGGAGGTGTGGCGTATCGTGTCGAGCAGAGAGGTTTTGCCGTGGTCGACATGGCCCATGACCACGACGACCGGGTCTCTCGGCAGCAAGGCCGCGTCCTCATCGGCGCTGTCGTCAATGATTCTGTCCTCAATGGTGATGACGACTTCCTTAACAGCCTTAACATTGAGCTCGCTTGCTACGATTTCGGCGGTTTCATAATCGATGACCTCGTTGACCGTAACCATAGTGCCGAGTGAAAATAACTTTTTCACAACTTCCGCCGCCGTGCGCTTCATCATCAACGCGAGTTCGCCGACGGTAATTTGCTCGGGAACGGTGATGACCAGCTGCGGCTTTTTCGCGCGTTCGGCGGCAATTCTCTTGAGCTTTTCAGCTTCCGTTTCCCGGCGGGAGGAGCGCATACCCTGCTTGCGGTACTGCTGTGATTTTTGTTTGAGTTTTTGTTTGTTGACCGTGCTGTCGCTTTGCTGGGACCGGTTAGCCGGCGCGATGTTTTCGTAGCGCTCGTTGTATTTGTCAAGGTTAACATGGCCGGACCTTGTGTCGATGGTTTTGGCCTCACCCTTGGTTCTGGCCTGTGTGGGTTTGTTCTCTTTATTTTTCGGCTGTGCCGTGAACGGCTTTTTGGGCCCCTGTCTCTGCGGGAACGATGGCTTCGCGGCAATCCCCGGCTTTTCGTCTTTCTTGCCGGCGGCGGTCGGCTTGCCCGGCTGGGGCGGCGTTCCCGGTTTCTTTTGGGGCTCGGGGCCTTTTTGCGCGGCGGGCGGCTCGGGTTCTTTTTTGGGAGGCGATTTTCGTTCGGGCCTGGGCAGATCCGCGGTGGCGAAGTACGCGTCGAAGCTTTCAACCTGCCTTTCGAGTGTAAAGGTGTCAAAGATGATATCCAGCTCATCTTCCTCAAGAGCCGTCATATGCTTTTTTTTACTCTCAAAATATTTTGCGAGCAAGTCAATGATGACAGTGCTCTTGACATCGAAATCCTTGGCCACCTCGTGGACCCTGTATTTATTAATCATAAATGATTTTCCTCCCCATGTTAAAGTATCCTCTCAAACACCCGGAACGCCTGCTGCTGCGCTTATCCGTCCCCGTTCAGCTCCTTCTCCATCCCGTCGTACACATCGTCGGGTATACCGCACGAAAATGTTTTTTCAAACCGTTTGCTTTTGCGGGCTTTCGCGAAGCATTGCGAATCGCGGCAAACATAAGCGCCCCTGCCGTTCTTGCGCCCGGTCAGGTCGAGCGACACCTCGCCCTCGGCGTTCTTGACGACCCGGACAAGTTCTTTTTTCGGCTTCATTTCGTTGCATCCGAGGCATTTTCTTAAGGGTACTTTGCGCTGCGGCATAACTTCCACTCCGTTATCGTCCTATGTTATGCTTTCGGTACGGATTTCTTGAACGGTTCGCCGGGAATTTTCGAACTATACCAGGTCAAAGTTCAGCACCGGCTCCTGCTTGCCGCTTTCGGGCTTGATATCGATTTTCCACCCCGTCAGTTTCGCGGCAAGGCGCACATTCTGGCCTTTGTTGCCGATGGCAAGCGACAATTGGCCGTCGGGAACCGTGACGCTGCAGAACCGCTCGCCTTTTTCATCAAGTATAACATCAATGACATCGGCGGGAGCGAGCGCGGCCGCGATGAATTCCTCAGGGGTGTCGCTGTATTTTACGATGTCCATTTTTTCGCCGCCGAGCAAATCGACGATTTTACCGACCCTCGCGCCTCTGGGGCCGATGCAGGCGCCAACCGGGTCAATATCCTCCGCGCCGCTGTGAACGGCGATTTTTGTCCTTGAACCCGCTTCGCGTGAAACGGCTTTGATTTCGACCGCTCCGTCGAAAATCTCGGGTACTTCCGTTTCGAACAGCCTGCGGACGAGACCGGGATGGGTGCGCGATACGGTGGCTTTGAGCATTTTTTTGTTCGTGTCCTTGACATCGACGATATACACCTT
>DAITOC010000036.1:0-13123 GCA_036834305.1 Clostridiales bacterium
ACGATTCCATCCGGTGTTGAAGCGATTGAAGCGGCTGCTTTTCGAAACTGCGCAAAGCTTTCCGCCGTATCGATACCCGGCAGTGTCGAGGCCGTCGGCGATTACGCGTTTTATTCATGCGGGGCTATGACAGGGGCCGTGTTCGGCAATGGTGTCAAGAGCATAGGCGCCCGCGCGTTTTCCTATTGCTATAAGTTGTCAAGCGTCACAGTGCCGGCGAGTATGTCAAGTATTGGCGGCAATGCGTTTTATGAAACCCCTTGGTATAAGAACTACTCGGGGGATTATGTTGTTGTGGGCAACGGTCTGCTGATTGGCTACAAAGGGGTTTCAACGTCGGTGTATATACCATCCACGGTGAAAACAATCTGTGACAGCGCATTTTATGACTGTGAGAGCATCAGTTATCTGAGTATACCCTATGGTGTAACCAGCATAGAGGACTATGCCTTCTACTACTGTGTGAGCCTGAAGAACCTCACGATCCCCTCAAGCGTGACGAAAATAGGGAAAATGGCTTTCAAATCCTGTTACTCGTTGATAAGCGCCGTCATTCCGACAAGCGTTCTGAGCATCGGGGATTACGCGTTTGATGGATGTACCGGCCTTACCAATTTATCGATGGCCGGCACAGTGGAGCATATCGGCGTCAACGCTTTCAACAATACCGCTTGGCTCAACAATTATACCGGCGATTTTGTCGTTGCCGGTGACGGCATTCTCATCAGTTACCGGGGCAAAGCCGCTTCGGTTCAAATTCCTTCCTCTGTCAAAAGAATAGGCGTCGGCGCGTTTAACGGGCGTTCGTTCATTACCGGCGTCGTGATGCCGTCGGGCTTAATAGAAATCGGCCCGGAAGCCTTCGCCGGCTGTACTTCATTACTTGCCGTCGTTATGCCTTCCGGTGTTGTGAATGTGGAAAGCGGGGCGTTCAGGAATTGCACGGCTTTGAAAAGCCTGACGCTTAACGACGGCTTGAGCGAAATCGGGGAAGGCGCGTTTGAGAACTGCCGCATCACCGGCTTGTTGTGGGTGCCCGGCAGTGTCAAGGAAATCGGTTACCGGGCGTTTTCCGGATGCTCGAAAATCACATCGTTAACTTTCGGCGCGGATATGCGCGCGATTATGGGTGAGGCGTTCAGCGGCTGCGCGAGCCTTGCCGCCGTTGAGTTTAAAGGCGCCGTTTCTTTTATCGGTTACCGCGCGTTTTTCGGATGCTCTGTTTTGGCCGATGTGTTTTTAAAAAGCGACCTGAACGCGCTCGGCTTCGGCGCGTTCTACGGCTGTTCGAAGCTGAAAACGCTGAATATTCCTCGCGGATTAAAAAAGGTTGCCGCGTGGACTTTCGCGGGCTGCTCTTCCTTAAACCGGGTAGCGATATCGAGCGAAGTCGAGATAATTGACGACCGGGCATTTGAAGGCTGCCCGGCATTCCGAGTGTTTTGCTACCCCAATACTTATGCCCGGTCTTTCGCCACAGCCAACGCAAAGCCCTGCACCTTGTATGCGGTGAGCGTCACCGGAACGGTGGAATTCGGCCAAGAACTGACGGCCGCGCTCAATGAAACACTTCCGGAAGCCGTTCCTGTTTATACCTGGAAATCGGCGGGCGTACCGGTCGGCACCGGGCAGACTCATGTGGTTGCCGCCGGCGATATGGGCAAACCGTTGACAGTGACGGTGACTGCTTTTATCGGCGGTGATAAGGAAGGGGAGGTTACCAGCATCGGAGTAATCCCCGCGAAGATCACCCAACCAGCCGCGGATAAGCCTGTTCTTAAAAGCAAAACATGGGATACGGTCGAATTGATTCAACAGCCGGGCGTTCTCTACAAAGTCAATAACAGCGCATGGCAAAGCAGCGCTGTTTTTACCGGCCTGAAACCGAACACACAGTATATATTCTACGCGCGTTATGCCGAAACCGTAACACAATACGCCGGCCCGCCCAGCGCCGGCTTGACGGTCAGAACCGAAAAAGGGCTTATTCAAGGAGATATTTCATTGATTGGCACTCCGGAATACAACGCGCGGCTCGGCGTGAATCTTGGTTCGCTCACGCCGGAGGGAGCGACGGTTACCTATCAATGGGTTTTAAACGGCGAGCCGGCGGGCAGTGGGGACACATACACAGTCACAGCGGCGGATATCGGAAAAACTCTGAAAGTTGTCCTGACAGGCATCGGGAATTATACGGGTACTGTCGAAAGCCCGCCCGCAACCGTTATGAAGGCGGCGGCAGCCAAACCGGCCGCGCCGGTACTGTTATCAAAAACCGGCGACTCGGTAACTTTAGTGGCAGCCGCGGGTTATGAATATAAAATTGAGGGTGGTTCCTGGCAGGCCGGCGGAGTCTTCGGTTCTCTTGCGCCCAACAAGGAATACCGTTTTTATGCCCGCTCGACGGAGAATGCGCTGTACATGGCGAGCGCCGAAAGCGATCCTCTTCTTGTCAGGACAGACGGTCTGCCGATTTACGGCTCTGTCAGTATCATGGGTTCGGCTGTATATGGGGAAACTCTGCTGGCTCGTGAAATAACGATTCTGCCCGAAGGGGCCACCTACGAGCTGCTTTGGGTTCGGGATACAGCCGTTGTCGCATCGGGTGACGCGTATACGGTTACGGTGCAGGATATCGGCCGGTCGTTAACGGTGCAACTGTCCGGAACGGGTGATTATGAGGGAACGGTTTCGAGCGCGCCCGTCGTGCCGGTGAAAGCCACCGTAACGCAGGTGCCCGAAACGCTGCAGGTATTAAATGTCACCGCCACCTCTGTGACATTCGAGGCCGACGAGCGGTATGAATACCGGTTGCGGGGCGAGGTATGGCAGTCGAGCCCGGTCTTTACCGGCCTGAGTCCGAACACCACCTATGAGTTTCGATTCCGTCTGGCCGAAACCGCTACGCATTTCGCAAGCCCTAAGACGGTGTATATCGGCGTGACAACAAAGCAGGCCGTCAGCGGCATCACATTGAGCGAAACAACGCTCTTGTTAAAACCGGGGCAGAAAGCGGCTTTGTCGGCAGAGGTCGTTCCCGCAACCGCGTACGATACTTCCGTCACCTGGTCTTCCGACCGCGCGGATATCGCGGCCGTTGACAGCAACGGAACCGTGACAGCAAACCGCGCGGGTAATGCGGTGATTACCTGCCTGGCCAATGACGGCAGCGGAGTAAAAGCTGTCTGCCGCGTAAGCGTCGTGCCCGTGGTGCCGGAAAATCTGCAAGCGTCGGTTACCTACGACAGTGTGAGACTCACCTGGGGCGCTGTGCAGGGAGTGGGCGGGTATGAGATTTACCGCCTGAATCCGAACGGAGAGACCGTCGTGGCAGGAACAACCGCTACAACATCCTTCACCGACACGAAGCTTTCCTGCGGCAGCACATACACCTATAAAGTCAGAGCATATGAGGATTTTAACGGGACAAGAGTTTACGGGGAGTATTCCACTGCGGTTACGGCTACGCCTATGCCTTCGGTGCCGGGGAATTTCAGAGCAAACCGCTGGCTCGGAAGAAATGTCCGCTTAAGGTGGAGCGCCGTGGCGGGAGCGAACGGATACGAGGTTTTCAGGGCGGAGTCCGAAACGGGTGAATTTACAAGAGTAAAACGCACTATTTTCAGGTTCTGGTACAACCTGTTCCTTTCTTCCGACAAAACCTATTTCTATAAAGTCAGGGCTTACCGGAATGTCAATGGGGTGAAGGTATATGGTGATTTCACCGAAGTGAAATCGGTGAATATAAACTGAGTTGTGTCTGTATATTGCCATTCGCCTCCGCGGCTTAATGCGCCGCGGAGGTTTTTTGCATAAACCGTCCCAAACATCCAACAATAAGATGGTAAACATTGCCTGAGGACGGTGATCGTATGGTCAGCGCGAAAACAAAATTAAAAGGCCGGGAACTGCTCATCGGCAACAACAGCGGCGCGGTCCTGCTGCTTGTCATGGGGGTATTGGCTGCGGTGTTTCTGGGCAGCCTGCCGGCGGTCGCCGAGCTGGTGCTGCGGCTTGACGATGTCGGCGGCCGGCTGGCCGCTTCCTGGAAGTATTTGCCCGGAACGGTCGGCATGGCGCTTTCGCTTCTTTTTATCTTTTCGGCGATTTTGCTGATGTCGCCGCTTTGGCTCGGGCGCGAGGCATGGTTCCTGCGAGGGGCTATGGGAAAAAAACAAAATTCACCGGCGGCAAAGTATTGGTTCAAACCGGGCCGGGCGTTTAAGGCGGCAGGTCTTTTTCTTGCCTTGCGCATTCTGAAAGCCTGTTGGCACACCGCCCTGGCAGCGCCCGGCGCGGCAGTCGTCGCCGGGGCATTGTATAAGCTGTTCAACGGCGGCATCGAGTGGAATGTGTTCGCCGTCATGGCTATCGGCGGCCTCCTGATTATGATCACGGGCCTTGCCTTCTCCATAACGGCCGTTCAGCGCTATTTTCTCGGGAGCTTCATCATCGCCTGGAACCCGGAAATCGGCATAAGAAACGCGCTGAAGAAGAGCGCGTTTCTTATGGACGGCCAGTGCTTCAAAACGGCCGTGTTCAAACTGAGCTTTTTCCCCTGGTTCGTGCTTTGCCTTCTCATTCTGCCCGTCGGCTATGTCTGGCCTTACTATAAGCAAAGCTGCGCCTGCTGGGGGGTGCTGTTGATGAAGAATAAACTGAAACATGCGGAAGCGGCAGCCGGGACACCGGACGACACGCCAATATCTGTCGAAGCCGATTAAAGGTCCTCTTCAAATGTATTTGGCTGAGCCCGTTTTAAGAGATGGGGAACCTTGAAAGACATTGTAAAAACGCAGCCGCCTTCATCGGACGAACCGGGAAAGCGGCTGCATTTCTTTATCTTCGTCAGCTCTTGGCTTCTTTCATGTCCTTGCGTATCAATAACAGCGGGACAATGATGAATATCCCCGCCATCGCCGCGGCGGCAAAGATTTCCGGCACCGGCACGTTGACGATTTCACCGAATTCGTTGACGAAGGTGCCGGCCGCGTGTTTCGAAGCGAAAGACTCGATAACCGAATTGCCGGCGTAAGGGCCCAAAACCATGGGGATGAGTACAAAGAAAATCATCCGGATGCCCTGAAATTGCCCAACCTTTTCCTCCGGTGTGAAATCCCGCACCGTCGCGTTGAGGATAATCATCAGCAGGCCGTAACCCGCGACGATCACCGGTGCCAGGGCGCCGAAGACGGCGAGTCTCTCTACGAAGGCCGCGGCGAACAAGCCGATGACAAAAACGGCGACGGACGGCAGCGCGAAACGCGACTTGCCGAACCGGTCGACCATGACGCCGAGGCCTACGGCGCCGGCGATGAACACAAGGAGGGCGCCGACTGCTATTACCGCCGCCTTGGGGGTAATGTTCATGTTCGCGATGTCAAAGCCGAGGTAGTGCTGCAGATAGATGAACAGATACGGCAGAAACATCTGTACCGCCGTCGAGAAGATGCAAACCGCGGCGAGGGCCAAATACAGCCGGCGGTTTTCCCGAATGACCGAGGGGCGGAAGCCGTAAATCAGGTCTTTGAAATAGTTGCTGTCCGACCTGTGGCCGCCGGGCTTGTCTTTTATGGTGAAAAACCCCAAAACGCCGCTGAAGGCGACGGCTCCGCCGAGCGCCAAGAAGCATTTTGGGTAGCCGAACGTGCTGACGCCCGCGCCGAAGCCGACGGTTACGATGAGCGTCGACAGAATCGGCATAACCGCCAGCACGCCTTCCGCGGTACCTCGGTTTTCCGGCACGGTGATATCTGTCACCCACGCGTTGAAAGCCGCGTCGTTGCTCGTCGAGCCCATGAAGGTCATCACGCAGTCCATCAGTATGACGACGCCGACGGTCGCCGTGACAACGGCCGCCTCATCCGATAAACCGAGCAGACTTCCCACATTATCCCGCGAGATGAACGCGAACACCGCGACCGTCGCGCCCCACAGGATATAGCCGGGCGCGATGAACAGTTTGCGGCTGTTGACCTTGTCGCTCAGCGTACCGATGAGAAAAGTCGTCACCACCGCGGTCGCGGCGCTCAAAGCGACCATGCGCGATATGTCGCGCGTCGTGCCGCCGATGGTGTTGAACAAAAAGGTGTTGAAATACACGTTCTCCATTGACCAGGCCACCTGGCCCATGAACCCGAAAATCACCAGGTTCAGCCAAATTTGTCTGCCGAGTTTTACCTTACGCAACAAATCGCCTCCTAAATACATGTAAAGGGAATGTGCTTGACAACAGGGCTGCCTTTATCAAGCGGTCAGGTCAGCTCACCGATAAGTTTATAGACGATGACATAAAGCCTGGTGCTTTTCAAAGCGAACACAAGGCGGTCCCAAAGCTGTTCAAAGAACGGCGGCTCGGGCAGAGCCGGGTGCTCGAGCCCGTCGTCGACAGCGAACGCCTGCGTGAAGCAGATGCCGCCGGGCCCTTTCAACTGCGCGCGGACATAACAGCCGATTTGGTCCTCAAAAGCGTTCAGGTCAATCGTGTTGCCGGTGGCGATAACCTCGCCTTTGGCAACCCACTCAATGGTGTCATAGTCCGTGCCGGTGACGGTTATCCGGTCGGCGCTGTCGTCGACAGTGATGTTCGTCACGGTTGGATAATCGCCCTCGCCGACGAAGCTGTCGCCGAGTTCCGGCCGCGCGCGGCGGCCGCAGGCGAAGAAGGTGCCGTTCTCCATCGCCGTGCGCACATTGGCGGCGTTGTTCTCCGGCATCATAAACACCTCGAACGAAGTGTCGATATCGTCAATCGTATGGCAGTCCCCGTTGGAGAACCCCCATACGTTTCTGCCCGTGGGAATAACGCTTTCGAGAAGGCCGTCCCATAAGACGCGGTCATGGCGGGTTCCCGAATCAATCCGGTTGAGTACCTCGATTCCGAGGCAGGAAGGGTATTTTTTCAGCATATCGGCGAAGAATTTGATATTCTTCGGGTCCTTGGCGATGTTGACATCCTTGCCCGAACCGAGCCATCCCCCGGGATGGTTGATGTGCGACAGGCCGCCCGCCGCGTCAACCCCGGCTATCGCGGTTTCATAGTCGTTTTCTTTGCCCCACATGTTCTGGCCGTAATCGACAAAGAAGCCGTTGACATGGTTTTTCATCAGGACAGCCGTGTTGAGTTCAATGCCCATCGGCACATCGGTCATGCCCCGCCCGCCGCGGTCGGTTCCGGCGGTGATTTCAGCGTAGCGTTCGCCGGTTAAGTATGTCGGCTTTTTGAACCAGGTATTGTAGTTGAGAATCGGCACGGTTTGCGGAACTTTATTCCAGCCTTTGTTGACAACGCCGTGGTCGGTCATTGCCAAGACATCAAAACCCCGCTCGTAAAAGGCTTCGATCATGTCCGCGAAATCAACCTTACCGTCGCTGACGAGGGAGTGGGCGTGCAGGTTGGCCTTGTAGTGCCCCCAGGTTTGCCAGTTGACGGTTGCATAGGGGTTGGTAATCGTATAATTTTTTTCACCCGAAACATCGCCGGCCGCGCCCGCGCCTACGCCGAATGGTACCAGAACACACAGGGAAAGCAGGAGGACAAGCAGGCGTTTGGCTGTCATTTTACAGTTCATTTTTATTAAGGCTCCTTTGTGATAGTGAAGTTCAGGCTGATAAAACCAGTATAAGCCCAGGCCTCTTACCTGTCAACAAGGCAAACCGCCCTCCGCGTAGGAAGGCGGTTGTGCCGGTAAAATCGTCCTGCCGGGGGTCCGGTGGTCAGGAAAGTTCTTTGATCAGTTCGTTGAGGATTACATAGATCCGGAGGCTCTTTATGGCGAACACAAGTCGGTCCCAAAGGGCTTCGAAAAACGGCGGCTCGGGCAGGCCCGGGTGTTCAAGCCCGTCGTCGACCGCGAACGCCTGCGTAAAGCAGATGCCGCCGGGCCCTTTCAACTGCGCGCGGACATAACAGCCGATTTGGTCCTCATACGCGTTGAGGTCAATCGTGTTGCCGGTGGCGATAACCTCGCCTTTGGCAACCCACTCGATGGTGTCATAGTCCGCGCCGGTGACGGTTATCCGGTCGGTGCTGTCGTCGACGGTGATGTTCGTCACGGTCGGGTAATCGCCCTCGCCGACGAAGCTGTCGCCGAGCTCCGGCCGCGCGCGGCGGCCGCAGGCGAAGAAAGTGCCGTTTTCCATCGCCGTGCGCACATTCGCCACGGTGTTTTCGGGCATCATGAACACTTCGAAGCTTGTGTCGATGTCGCCGATATCGTGCGAGTCGCTGTTGGCGAAACCCCAGACATTTCTGCCCGCCGGAATCACATTTTCAAGCAGTCCGTCCCACAGCACGCGGTCGTGGCGGGTCGGCGAATCGTGGCTGTTTAAAACCTCCATCCCAAGGCAACTCGGGTACTTTTTTAGGATATCGGCAAAAAATCGGATGTTCTTCGGGTCTTTCGCGATATTAATATCGCCTGCCGAACCGAGCCAATCACCGGGATGGTTGATGTGCGTCAATCCGCCGAGCCGGTCGACATCGGCAATCACGGTTTCGTAATCGTTTTCCTTGCCCCAGTAGCCCTGGCCGTAGTCGACGAAGAAGCCGTTGACATGGCTCTTGGTGAAAACCGCCGCGTTGAGTTCGATGCCGAACGGCACATCGGTCATACCGCGCCCGCCGCGGTCGGCGCCGGTTGTGATTTCTTGATAGCGCTCATCGGTCAGGTAGGTTATCCTTTTGTAATACGCCTGCCAGCTTAAAATGGGGACGGGCTGAGGTTTGATATTCCAGCCCCGGTTGACAACGCCGTGGTCGGCCATAGCCAGAATATCGTAATCTCTCGCGTAATAGGCTTCAATGACATCCGCGAAATCGTCCTCGCCGTCGCTGGCGAGGGAATGGGCGTGCAGATTCGCTTTGTAATGCCCCCAGGTGTTCCAGTCGACCGACGCGTACGGGTTTGTGATGGTGTAACTCTTATCACCAAGGATATCTTCAACCGCGGCCGCGCCGGCGCCGAACGGCATCAGAAGAGCGGTTGTCAGGAGGATGGCAAGCGTTTTTTTCATCAGCCGGATTTTCATCGTTAACAGCTCCCTTTATTTCATAGTGCCTGCTGACTCATTATGTGTCTTTGATTTTCATCGAATCAACGGGGAGGGGGAATATAAGGCAGAACTTCGTTTATTTCAGTCCAACATATCCGCGAGTTTTTCAAACAACACATAGATTTTGGTGCTTGTCAGCCAAAAGACAATCTTATTCCACAACTGTGTCAAAATAGGCACCTCCGGGTCGACGGGAGGTTCGCCGCCGTCATCGAGGATAAACGCCTGCGTGAAACAGATGCCGCCCGGCCCCAAAAGCTGGGCTCGGACATAACAGCCGATTTGGCCTTCATATTCGTTGAGGTCGACGGTGTTGCCCGTCGCGATAACCTCGCCATCGGCGACCCATTGAATCTCCGTAAAGTCCTTTCCCTCAAGCGTGATCCGGCCCCCCGCGTTGTCGACGGTGACGCGCGTGACCGAGGGGCAGTCCCCCGAAGACACAAATTCGTCGCCGAGCTCCCGGCGGGCGTTGCGCGAGCAGGCGAAGAAGGTGCCGTTTTCCATGGCCGTGCGGAGATTCGCGACAGTGTTTTCGGGCATCATAAACAGTTCAAACGCGGTGTCGATGCTGCTGATGCTGTGCGTGTCGCTGTTGGCGAAACCAAAAACATTTCTTCCGTACGGTATGACATACTCGAGCAGCCCGTCCCACAGTACGCGGTCATACAGCGTCGCGCGGTCGTTCTCAATGACGACCTCCAGCCCGAGGCAGGATTTGTATTTTTTAAGGATATCCCCGAAAAAGCGGATGTTTTTGGGGTCCGTCGCCCTCTCCGGGTGGTCGGACGAATTGAGCCAATAGCCGGGGTGGTTAATGTGCGTCAGGCCGCCCGCCGCGTCAACGCCGGCTATCGGGGTTTCAAAGTCATTCTCCCGGCCGAGCAGGCCTTGCCCGTAGTCGGCGAAGAACCCGTTGACATGCGTCAGCCTGATGGTCAGGGCATTAAGTTCAATGCCGTAAGGAACATCAAGCATGCCCCGGCCGCCCCGGTCCGTGCCGGCTGTGATTTCCGCGTAGCGTTCATCGGCCATGTATTGCGGTTCAATAACTAAAGCGAAAAAGCTGACAATCGGCACCGGCTGCGGCTTTTTGTTCCAGCCCCTGTTGACGACGCCGTGGTCGGTCATGGCGAGGATGTCGTAACCCTTCGCGTAATGCGCCTCGACCATTTTGTCAAGGTGCGCGGTGCCGTCGCTCGCGGTCGAATGCGTGTGCAGGTTCGCCTTAAACGGCTTCCAGGTGTCCCAGTCCACCGTCTCGTAGGGGTTGATAATAGCGTAATCCTTCCCTCCGGCTGCCGCCGCGCCGGACGCCGCGGGGAGAATCAGCAAAATCGCGAGGAGGACGGCCAGTGCTTTCTGTGGGAATCCGATGGTTTTCATAGGTCACTCTCCGTTCGGGATGTTAAAAACAGTATAAATCGGTAAACCTTGCATGTCAAGAAAGCCGAATCGGTTATTGAAAAGCAGTCGTGTATTGTGTATAATACAAATTGCCTAACGGGCAAGATGAATGCGGAGAAATGCGTATGAAGAAATCGGTGACAGTTCGCGCCGCCAAAATGGCGTTGGTCGTGCTGCTTGCGCTGGCGGTGCCGGGCATTCACAGCCTGGCGTCCGATAATATGAACACCTACCTCGCTGTTTTTATCATTGACGGCGTTGTTTATGACAGCACTATGGCGGATTACGGCGAGCCGATACCCCTGCCGAACGAGCCTCCCGAAAAGGAAGGCTATACCTTTTCCGGCTGGTCGGAAATTCCGGCTGCCATGCCGGTGGGCGGTGTGGATATTACGGGCAGTTACCTGCCGAACAGTTATACAATTATCTATACGGTCGACGGTGAGGAATACAAGAGGGTACCCTGCCAATACGGTGAACGGATTTCGGCGATTGAGGAGCCGGTCAAAGCGGGATACATTTTCTCCGGTTGGTCCGCCATACCCGAAACCATGCCCGCGGGAAATGTTGAGGTGTTGGGGACTTTCTCGAAAAAGCCGAGGGAACTCGAGAGGATTGACATTACTTCCCCCCCGTACGCGGGCACGAACCCGACACGCGGCCTGTTTTTTGACCCGCGGGGCATGGTCATCACCGCCTATTACGACGACGGGTCCGCGGACGAAATCCCCGTAACAAACGCTTTGATCAACAGCGGCACCGTTACGGTTTCACCCTCCAGGTTTGACCGGACAGGGAGGCAGGAGGTAACCGTGGGTTACGACGGCAAAACGGACAGCATTACCCTGACGGTGGCGGACCGAACCCCGGTCAGCATCAGCGTTACCAAAAAACCCGACAAGACGGAGTACGTCGCCGGTGAACCGCTGAGCTTGGCGGGCGGGGAGATTCGCGTCAACTACAACAACGACACGCAAAGTTTTGTCAATATGACGGATTCTTCCGTCGCGGTGAGCGGTTACAGCGCCAATCAAACCGGAACACAAAAACTGACCGTGACCTATTCGAACGCCGGTAAAAAGTTCACCGGGTCTTTCAGTGTTACGGTTATTGACAAACCGAGGACCGCGCTTGGCGATGTCAACGGCGACAGAAAAATCAACGCGCTCGACCTGCTGAAAATCCAACGGCATATTTTAGCTCTGCAAAAACTCACCGGCATTTATGCCGACGCGGCCGATGTCAACAGGGACGGAAAAGTCAACGCCCTTGACCTGTTGAAAACCCAGCGGCATATTTTGAATATTCAAAAACTTTCATAGCCTTTTCGGAGGAAACACAATGAAAAAATTGTTCGGATCCACCTTGCTTGTTTTTGTTCTTCTGCTCACTTTGGCGCTTTCCGCGTCGGCGGCCGGCTCGGTTCGGGTGACGCTTTCGCCCGATAAACCAACCGCCCGCGCGGGGGATACCGTCGCCGTCAGCGTGAACCTTTCGGGCGTTTCCGCCGCGGGAGGAGTCGCCGCGGCAGGCGTCAATATCATTTTCGACACCGCCAAGTTCACATATTCTTCGGCGTCAATCGGCGGCGGAAAACCGGCAGGGGACCTGAAATCCAACACAACGGGAAATACTGTCCGGCTCGTCTATTGCGATGGCTCGGGCAGGCTCAACGGGTATTCATCGAACGCCGTTCTTGCCGTTGTGAGATTCAGAGTAAAAAGCGGCATTACATCCGGTTCCGCCTCGTTTACGGCTGCGGCCGACGGATTTGGCAACAAGAACGCCAACCCCGTCACGACTTCCGCCTCGGGTTGTTCCGTCTCGTTTGCCCCGCCCTTATCAACGGTCAACTTCCTGTCCGCTCTATCGGTGAGCAACGCCGACATTACGCCGGCTTTCAGCAAATATGTCTCCGAATACAAAGCCTCCGTGCCGTTCGAGGTTGCCAAACTCACGGTCAACGCGCTCGCGGAAGACGGCGAGGCAAAGGTTGCCGTCGACTCGCCGGAGCTGGCGCCGGGCGCTGTCACGAATGTGACCGTAACGGTGACCGCAGCGGCGGGCGGGACGAGAACCTACACCATCGCCGTTTCGAGGGAGCAGGATCCGAACTATGTGCCTTCCGGCGACAACACCCTGGCCGCCATCAAGGTGGAAGGGTTCCTGCTGTCGCCGGCTTTTGAACCCGGCAGGCTGCAATATGTAGTCTGGCTGCCTTTTGAGACAACCGGCATCAAAGTCAGCGCCGAGCCGAAGGACGCCAAAGCCTCCGTCGGAATTACGGGCGGAACAAACCTCGAGGAGGGCAAAGACAACGTTATCACCGTAATCTGCAAAGCAGAAAACGGCGATAAAAAGACCTATACCGTCATCGCGAAAAGGGCCGCCGCGACCGAACCGGGGCAAACCGTCCCCGAGACGACACAGCCGGCGAAGGAGGCCGGGCCCGGAGCGGCCCAAACCGAAAAGACGGGTATGAGCGTGTGGCTGGTTGTCCTTATCGCCGTTTTATGCGCTGCAGCGGGCTTATTGGCGGGGGCCGTTTTCCCCATTGTTCTCAACAAGATCGCCAACAAGTAAGCGAACAAACAAACAACGCCGTCGGGACAATAACCCGGCGGCGAAGTTTTATGGAGGCGGTTATTCTTTCATTGAAACC
>DAITOC010000037.1:0-13070 GCA_036834305.1 Clostridiales bacterium
GCTTTGTCTGCCACCACAACATCGACCTCTGGCGGCATACCATCCCCGTGGCCGGCCACGCGGTGTACGCGTTTTGGCCGATGGCCTCGGGCTGGCTTTGCCGGCATCTCTATGAGCATTACGAATACACTCTCGACCGGGCTTTCCTGCGCGATACGGCTTGGCCCGTTATGAAAGCGGCCGCCGAATTTTATCTGGCCATGCTCGTACCGGACGCGGAAGGCTGTTTGATATTCGCGCCTTCCACATCGCCGGAGAACAGCTTTATCGTCGATGGCCGGCATTGCGCGGTGTCACAAACCACCACGATGACGATGTCCATCATCAAAGACCTGTTTGCGCAGTGCGTCAAAGCCTGCGAACAGCTGCGCTGCGACGGCGGGTTTCGTGAAAAACTGACTGCCGCGCTTGTAAAAATGCCACCCTTCAAAACCGGCAGCAAGGGGCAGTTGCTGGAATGGTACGAGGAAGCCGAAGAAGCGGAACCCCATCACCGCCATGTTTCGCATTTGTACGCCCTGCACCCGGCCAACCTCATAACCGTCGACGAAACGCCCGATCTGGCGCAGGCATGCCGAAAAACGCTGATGATGCGCGGCGACGAAGGCACCGGCTGGAGCCTTGGGTGGAAAATCAACTTCTGGGCAAGGCTTCGCGACGGCAACCACGCGTTAAGGCTGCTTGATAAACAGTTGCGTTTTGTCAAGTCCTCCGGGTTTAACTACCGCAACGGCGGCGGAACATACGCCAACCTGTTCGACGCGCACCCGCCCTTTCAGATTGACGGCAACTTCGGAGCGGTCAGCGGCATTGTCGAAATGCTCATGCAGTCAACGCCCGGAACCATCCGCCTGCTGCCGGCGCTGCCCGGCCGATGGGCAAACGGCCGCGTGAAGGGGCTGTTTGCGAAAGGCGGTATTACTGTCGCTATAGCGTGGGAGAGCGGAGAATTGGTACAATACGAGTTGACCGGCAAAGGAACCGTCACGGTTATTTACAAAGAGTATACGGCAAAGCATGACCTTGACGGCAATACGCTCACCGTTGACTTGAGGAAATAAGAAACAGGCAAAGGTAATTCTATGAAAGCGGATTTATATGATTTTGACAAAACCGTTTTCCCCACCGATTCGGAAACCGCGTTTTGGTTGTTCTGCCTGAGAAAGCACCCGAAGATCGCCGTCCTGATACCGTATCAGGCGGCCAGTATCCTTTGTTTCGTTCTCGGTCTCGGCAATAAATCGAGAATGAAGGGCAGATTTTTCTGCTTCCTGCGCATGGTCAACGGCGAGGCTCTGGCCAAGCAGTTCTGGTCAAAGTACCATAAGAAGATTTACCCGTTTTTCCGGCCGGAGAATCGAAAACTGCCGGCGGTCGTTTGCTCGGCCTCCCCGGAGTTCTTTTTGCGCCCTGTCTGCGAAAGGCTGGAAGTCGAAAAATTGATCGCCACAAAAATGAACCCGAAAACCGGTGAGATTCTTTGGGAGAACTGCAAGGGGCGCGAGAAGGTCCGGCGGATACGCGAGGAATTGCCTGGTTATGAATTTGAAAGCGTGTATTCGGATTCGCTCAAAAACGACAAGTACATGATGGAACTCGGCAAACGCCGCGTGCGAGCCAAGCGGGGCAAACTCAAAGAAATTACGGCGCAAAAACGGGGGCCATCATGATCATCGACGCACACACACACATTTATCCCGACAGCATCGCGCAAAAAGCCGCAGAGAATATTTCTGATTTTTATGATTTAAACATGAGGTATAACGGAACGGTCGGTTCTCTGCTGGCTATGGGCGGGAAAGCCGGTGTGGAAAAATACGTCGTTCATTCCGTGGCGACTTTGCCGCGCCAGGTCAACGCCATCAATGAGTTTATTGCCGGCGCGGTGAATTCGAGCGGCGGGAAATTCATCGGATTCGCCACCCTTCACCCGGACGACGAGGACATTGCCGGGCACATCGACAACGCGATGGCTCTCGGCCTGAAAGGCGTCAAGCTTCACCCGGACTTTCAACGGTTTCACATCGACGGGCCGCGCGCGATGAAACTGTTTGAGGCGATCGAAGGTAGGCTGCCGGTGTTGATTCATGCCGGGGATTACCGCACCGATTTTTCAAAACCGGGGCGGATTGTCAATGTGATGAAGACCTTCCCGAAACTTGATGTCATCGCGGCCCATTTGGGCGGCTGGTCGGAGTGGGGCGATTATGCCGGCGAACTTGCCGATCGCGGGGTCTATGTCGACACTTCGAGCAGCCGGCATTGGCTGCCGCCGGGGACAATGCGGGAACTGATGGATATATTCGGTGAGGGAAAGGTGTTTTTCGGTTCGGACTACCCGATGTGGGACGCGTCGGACGAGTTGGATATGCTGATGAAAATTCTGCGGGACGATAAGGAGAAGGAACAGATTCTGCACGCCAATTTCGAGCGGCTCATGGAAAAATACTCAATGTAACCGCGGCGGCTCGCAAACGCTTCGAAGCCCCGGCTTTTCGGCCGGGGCTTCGCCTTTCGTATGGTCGAATCGAACGCGCCGCGTCAGCGCGGGCGCGCGTCAAAAAAGCGAGCCCGGCGAAACGCCGGACTCGCTGCGAAAACTGTTATGGAACCCTTACCGTTTTTCGGCTAACTCACCGTGACATCAAACTCAGCGATCGCGTCATACCTGCCGAAGGAAACCTTGTTCTTCACGAGCACCGAGATGGTGTAGTCGCCGGCTTTTCTGGGCACCCACAGGCATTCCTGGTTGACCGAGTAGTCCTGTATCATCCTCGTCATCATGTCGTCATCATAGACCAGGAACTTATACAGCAGGTCGTCGCCGTTGGTGCTTGTCGCGTTCGCCCTGAGTACAATCGGCTTTCTCGCCTGGGCGCCGGCGTTGATTTGAGCCTGATTGAGCGTGATGCTGACATTTTCGGCGATTTCGTCAACGCTGTCGTTGACATAGACGACTACGCTCTTAAGCACTTCGTAGGAACCCGCGTCTTCACCCTTTGCCCGGACTTCTATAGTGTATTTGCCGACCCGCGCCGGTGTCCAATCAAGGGTGTTGTCACTGCTCCAGTCTTTGACGAGGGCGTAACCCTTGGCGTCGTGGCGCCAGTACGAATACTCAACAGGCGTGCTGCCAAGGCCGGCTATAACCGCGTTCGCGGTGAAGACAATCGCCGTGTTTTTGGCGACGGGATTGTCGAGGTTGACATTGGCCGTCAGCGTCAAAGAAGAGGATGACCCGCCTGAACCGGGGCCGCCCCTGAGCACTCTTAGTGTCCGGATGCTTCCGTCGTCATAGGATTCGCCGCTTATCGCCACGCCGATCCTGTTGACATAGCCGTAGAAATAGTAGGTGCCGTACTGGGAGACGGTGTGCGTAATCGGGTTGCCCGACATGGTGTATTGCGCCGAATTAAACAGGACATCTCTGCCGGGTTCCCTTAACTGGTAGTAGAAGGTTCCGTTTTGGAAGGTTGGCGTGATGTCCGCTTCTATCGGCAGATCGCCGGCGGCAGCGGTGACAACAAGATCGTTGATGACACCGTATTGAATGCTGTTGTCGTTCGAGTAAAGGTGGAACGGAATCGACACCGTGTCGGACGTGATGTTGTTGGTCGCGTCAATCTTCACCGTGTATTTGCCGGGCGGCAGCGCGGAGGTGTTCCATACAAACTCGTTGCCGTTGGCCGCGATGGCCTCGGAGGTCTCTATGACCGTGGCTGTGTATACGGTGCCTTCGACATCGTTGCCGATGACTTCAAGAAGGACGGAGGATGTTTCTGTGATTTCGCTGATCATGGTGTTCTTAGCGTATTCGCCATCTACAAGAACCTTGGTGATCTCGACTTCCTGCACATCCGCGGGTGTGAAGGTATCTCTGAGTTCGTTTTCGAACTGCTCGCTGTCGTCGAGTATTCGAACGGCTACGGTGTAGTTGTTATCCGGCGAAACAAAGGAGCCGATGATGAAACTGATGGAGCCGTCCAACTCCTGAATGGCGCTCTCATCGCTGCCCAATGTATAGGGCATCGAAAGAATCCACTGGTTGGCAGGCACATCGGAATTGACATCGAGGAGAATATCGCTCGTGACCTTCTGCCAGCTCCAAATCTGATACTGATAGTCTTCGTTCCAACCCTGGATGTTGATTTTCAAGCCGGTCTCGACGACTGTGACGCCGATGAGTGTTTCAGCGTATTGCGCGGTGAAGGTGTCGTCCTGCGAGGCTGTCTCGGGGACTGTCTTATCCCATCCGGAGAATGCCCAGCCGAAATCGGCGTCGGGTGAGGGAGCCGTGACAACGGCACCGTAATCGAGCGTCAGAACAACGGTGGACTGGCCGTCGAAGAGGCCGTGCGCGCCGGCGTTGAATGTCAGCGTGACGCTGTTCACGCTCCATAGGGCTGTGTAGGTCGCGTCACCTGCCGGAACCGTCGCGGGCACCGCGGGCGACCAGCCGAGGAAGGTATGCCCTTCTTTCGTGACTTCCGGCGCGGTTAGCGTCGCGCCGTATTCCATAGAAGCGCTCGTTCCGCCCGTTCCGCCGTCCGCGTCAAAGGTTATGGTGTAACTGTTGACGCTCCACTGCGCCGTATAGGTGGAGTCTTCGCCGGGCACGGTCGCCGGAACCGCGGGTGACCACCCGGTCAGCGTGTAACCGGTTCTTATCACACTCGGCGCGGTGAGTGTTTCGCCGAAGGTCATGGAAGCGCTGCTTCCGCCCTCGCCGCCGTTGGCGTTAAAGGTAATGGTGTAATTGTTGACGGACCAAACCGCGTAGAAGGTCACGACGCCGCCCGCCTGTGACGAGAGGTTGGTGACGCTCTGGCCGTCGGTGTAGTCGGCTGTTTGCGCGGATTGGGTCGTCGACCAGCCGAGGAAATTGTGGCCGGTTCGCGTAAAGCCGTTCGCGGTCAGATTCGCGGCGATGTCGTAGGTATGCGAAGAAGAGGCCGTCGAGCCACCGGTGCTGCCGTTGCCGTCATAGTTGACGGTGTAGCCATTCGCAACCCACTGCGCGACATATGTGCCGCCGCCTTCCTGGACAGTCGCGGGAACCGCCGGTGACCAGCCGTTAAAGGTATAACCGAGCCTTGCGACCGCCGGCGCTTCAAGCGCGCCGCCGAACGGCAAATAATCGCTCCAGCCGCCGACACCGCCGTTCGCGTCGAATGTGACGGAGTAATCGCTGACCGACCATTTGGCGTAGAAATCGACGTCATACGCTTGTATAGTGTACGGCCAGGTGACCGGATTCGTCAGATCCACATCCGAATACCAACCGTCAAAGGTGTGGCCGGTCTTGGCCGGGGCTGCCGGCTCGGACACCTGGGTGTAATAATTCTGCGTAATCGGTGCGACGGCCTCGCCACCGTTGGTATGGAAAGTGATTGTGTATTGATTGATCGTCCACTGCGCGGTGTAGGTGGAGTTCGCCGCAGGCACGGTTGACGGAACAGACGGATCCCATCCGTTGAAGGTGTAACCGGTTCTCACGACCGTAGGCGCCGAAAGCGCCGCGCCGTACTGCATCGATGAACTTGTTCCGCCCGAGCCGCCGTTGGCGTCAAAGGTGATGGTGTAATTGTTTACGCTCCACTTCGCGTAGAAAGTAACACTTACCGCGCCGAGCGTATATGGCCATGAGACCGGAGTCGTCAGACCCGTGTCGCTGCACCAGCCGATAAAGGTGCTGCCGGTCTTTGAGGGGGCCGCCGGTTCGGCAACGCTTGTTCCGTAATTTTGGGTGATCGGCGATACGGTCGAGCCGCCGTTGGACTCAAAACTGACCGTGTATTGTTTCGGCGTCCATTGCGCAACATACTCCCCGCCGCCGACCGGTACGGTGGAAGGCACCGAGGGTGACCAGCCGCCGAAGTCATAGCCGGTTCGCGTGACTGTCGGTGCTGTAATCGCGGCGCCGTATTGCATCGACTGGCTCCAGCCGCCGTTGCCGCCGTTGGCGTCAAAGGTTATGTAATAACTGTTTACGGACCACTTCGCGTAGAAAGTGGCGCTCGACGCGCCCATGGTGTAAGGCCAGGTTACCGCGGTTGTGAGGCCGGGGTCGTAATACCAGCCCTGGAATGTGTTGCCGGTTTTCGTCGGAGCGGTCGGTTCCGAAACAGAGGTATTGTAGTTTTGCGTAATCGGCGAGACTGCCGAACCGCCGTTGGACTCAAACGAAACCGTATACTGGCCAATGTTCCATTGGGCGACGCAGTTCGTGTTATTGGCCGGCATCGTCGACGGGACCGCCGGGGACCACCCCGCGAAGGTGTATCCGGTCCTCGTCGGGTTGGCGGGCGCCGTCACCGCGGAGCCGTATTGCTGATAGATGTCGGACACAGCCGAGCCGCCGGCTTCGTCAAACCAAATATTGTAACTGTTGATGCTCCATTGCGCGGTGAATGTGGTGTTGGCGGCCGGAACCGTGGACGGAACGCTCGGTGACCAGCCGGTAAAGGTATAGCCGGTTCTCGTCACCGTCGGCGCGGTCAGAGCGGAGCCGTAGGTCATCGATGTGCTGGTGCCCCCGTTCCCGCCGTTGGCGTCGAAGGTCATGGTGTAATTGTTGATATTCCACTTGGCGTATAGAGTCACGTTGCTGTCGGGCATGTACTGGTAATTGGCTCCGTTGGAATACGCTACGGAGCCACCCGACGTCGTTGCCCAGCCGGCAAAACTGTAACCGGTTTTATAGAACCCGTTGCCGCTGAGGTACTCGCCGGTGCCCCAAACCAGGTTCATCGTGGCAGTCGAACCGCCGTCGGCGCCGTTGCCGTTAAAAGTAATCGAACGGTTATGCGTTGAGTAAAACCACGGCCCGTTATACTGGGTGCGCTGGTCGTTATTGTCCCACATCTCGCTGATGTCACGTTCAATGATTACCTGCTCCGCCCCGCCGGCAGGCGTGTAATAGATATGGAAATTGTCGATGCCCCAGCCGTCCGAACCACCGTTCTTGCCGCAGGTAATACTCCGGAGAGAAACCGGCGGTGAAAAGTTAAACGTTGTATTGCCGGAGTTGCCGCCGTTTTCCGTTCCCGATAAATCTCCCGATGTAAAAAGGCAAGTCCCTGTTCCGTTGTCCCCGGTCCAGAATTTAACGACGACATTGTCGTTCGTCCCCTGGTCGAGGCCGTTTGCCGTGTTGTTGTCGCGCGTTCTGACCCAGACGCGCCAGCTTCCGCCGGACAAGGCGGTTGATGTGTAGTTGAAGCCCATCGCGACACACGATAAAATGACCGCGATGACCAGCAGAACACTCACCTGCCGCTTAAAGATGATTTTTTTCATCGGATACCCTCACTTTCAATGCCGACACTAAAAGAATCCAGGAAACGGTACAATAACCCTCAATTATACGCATTAATTATGGCACACCATTACCGCATTGTCAACAAATTATTAACAATTTTTTATAATAATATTTTACATTTTTATGTAGAATGAAGCATAATTAAGGAGGCGGTCGCGGTATCTGATTTGTTATTGTTCAGCCGTGCCAAGGTATTCCTCGAGCGTTATAGCGCGCGACGCGATGTTTTGAGCCGCTTGCTTGCCCACATACCGCATATGCCAGGGTTCGTAGGCGTAACCCGTGATATTCTCCTTGCCGCGCGGGTAGCGAATAATAAAACCGGAATTGGGGGCGTTTTCCCGCAGCCATCTGCCCGCGTCGGACTGTGCGAACGATTCATCCAACGCATAATTGACGGAAGGGCTTGAAATATCGGCAGTCAAGCCCGTCTGATGCTCGCTTTCTCCGGGGCGCGCGGTGGTCCGGTTGGCATCCGGGTTTTGGCGGATTCTGGAGGCGAAGAAATCCGCCTGCCTGTTATAGGAGCGGTAGCCCGACACGCCAAACAGCGAAATGTTATCCGCCGCCGCGGCGTTGTACAGTTCTCTGATCGCTTTCGCCGCGTCTTCCCTCATGATAAAATCCTCGCCCGACGGAAAAACCGGATAGACAAGGTTTTCCGGCACATAAGAAGGCGGCAGAGCGCGCCTTTTGTTGACAAGAACCAGAATGGACGAGGGGTTTTCGACGATCGAATACCCCTCGTCGATGAGTTTTTGCAAAACCGCCCTCGTTTTCGGCCCGTAAAAGCCGTCGATTTCAAGCAGCTCGGGGTATTTTTTTTGAATTGAGGCCACTATGAAAGCGGTATCCGTATCATAAAAGCCGGTCGGAGCCAATGAAAAACCCATGCGGATTAACGCCTGCTGTAAAGCCCTGACACCCTCGCCCCGGCTGCCCGGTCCGAAAACGCCTTGCGGCAGCGGCGCGACGGGCACCGTCAGCCTTTGGCCGGGGGTAATCACGGTGGATGCCAGCCTGTTTGCCGCCATAATCGCGGCCGGCGAAGAGCCCAGTTTTCTGCCGATGGTATAAAGAGTATCTCCCGCCCTGACCGTATAAAGGATGTTCAAAATCATCACTCCGTCAATATTCTTGTATACAATATAATATGAGTGACGCGATCTGTTTGTGAACGCCGTGAAACGATTGTTTTTTATCTTGATGAGCGGCCGGGATTTCTGTATAATTGTCGTATTGAACGGAGGGATGACAACCTATGGAAGACTTGATTGCCCTGGCGCTGGAAACCGGCTTTTCGAAAGCGGGCGAGTTGAATGTGCGGGCTTTGGAATTCATGCCCGAGGTCAGGGACATGTGCGCCGCGGACCGGTGTCGAAGCTACGGCAAAAGTTGGAACTGCCCGCCGGCCTGCGGCACGCTGGAGGAGGCTGCCGAAAAGGCCGCCCGCTACGGCCGCGGGCTGCTTGTGCAAACGGTCGGCATACTCGAGGACGACTTTGACTGGGAAGGAATCGAGAAAACTTCAGCCAAACACAGGGACACATTCGAGCGGTTCACGCCGCTCATGCGCAGCCGGTTCCCCGACATGATGCCCATGGGAGTCGGTGCTTGCAACATCTGCGAGGAATGCACCTACCCCGGCGCGCCCTGCCGCTTTCCCGAACGCGCCGTGCCCCCGATGGAGGCCTACGGCCTGTTTGTCAGCAAGGTCTGTTCCCTATCATCGATCGCCTACAACAACGGCCCGCAGACGATTACTTTCACAAGCTGCTAATTGTTTAATTGAAGGGAGCGCGGCCATGGAAACGATCAGGCCCTACGAAAAAAAGGACTGCGCCGGAGTCAGAGACATCTGTTTGCGCAATGCCGGTAATCCCCATACCGAAAAACAAAAAGCCTTTATCCTGAGCACTTACTGCGATTATTATATTGAAAAAGAACCCGGAAACTGTTTTGTGGCGGCAAACGACGCCGGCGAGGCGATCGGCTATATTTTCTGCGCCGAGGATTACCGGCGTTTCGCGAAAACATATTTTGCCGAATACCCGGCCAGAAACCGGAAACACGGCTTGGCAAAATATTTTGCTTCCAGGTTCGCTTACGGGCCTCAGAAAAAGTATTCCGCGGATTACCCCGCCCATTTGCATATAGACCTGCTCGCGGATTACCGGAGAAAAGGACTCGGCAGCAGGCTGGTTGATACTCTTGCGGAGCATTTGAGAAAAAAAGGGGTGCCGGGCCTTATGCTGACTGTCGGCAAAGGCAATCAGAAAGGGATCTCTTTTTATAAGAAATACGGCTTTATCGAACTGGAACGTTCGGTTGGGGCCGTCGCTATGGGCATAAAGATAAAATGAATCACGGGCGCCGGTTGAGGGCTCCCGTGGTTGAAAAGAAAAATTATTTTTTGAAATTCGGCAGAAACATGCCCAACTCAAACAACTTTTTTTGAACCTCGCGGACATCAACGCCGCGGGGTTTGACATTGTTTTTGGCGCACAGCGCGGCGGCGGCGCCGGCCGCCTGGCCGGTGATATAACAGCCGGGCATAACGCGGATGGAGGACTGCATGGGGCGGTCGGTTGACACGCAGCGCCCGGCGACCAAAAGATTGTCGATTTTCAGCGGCACCAACACCCGGTAGGGTATGCCGTAACTTTCGCCTTTTTCATACCGGTAAGAGGTATGCGCGGTATAAAACTTTTCAAAACTGTCCGTCGAGTTGTCGCTCGCGTGAATATCGACGGGGTAGCAGTAGCGGCCGATCTCGTCTTCAAAAACCGATTTGTTGACGAAATCGTCGAGAACCAGCCGGTATTCGCCCTGAATCCGCCTCGTTTCCCGAATGCCGAGCATAGCGCCGGTGGCGGCGAGTTCCATGTTCTCATAGCCGGTCAGGTACTTCTTGTAATAGGTTTCGTATTGGTCAATCAGTTTTCTGCCATAGACCAGCGCCTGCGTCAGCGAACGCTCGTCGGTTCCGTCGACACCGAAGGTATGCCCGATATTGCCGCCGCCGATTTTGTCGGAGATTTTCCACATACCGGGCAGGTGCAAATCGGGTTTCTCGAACAGACCGTCACGGAAAGCCTGTTCGAGATGCCGGCCGTCCCTGCCGTCCCTTTTTTCCCAGTCGATACCCGTCCACAGGCTGCAAAGGGTGCCGGCCATCATGTTGCCCTGCCCGTCGCCTTTGTCGCACGGGACGCCCGCCCAAAAGGCGAGGTCGGCGTCGCCCGTGCAGTCGATATAGACCTTGGCTCGAACCGCGTACAGTCCGCTTTTCGCCGAGACGACGCCGTACCGGATTTCACCGTCGGCAACTTCGACCGCTGTTAAAACCGAACCGAATGAGAATTGCGCGCCGGCGTCGGCCAGCATCTCGTCATAGGCTCTTTTGAGCGCCTCCTGCTGAATGGCAAAGGTCTTGCGGCCCGCGTATTCCATGCCGCCGTAAAACCACATGCGCTCGAGAAACTCACGGCCCAAACCGGCGGCGAGGAAGTTTTCGCCGTCGCCGAACTGCATGAAGGCCGGAACCATGCCGGCCGTGCCCTGGCCGCCCAGACAGGCGTTCGCTTCTATCAGAAACACATCCGCACCGCCACGCGCTGCCGCTACGGCAGCCGCGCAGCCCGCCGGGCCTCCGCCGGCGATCAAAACATCCACATCATACCGCAATTCCAGTTCCCGTTCGAAAGCCATTTTCGCCATTATCCGCGCCCCCTATGCGTTTCGTTCAATCCGTTATAAAGCAAAAGCCGCCGGTTAAAAAGCCGGCGGCTCGATTTCGTTTTAAAACACTGACAGCCGTATAAAAAGCGCAGCCATCAGGGAAGAAACCAGCGAAACAACCGTAATCTGGGTGTTGATGGACGGGCCGGCGGTGTCTTTGAACGGGTCGCCGACCGTGTCGCCGACAACGGCGGATTTGTGCGCGTCGGAGCCTTTGCCGCCGTGATTGCCCGCTTCGATATATTTCTTGGCGTTGTCCCAGAGGCCGCCGGCGTTCGACAGCAAAAGCGCGAGCAGCAGGCCGCTGACGATGTTGCCGGTCAAAAACCCGCCGATGGCGTCAACGCCGCCGACAAATCCGACAACCAAAGTCGCTGAAATGGCAACGACACCGGCGGGGATGAGTTCTTTCAAAGCGCCGTCCGTGGCGATTTTTATGCACTTGTCATATTCCGGCGTGACACCTTCTTTGCCTTCTTTGAGCCCGAGGATTTCACGGAACTGCCGGTGAATTTCCGCAACCATGCGCTGCGCGTTCTTATCGACACCGAGCATGAGCATCGCCGAGAACACGGCGGGAATCGCCGCGCCGACAAGCAGGCCGAAAAAGACCCGCGGATTCGTCAAATCAAAGCCGGCAATGAGCGCCTTGCCGAGTTCCTTCGCGGCAACATTGACCTCGCTGATAAACGCGCCGAGAAGGGCGATGACGGTCAGGCCGGCGGCGCCGATGGCAAACCCCTTTGTCACGGCTTTGACCGTGTTGCCCGCGCTGTCAAGCGTGTCGGTGATTTTCAGCACCTCATCACCGAGGCTGCCCATCTCGGCGAGGCCTCTCGCGTTGTCAACAATCGGGCCGTAGGCGTCGTTGGAAATAATCATGCCGACAATCGACAGCATACCGACAGCCGCCATGGAAATGCCGAACATCGGGTACCCCGCCCCGAGTTTTTCGCAAATTTTATAAGCCGCCAGAGCCGAAACACCGATACCGACCATGGCCGGAAGGGCGCTGAGCATACCGTAGGACATGCCGGAGAGAATGGTAAAAGCGGGGCCGGAACCGGACGCTTTGGCGACGGCCCGCACCGGGGGTTTTTCGTCGTTCGTGAAATAGTCGCTGGCGATGCCGATAATGACACCGACGGCAAGGCCGATAACGGTTGCGCCCCAAATCCGCCACTCAAAGTCAAAGGCGGCGGTGGCCGCGGCCGTGATGGCGGCGAATATCGCGGTGGTAACATAGGTGCTGCTGTTTAAAGCCCTGGTCGGGTTGCCGTTTTTTCCGATTCTCGCCGTGGCGACGCCGATGATAGACGCTAAGAGGCCGACCGCGGCGTAGCAGAACACAATCGCGGCGTTTTTAACCCCGCCGGCGGCGTTGTCGAGCGCCACGGCCATAACCAGAGCCGCGGACATGGACGCGACATGAGAGTCAAACAGATCCGCCCCCATGCCGGCGACATCGCCGACATTGTCACCGACATTGTCGGCAATAACGGCGGGGTTCCTCGGATCGTCCTCGGGAATGCCCATTTCCACCTTGCCGACCAAGTCCGCGCTGATATCGGCGGTTTTGGTAAAAATGCCGCCGCCGGCTTTCGCGAACAGGGCCAGAGAACTCGCGCCGAAACTGAAGCCAAGCAGGGTGGAGGAATCTTCCGTGATCATCATCAGCAGGGACACGCCCAGAAGACTGCTGCCGACCACGGCCATACCCATGACGGCTCCGCCGCGGAAGCCCGCCATAAAGGACAGTTTAATGCCTTTCTGCGCGGCTTCGGCCGCTTTCATGTTGGCAACCGTGGCGACCTTAATGCCTATTTTTCCGGCGGCGGCAGAGAACGCCGTGCCGAAGAGGTACGCGACCGCCATGGTGGCGTTATCCAACATCTCCCCTTCCCAAACCGGTTTGGGAAGGAACAGGAACATTAAAACCGCTACCACGACCGCGAAACGAGCCAGCAAGCGGTATTCCCGCGATAAAAAAGTGTTGGCGCCCTGCTGA
>DAITOC010000038.1:0-12111 GCA_036834305.1 Clostridiales bacterium
TAAATGTACGCCAAAAGAATCATACCTTGCCTGGATGTCAAGCAGGGCCGGGTGGTCAAAGGCGTCAGTTTCGTCAATCTGCGCGACGCGGGCGACCCGGTGGAGTGCGCCGCGGCTTATAACCGCATGGGGGCCGACGAACTCGTGCTGCTCGACATAACCGCGACGCACGAAGGCCGCAAAACCTTTGTCGACATCGTGACAAAGGTTGCCAACACCGTTTTTATCCCGTTTACCGTCGGCGGGGGCATCGGGGAAGTCGCCGACTTCACCGAGATTCTTCGCGCCGGAGCGGACAAGGTGTCCGTCAACTCCGCCGCGGTCCGCAACCCCCGGCTCATCAACGACGCCGCCTTTAAATTCGGCAGCCAGTGCGTGGTCTGCGCCATTGACGCCAAACGGCGCGAGGGCGGCTGGGAGGTTTACCTCAACGGCGGCCGGATTGCGACGGGCATCGACGCGGTGCAATGGGCGGCCGAGGCTGCCGAAAGGGGAGCGGGCGAGATCCTGTTGACGAGCATGGATTGCGACGGCCAAAAAAACGGCTATGACCTCGAGTTGACGAGGACCGTTTCCGAAAACGTCGACGTTCCCGTCATCGCGTCGGGCGGCGCGGGAACGTTGGAGCATTTTTACGACGCCCTGACCGCGGGCAAGGCCGACGCCGTCCTTGCCGCTTCTCTGTTCCATTTCAATGAAATCACCGTGCCCGAACTGAAACGCTATTTGGAGGGCAGGGGAGTGCCCGTCCGGCCGGCCGGTTAAGCCTGTAAAATCCGGGAGGCTTCGGCGTTTGCCCGAAGCCTCCCGTTGTTCTTTTTATTCCGCCGTCGTTTCTTCCGCGGTTGTCGTCTCCGCTCCGGGCGGTTCGCCCCAGACATACAGGTAGATTGTTGTTCCCTTGGCGTATTCGAGGTTCACCGTCGGCGAAACCGAAAAAACCGTTCCGGCTTGAGCGAAACCGTCGTTTGGCTTTTCGATTTTTTTACATATAAAGCCCAGGGTTGCCAGTTGTGCTTCGGCGCTTTGAAAATCCTTGCCGATGAGGTCCCCCGGCAGCCGGATCATTTCCGCGCCCTTGCTGACCGTCAGGACAATTTCGGTTTTTGGCGCCACCATAGTGCCGGGTTTCACGCTTTGTTCAATAATTTTGTTTTTGTCATCGTTGCTGTCGGTGAATACATACACGGCTTTGAAAGTGAACCGGTTTGTCCAAACGGTGCTCGAGGTAATGGTGCCGTAGTTGCCGATTGCCGAAAAATCGGGCACCTTGACCTGCTGCGCCTGCGTTTGTGTCACTTTGGTCGTCAGGCCGGAGTTGTCGCCGCTCGTGAAAAAGAATTCCCTGAAGGGGCGCACCGCGAGAATGATAATAAAAAACATGACAAGCCCGGCCCCGAGAATGGCGAGCGCTGTTTTAAGCGCTGTTTTTTGCGCTTTTTTTCGAGCGTCCATCCGGCTCTTGATTTCGGAAGGCGACGGTTTGACATTCTCCTGCCGGGGCGGTTCATATTGTTCTCCCGCTACGGCTGCGCTCGGCGAGGCGGAAAGCTCCGCGCGCAGCTGCTCGACGGTTCGCGTCCGGTCGTCGGGAAGAATCTGCATGGCGTTGATAAGCGCGTTGATGACATAAGCCGGCAACTGCTCGGCAAACTTGGCGGGCACCATCAGCCGGTCGTTCGTCAAACGCGACGCGCTGTCAATGGGGTCGCTGCCGATGAGAGACCGGTAAAGCACCGCCGCAAAGGCGTAAATATCGGTCCATGCGCCCTGCTGCCCTTCGTAACCCTGCTGCTCAACGGCCGCGTAACCGGGGAACAATTGGGCGGTTAAGTCGCCTTTTGCCGTTCTCGCCTGCCAAATGCTGAAACCGGAAATCCGTATCTTGCCGTCTTTACCCACCAACAGTGTCGTCGGCGATATCCCGCGGTGGATGATGCCGGTCGAATGCAGGGTGCCTAATGTTGAAAGCACAGGCATGAACAACTGGCGCGCCCGGTCCCACGAAATATAGCCCGTTTTGCTGCGAAGCAGGAATTCGCGCAGTGTGGCGCCCTCGAAATACTCCGATATGGCGTAAGCGGTGCCGTGGTCCTCGACAATATCGATTACGCTGATGAGCGCGGAAAGCCCGCGCAGGCGGGCCAGTTTTCTCCACATTTCCAGGAAACTGTGGTAGCAGTCGCGAAAAGTAATTTCGCAGCCGGGCATGATTTTAAGTTCGCTGTCTCCCTTGTCCCTGGTTGAAATCGCGTCGGGCAGAAACTCCCTGACGGAGACGGCGGCTCTTGTCGACAAATCCCAACCCATGTAGGTCGCGCCTTCGCCGTTGTATTCCGTGACTTTGCCGACCAGGTAACGATTGCCGACGACCGACCGTATCGGCAGATACGGGGGAATTTGCGGCGAATCCGCGTAAAACCCGCAATGCGGGCATTGCTTCAAATTTCCGATTTCCTTCATGCAACCCATGCATAAATCATCGGCGTTAATCATACGAAAAGACACTCCCGTCAGAGCTATAAAAAAATTTTAAATATAATAGCAATATTGGCCGGTTTTGTCAAATGTTATACGGTTGTCTGCGAAACCGCGGCGAGAAAGAGCCCCGCGTTTTCAAGCAGGACTGCGTCCGCCGTGTCGACCGCGCCGTCACGGTCGGCGTCCGCCGCGAGGTACACTGCTTCTCCCGTTTGCGAGCGGTCAAGCATACCGGCGGCAATCATGTTCACAATCGCCGTGTCGCGGCCGTCGGCGAAGCCGTCGCCGTCGGTGTCACCAAAAATAACGACGGTATAGGCGGCTGTTACCGCCTGCGTCGAGTTGTCGATAAGTTCAACCCTCGTGCCCGTTCCCATCATGCCGTCGTCCGGCGTTATTCTCAGGGCAGCGTTCCCGGTGGTTACCACAAACTCCGAAAGAAAACGCGCGGGCGTCAGGCCTTCCTCGAGGCCGGTTATCAGCCCTGCCGCGCCGTTAATTTGAGTCGTTGAGCCCGCCTTCGCCGACAGAACGGGCGGCTGCGTTGTGTCGAGGGCAACGGAGATATCGGCGTTTTCATAGTTGCCTAAAAAATCCATCTGGCTTTTACCGTTGACGTTCGTAACGGTGCCGTCGGCGCACCAGTTGAAATACTGAGGGCCCGTCGGGTTGTTGATGTTGCAGGTCCAGCGGTCGTCCATGAAAATGCGCCCTGAGCCGGCGGCTCCTTCTTTCACTTGCAGTTTGAAACTGAACAGCCATTCGCTGCCGTTTATAAGCGACGGGTATCCCATGCTCACGGCGTTGAAGGCTGTGGAGGTAAATCTGTAAAGACTGCTTTCTCCGTTGACAAAGGTCGCCGGCCACTGGGCAAGCGGGCTTGAGGTCACCCCTCCGTAACTCGCGACCGTGCCCGTAAAATACGAGTTCGCCGGGTTGACGGAGAAAGCGGCATTGCCGCTGTCGAGGAGGGAGTAGAAGTTCTGGTCGTACATGACAATAAAGCGGCTCGACCCGCAATAGAAATTGGTGGAGGGAGTAACCCGGACCGTTAAGATGTCCCCAGCCCTCGCGGTGGCGACGGACACCAACTGTCCGCCGCTTTCTTTCAAGGTTTCCAGGCGAAGCGTAAAGATGGGCCGGTCGGTGTAGATAAATACGATGAGGTTCCCCTCAAGCTCGAGCTTCAGGCTTTTTTGAGCGGTGACGGGTGTGTACCCGCTGACGGGGACAGCCTGCTCGGTCACCGTTTTTGTCACTTGGCCCGACGCGCTTTTGTCGGCCGCGAGCTTGACGCCGTCGGCCGCGTTCAACCGGTATTCCACCGTGTAACTCACGGTTTTTAACACAAGGCCGGCTATCGCTCCGGTGATGTTGGCGGCCATGGTGTCGATTTGCGGCTGCTGCAGATACGTCAGGTTATGGTCCACGGCATTGACCGCCGCCGTCAGGGCCGCCCAGCTCCCCGGGGTATACAGATTGGCGTTCAGAGCATTCGCTTCGGCCACGGCCGCGTCGACCGCCGCATAATCCGGCTCCACCGTCGCGATGGCGGCCTCGACAGCCAGCTTGGCGTTGACCATCGGGTAGGTGTTGACCAACGGGTGGTAAACGGACGTGTTGTCTGCCACGGTGTAAGAGGTGTTGCTCAGAAGAAGGCTTCGAACCTGCGAACCGGTCAGCGAGGGGTTGACCGACCAAACGAGGGCTGTGACAGCCGCCGCGAGCGGAGATGACATGGATGTGCCTGTCATATAGCCGTAGGAGTCGCTCGCGTAGCAGCTCCAGATATCCGTGCCCGGCGCGCAGATATCTACCTGCGAGCCCGCGTTCGAGGACCTGTACTGCTGAAAAGCCAGCGTGCCGGTTCTTTGCGCGTTGCCGACGACAAGAATGCGGTCGTTGATTTTGTTTTTCATCGTCGTGGTCCCCGGGCAGTTGGCATAATTGACGGAGCAGAAATAACCGTTGTATATCGCGTCCTGTGAATACCCGTTCTGGCCGTTGCCGGAAGATTCAACGACGATGAAATCGTAGCCCGCGTTGAGAAGCGGCGTCATCACCCCCGCGCTTTGCTGGGCGTAATCGATTACGTACTGGTTTACCGACGGGTCGCCGTAGCCGGAAATATCGTTGGCCAAACCGAGTGAGAAGTTGACCACCTTCGCGCCCGCCTGTACGGTGTCGGTCAGCCCGGCATAGAGGTGCGCGTCCGTGCCGTCGATGGTGTCCCAGTTGTAGGCGTACATGATCGTGTTCCAAAGAATGCCCGTGACGCCCAAATTGTTGTTGGGAATAGCGCCCATGATACCCGCGACATGGGTGCCGTGGTCGTCATAGGGGTTATTGTCCGCCGCGGACTGGGCGTTGGGGAAGAACACCTTCCCGCTGAGATCCTCATGGTCGTTCTGAATGCCGGCGTCGACGATACCGACTTTGATGTTGTTATAAAAGTACTGGTAGTCCCAGGCGCTCAGGGCCTGCACGGCTTCGACGCTCCAGTTGCCCCCCTGCGGATTCAGCTCGTTCCAGGCCGGGCTGCCGTTGCTGTACCACGGGTCGGCCGGGGTCGTCTTTTGCGCCTTCGCCGCCCCCGCCATGTTCGGGCCGGCATAAAACACGCCTTCCATGGCGCTGAGTTTTTCGGCAAGTTTTCTCAAAGCCGTTATGGATGCCGGCTTTACCTCAACCTGCCACATGTTGGCGCCGTTTATGTAGCCGGCGCATTCGCCCGAAACGGTATCGATAATTTCCTGCCGCCTTTCGTCGTCGACGCCTTCCTCAAAAAATACGAGCAGATTGTTGTTGACGTATTTCGGCCCGCCCTTGCCGCCCGCCTTGGCAATGTTTTTCGCTTTCGGGTCTTTGATAAACGAACTGTCATAGTTGAGGGTTATGCTTTGCTCGTCCTTGCTGCCGTCGGCATAGGTTGCGGTGACAACGATTTTATTGGCGTTCGGTTTGAGTTTAAGCCCCTCTGCGGAATATTCGCCGTTTTTGACCTTCGCTTCTCCTTCAAAGGAGAGCAGGCCTTCGTCAACCTCCGAATACACTTTGTATGTAACCTTGCGGATGCCGTCGCTTTTCGGTACCCTGCCCGTGATTGTCTGGGCGGCTTTTTTCACCGTCGCGCTTTTCCGGTCGATGGTGAGGCGCCCGGGTGAAACGGGCGCGGCGGCCACAGCCGTATCGCCGGGGACGGATAAGAAACACCCCGCTACGAGAAACAGGCCAAGGAAAGCGGATCCGATTTTTCTGAATACACGCATTGCCAATCCTCCGGATTATCTACACAAAGCACAATATCCTATGATTATTATACTATGCTTTGGCGCTCGAAAGCAAGAATTTTATATCCGGCGCAAAAAGCGTAAAACACCGAAAGAGGCCGTGCGGGGACCGCGCTGCCTCTTTTTATTCTATTTTTATTCTATTTTTATTCCTTGCAATTCTTTATAGCGGTGTTATAATGTAGTGTAATAAACATACGGGCGGGAGATACGTTTATGGAAATCAGAGTGGAAAGAACAAAGAACCCCAGGAAAAAGCCGGAGGATCAAACGACTCTCGGGTTTGGCAATTATTATACGGACCATATGTTCCTGATGAATTATGACAAAGGGCTCGGGTGGCACGACCCGCGCATTGTCCCTTACGGCCCCATCGCGCTGGAACCCTCGGCGATGTGCCTGCATTACGGCCAGGAGGTTTTCGAAGGCCTGAAGGCATACCGCGACGCGGCAGGCGGCGTTCTTTTGTTCCGGCCGGAACAAAACATGGCCAGGCTCAATGTGTCCAACGAGCGGCTGTGCATTCCGCCGATTGACGAGGAATTCGCGATCGAGGCGATGAAAAAGCTCATACTCATCGATGAGGATTGGATTCCTTCCGCGCAGGGCACTTCGCTTTATATCCGTCCGTTTATTTTCGCCGTGGACGCCCATGTCGGCGTGCACCCGGCGGAGCACCTGATCTTCTGCATCATCCTGTCACCCGTCGGCGCGTATTATCCCGAGGGGCTCAACCCTGTTAAAATTTATGTCGAGCAGCAGTATGTCCGCGCCGTCAAAGGCGGTATGGGTTACACCAAAACCGGCGGCAACTACGCGTCCTCGCTGAAAGCGCAGCATGAAGCGAGCCTTGCGGGTTATACGCAAGTGCTTTGGCTCGACGGTGTCGAGCGCAAATACATCGAAGAAGTCGGCACGATGAATGTTTTCTTTGTTTTCGGCGGCGAGGTTGTGACGCCGGCTCTTCAGGGCAGCATCTTAAGCGGCATTACGCGCAAGTCCTGCATTGAAATCCTTCGCTCATGGGGCGTGAAAGTAACCGAACGCGCGATATCCATCGACGAGGTGGCGAAAGCCGCCGACGAAGGGCGCCTCACCGAAGCGTTCGGTTCGGGCACCGCCGCTGTCATTTCGCCCATCGGTGAGCTGAAGTGGGGCGAAAAAACCATGCGTATCAACAACGGTGAAATCGGCCGTCTGTCCCAAAGGCTTTACGATACGCTCACCGGGATTCAATGGGGCCGGATTCCCGATGAATTCGGATGGACGCGAAGAATAAAATAGAGAAACCGGAATAAACATTACGGGGGTGACTCTTCTTTGGCAAAGTTATACTTCAAGTACGGGGCGATGGGTTCCTCGAAATCCGCGCAGGCCTTGATGACCAAATTCAATTATGAGGAGAAAGGGCGAACCGTTTGGCTGATGAAACCGAAGACCGACAGCCGCGAGGAAAAAGGCCTCGTGCGTTCGCGTGTCGGCCTCGAAGCCAAGGCGGATGTCATTTCGCGGACGGACGACATCTACGACAGCTTTCTGACAGGCTTGAACAGGCATGTCGATGTCATCATCGCGGACGAGTGCCAGTTTTTCTCGCCCGATCAGATCGATATGCTTCGCCGTATCGTCGACGAGCATGACATTCCCGTGCTCTGCTTCGGCCTGCGCACCGATTTTCAAACCAAGCTGTTCCCGGGAAGCAAACGGCTGCTGGAAGTTGCCGATTCGATTACCGAAATTAAAACCATATGCCGATGCGGCAAAAAGGCCACCGTGAACGCCCGCTTTGATAAGGACGGGCGAATAACGACGAGAGGCGACCAGGTCTTTATCGGCGGCAACGAGAGTTACGAGGCGATGTGCCATAAGTGCTGGACCGAAAAAATCAAAGCCCAGGAACAGCTGTGAGTAAACCGCGAGGATCGGCCAATGCCCCGCAGAATTGATTTCACTGTCACACCGGAATACAATAATCGGAAGGTCGCGGGTTTTCTTCACGAAAGCGCGCGGCTTTCTTCACGGCTTCTGCGATCCCTCAAACGCAGCGAAAACGGGATCATGCTTAACGGCAAACGCGCCTATACGGCCGATTTATTAAAAACCGGGGACCGGTTGTCCATCGAACTGCCCGATGAAGAACCGACGGTTGTGCCGGAAAAATTGCCCCTTGACATCCTTTATGAGGACGAAGACGTTCTGGTTGTCAACAAAAGCCCGTTTATGGCCATGCACCCGACACACAACCATTTGGGCGGCACGCTGGCAAACGCCGTCATGTGGCACATCGGTCAAAAAAACACCATGGCCTTGTTCCGGGCGGTTGGCCGGCTTGACAAGGGCACCTCCGGTGTCGCTGTCTGCGCGCTCAACCGATTCGCCGCGTCCGCCCTGGCGGACACAATCAAAAAGGAATACCTCGCCGTTGTGCCGGGGGCATTTACCGGCAGCGGCACAATCGATGCCCCGCTTTCCCGGCCCGACCCGATGAAAACGCTGCGAACCTGCGGCGGCGCGGGCGAGAAGGCGGTCACGCACTGGACGGCTCTGGGCACCGACGGCAAAATAAGCCTGCTTCGCGTCACGCTTGAAACCGGGCGCACGCACCAAATACGGGTTCATTTCGCGTACCTCGGCGCGCCGCTCATCGGCGACGATATGTACGGCGGCTCTATGCCTGAACTTGGCCACCATCTTCTCCACTGCTATAAAGCCGGGTTTGCGCACCCCGTCAGCGGTGAATACCTGTCCTTAACGGCTCCTATGCCCGCGGATATGGCGCGTATTGCGGGGCGCATCGTACTTTGACACCGATCGTGTCTTGGACGCGGAACTTGCCGAAAATAATCGAAAATAATTATATTTAGGAATAAAACAGCTAAAATAGGGAATAAATATTTCTTGCGCCGCTTTGAAACCCGCTCTGAAAATGAGCATACTAATTATACAGCCGGTTGTGTTTGTTTGCGTCAAGACCACAATCCGCGGTATATGCCCTATTTTGACAAAATTTTCATAAATATACGGAAAACCCTTTTACATTCTAAAAATCAATGGTATAATCAATTAAGTATGAATTTAATTATCGGATTCTATATATTTATTATTGAATAATAATGAAGGAAGTGCCGAATTGGAGAAATTCGTCATCAACGGCGGCAACAGGCTCTGCGGAGAGGTCAATATCAGCGGCGCGAAAAACGCGGCTGTCGCGATTATACCGGCGACGATTCTCGCGCAGGATGTCTGCCGCATTGAGAATATACCGAACATCAGCGATGTTTCCATGATGGTGCGGATTCTGTATCAAATGGGCGCCGAAGTGAAAATGATCAACAAAAACACCATTGAAATCAACACGGCGCATATCAATTCCAATGTCGTTTCTCATGACATGACGCGCCATTTGAGGGCGTCTTATTATTTGATCGGCGCTTTGCTCGGGCGATACGGCCGGGCCCGTGTGGCCATGCCCGGCGGTTGCGATTTCGGCGTCAGGCCCATCGACCAGCACATCAAGGGCTTTGAACTTCTCGGCGCCTCCGTATCCATTGAGGAAAACGCCATGGTTGACGCCCGCGCCGAGTCGCTTACGGGCAGCGCGGTCTACCTTGACATGGTGTCGGTCGGCGCGACGGTCAACGTGATGCTCGCGGCGGTGAAAGCCAAGGGTTTGACGATTATTGAAAACGCCGCCAAGGAGCCGCACATCGTTGACCTCGCGAACTTCCTGAACCTCATGGGGGCCGATGTCCGCGGTGCGGGTACGGATGTCATTAAAATCCGCGGAACGGATACGTTGCACGGCTGCGCCTATTCCATTATTCCGGACCAAATCGAGGCCGGCACCTATATGGTCGCCGCCGCGGCCACCGGCGGCAATGTGCTGGTAAAGAACGTGATTCCGAAACATCTCGAGTCCATCTCCGCGAAACTCGTCGAATGCGGCGTGAGCGTTGAGGAGTTTGATGATTCCATCCGAGTCCGCTCAAACGGCAGACCGGATCGATGCAACATTAAGACCATGCCTCATCCCGGCTTCCCGACGGATATGCAGCCGCAAATGACCGTTCTGCTTTCCATCGCCGACGGCACGAGCATTATCTCCGAAGGCGTTTGGGACAATCGCTTCCGTTATGTCGAACAACTCGCCCGCATGGGCGCCTCCATCAAGGTCGACGGCAAGGTCGCCGTCGTCGAAGGTGTAGAAAATCTCAAAGGCGCTCCCATCAAAGCGGATGACCTGCGCGCGGGGGCCGCTATGCTCATCGCCGGGCTTACGGCGAAGGGTATGACGGAAATTGAGAATATCGAACACATAGACAGAGGGTATGAGGATGTTGTGGAAAAATTCAGCGCTCTCAGCGCCGATATATGCCGTGTTAAAACCGTCGAAACGCAGGAAGTGGCCGGTGTCGGTTAATACACCGTAACAGGAGAATTCTATGGCGCGTTTTTACCCCTTGTTTTCGTCAAGCAGCGGAAACTGCACTTACATAGGCGGCGCCTCGGGCGGTATCCTCATCGACGCGGGTGTCAGCGCGAAGCGTATTGTCAAAACTTTAACGGATATTGGCGCCGACATTCATACAATCGGCGCGATTTTTATTACCCATGAGCACACAGACCATATTAAAGGACTGAAAGTGCTTGCGGACCGTCATGGCATCGATGTTTATACCTCGGCGGGCACCCTCGAAGCCCTGGGGGAAGCCGGCGCCCTTACGCCGCGGTATGCCGCCCGGCCGATTCCCGCGGGGGGGATAGAGGTCTGCGGTATGTATGTCCGGCCTTTCGCCACTTCTCACGACTCGCGCGAAAGCGTCGGGTATGTGATTATGACCGCGGACGGCCGCCGTATTGCCATCGCGACGGACACGGGCATAGTTACGCCCGAAGCCCGTGAGGCGCTCGACGGCTGTGACTTGGTGATGCTTGAATCCAACCATGACATCCGTATGCTGGAAAACGGCCCTTACCCGTATTATCTCAAGCGCCGGATACTCTCCGACAAAGGCCATCTGTCCAATGACTGCTGCGCCGAAACCGTCAAAAACCTGCTCGAAAGCGGAACGACGCGATTTATTTTAGGCCATTTAAGCAAAGAGAATAACTTCCCGCGGCTTGCGTACATCACGGCGAGGGCTGCCCTTTGCTCGGCGGGCGCCGAGGAGGGCCGGGATTTTGAGTTGTTCGTAGCCGGCGAAAACGGGAACGCGCAGCCTCTTATATTTTAAGGTTCGGCGGCCGCTTTGCCGTATGCGGGCGGAATCTGCCGCAACTCCTTCGGATAAGCCGGGTCATAGATATCATAGACCCGGTAATATTCCTTTTCCTCCTCGTTTCGCTCGACGCTCGCTTTATTGCGTTTTAGGAATTCCATCAGGGCGTACATATCAATCCAAATTTGGTTGATGCCCTCTTTTTGGCTCTCGTCAAAAATCAGCTGCATGCCGATATGCAGATGCGGTACGTTCATGCCGTTGTAGTTCTCTTTGTTGGAGTACCCCGTCATACCAAGGTAGCCGATGACCTGCCCCGCTTTGACAACACAACCCAACTCAATGCCTTTGGCATACGGGTGGTTGCGGCGCAGGTGCGCGTAATAATACGAGCGTTTTCCGTCAAAACTGCGAATGCCCAGGCGCCAGCCGCCGAAACGGTTCCAGCCGAAGGCCTCCACCGTACCGCCTTCGACGGCGACAATGGGCGTGCCCACCGAGCCGACGAGGTCGTTGCCGAGGTGTGTGCGTTTGTAGCCGAAATTCCTCGCGTTGCCGAAGTCGTCGCTGTGGCTGAAGTGAAACCCTTCCGCGATGGGGTTGTATGCTTTTAATCCGTATTTTTCAACCAGAATTTTTTTTGTTTTGTCCGCGGGGTCGGGCGCTTCTTTTTTGTATTCGCCGACCATTCCGCCCAACACCGCGCCGTAGGCTTTTTGATAAAACGTGTAGTATTTGTTGTCCGCCATGAGCGAGTCGACCGTCGTGCCGTCCGAGAGCATTTCGTACATCTCGTTCAGCTGTCTTTTTTTATATTTTTTGAAGTTGCCGCCGTTTTTACAGGCGAGGTACGAAAGGCTGTCGATCCAACTGATATGGTTTTCCGCGGTGTGCGTTTCGATGTCGAGCCACAGCGTGTCTTCCAGGGCCGATTCGCTCACGTCGAAACTGACCCATTTTATATAAGCGGCTTTTGTCGTTTCCTCCGTGGTCGGCTGTGTGGTTTGTGTTTGTGTCGTTGCCGGCGCCGGGGCGGTTGCCGTTACCGCCTCCCGCGTCGGCGCCGGTTCGCCGGCCCGGTTGACGGCAAGCCGGATGACTCTGGCCGTCAGGAACAGCGT
>DAITOC010000039.1:0-4377 GCA_036834305.1 Clostridiales bacterium
CGGGCAGCGGTTCTCGCTTTCCAACAGCGCGAAGAGATTCTCCAAACCGGCTATGTCGGGCCGATCACCTGGTCGGCGCTTGTCAGCCGTTATCGTTCACTCAGCGAATACGCTCCACCGACTCAAAGGAAGTGACATCGAATGCCATATTTGCCCAGACCCGTAATACCCGAGAACATCACTGTTCACTTAGGCGCTCCCGACGAGGACGCGGAGAATGTTACCATTCCCTTTACAAGATATATAAAAAATGTCGCTTCCAGCGAAATCTACCCCACCTGGCCTACCGAAGCGATTACCGCGAACATATACGCCCAAATCTCTTATGTGCTCAACCGTGTCTATTCCGAGCATTACCGCAGCAGGGGTTATAATTTTGATATCACCAACTCAACGCAATACGACCAGGCGTTTGTCGACGAAAGGGATTACTATGCCAATATAAGCCAAATCGTCGACGACATATTCAACAGCTATGTCATCAAAGGTATGCAGGTGCAGCCGTACTTCACCCAGTATTGCGACGGATTGCAAACCACCTGTCCCGGCCTTTCGCAATGGGGAAGCGTCGGCCTCGCCCAGCAGGGGAACGACGCGTACAGTATTTTAAAACATTATTACGGCAACGATATCGGTATCGTTTCGGATGCGCCCGTGGCTGCGGTTACAGAATCCTATCCGGGCATCCCCTTGTCGCTCGGAACCGCCGACGAGGCCGTCCGCGCCATTCAAAGGCAACTGAATGTAATCTCCGACAACTACCCGGCCATTCCGAAGGTTCCCGTTGGTATCGGTATCTTCGACGGACAGACGCGGTCGGCGGTCATGAAGTTTCAGGAAATATTCGACTTGCCGCCCACCGGCGTGGTGGACAAAGCGACCTGGTATAAAATCAAGTTCATTTACAACACCGTGGTCAGGACAGGGGAGCTTCGGTCGAAAGGCGTCACTCCGGAGGATGTCGAGGAGTTGTTCCGGCGCTCTTATCAAATCGGCGATACCGATGTTCTCGTTAACATAGTGCAATATTATTTGAATTTCATATCCCGGTTTGAAAAAAGGATACCCCCCGTTGATGAAACCGGCGTGTATGACCAAAAGACATTCGATGCCGTCGCGGCTTTCCAAAGAGTTTACGGCTTGCCGGGGGAAGGCATTTTGAACCGGGCAACCTGGAATAAATTGCAGCAGGTTTACATCGATTTTTACAGCGCGATATCGGAACCGCCGCTGGAGTTCTTCCCGGGGTATTACATCACCACGGGCACCGCCGAAAACATTGTCCGGCAGCTGCAGGAGTTTTTGGCCGTTATCGCCCGCAACGACCCGACTGTCCCGCCCGTCAACATAACGGGGATTTATGACAAAGAAACGCAGGCCGCCGTGTCCGCGATACAGGTGCAGGATAATATACCCGTCACAAGCTATGTCGGCCCGTTGTCCTGGAGTGCGATTATCAGCCGGTACAACCGGTATACCGGGCAAAACATCGAACCCGTGAGGTGAGACTATGCCGCATTTAACACCGATTATTCCCGAATACATCACCGTGCACCTCGGCGCGCCGAACGCCGCCGCGCCCAATGTCCGCGTTCCTTTTATCGACTACATCAAAAACGTCGCCTCGACGGAGGTTTATCCCACCTGGCCGGACAGCGCCTTGCGGGCCAATATTTACGCGCAGGTTTCGTTTGCCCTCAACCGGATTTTTACCGAGCATTACCGAAGCCGGGGTTACAATTTCGACATCACCAACAATACCGCGTACGACCAGGCGTATATTCACGGCCGGGAAATTTACAGGAACATCGGCATCCTTGTCGACGAACTGTTCAACGATTATGTCATCCGGGCCGGCCAGGTGCAGCCGTATTTCACCCAGTATTGCGACGGGATTCAGACCACCTGCGCGGGTATGTCGCAGTGGGGCACCGTACCCCTCGCCAATCAGGGCTTCGTTCCTTACAGCATCCTGCAGAATTATTACGGTAAAAATATCGGTATCGTCCGGGACGCGCCCATCCGGTCAAACATCGAGTCCTATCCCGGCATTGCGCTGAGGCTCGGCTCCTGGGGCAACGATGTCGTCACCATTCAAAGGCAGCTCAACCGTATCGCGGATAACTACCCGGCCATTCCGAGAATCCCCGTCGGCATCGGCGTGTTCGACGGGGCCACGCGCTCGGCTGTTTTGAAATTTCAGGAAGTATTCAACCTTCCCGTCGACGGCATTGTGGGGAAAGGCACCTGGTACAAGATCAAGATGATCTACAACGCCGTGACCGGCGTCGGCGAGCTCGGCTCTTCGGGTATTCCTCTTCAGGACGTCGAGCAACTTTTTCAAAGAGCGCTGCGCGTCGGGGACAGAGGCCTGTTCGCGCAGGTGGCGCAGTTCTATCTCAACTACCTTTCCCGGTTCAACCGGAACCTGCAGCCCGTCGTCGTCGACGGTATTTACGGTTACCGCACGGCCAACGCCGTGAGGGCCTTTCAGCGCGAATACGGGCTGACAGTCGACGGCATCCTCGGCAGAAACACCTGGAATAAACTCCAGCAGGTGTATCTGGATGTCGTGAGGAATCTGCCCCCGTCGGCCCAGGCCTACCCAGGGTATTTTGTCACCACGGGTTCGCCCGCGCCGATTGTCCGCCAGCTGCAGACCTATCTGCGCAAAATCGCCCAGACGGACCGGTCCATTCCCGTCGTGGCGGTCGACGGGGTATACGGCCCGGGAGTGAAGAATGCTGTTTTGCAATTCCAGCGGCAGGTCGGTATCGAACCGTCCGGCTATGTGGGCCCGCTTACCTGGACAGCCATCGTCGAACGCTACAACGCTTATACATAACGGCGGCCGTTTGGATAATACTGTATAATGCGGGGAAAAGCCGGGCAAAACGCTTTGCCCGGCGCCATTCGTTATGAAGGTTGTGAAAAACATGGATGCGGAATTCTTCACTCCGGATTATGTTAAGAATATTCACTTCTTGGACAGGCGCATGAGAATCGGCGACAGCTTTGACCTGTTTCACAGGGATATCGCGGCCGGTTCCAAAAAGGCCCGGTTTTATTATGTCGGCTGCTACCAAAGGCCGGAAATCGTCGAAAGGATCATGGCTTTTTTAATGCGGGCGGATAAAGAGCAAACCGCCGCCGCCGGCACCGCGCGGGAATTTGTCGACCGGTTTATCCCTCTTATTGAGACAGATGTTACCAACAGCTTCGAGCATTTCATCACCTTTGTTCTGTCCGGCCCCATCGGCCTCGTGGTCGAGGGCTTTGCCGAAGCGATCCTCATCGACGCCAGGACATACCCCGTGCGTTCCGTGCAGGAACCCGACGACGACAAGGTGCTGCACGGGGCGCACGAAGGCTTTGTGGAAACCCTGCTGTTCAACACCGCGCTTATTCGCCGGCGGATTCGCGACCCGGCCTTGACCATGGATATCAACAAGGTCGGCAGCCGCTCCAAAACCGACATCGTGCTTTGCTATCTCAAAGGCAAAGCGGATGAAAAAATCATTAAGAATCTCAAGCGCCGGCTGGACAGCATAGAGGTCAACACCCTCGCCATGAGCCAGGAGAGTCTCGCGGAATGCCTGCTACCCAAGCAGCTGTACAACCCTTTTCCGCGGGTTCGCTACACCGAACGGCCCGAGGCCGCGGCGGCGAGCGTCGCGGAGGGCAGCGTCATCCTGCTTGTCGACGGCTCGCCGGAGGTGATGATCGTACCGACGGGTTTCTTCGATTTCCTGCAGGGGACCAACGACTTTTATTTTCCTCCCTTTGTCGGCACCTATCTGCGCCTTTTGCGTTTGATAATTTTTATCATGACGATTCTCGTCATCCCGACCTGGTACCTTCTCGTCCACAATCCGTCGTTCATCCCCGAACCGATAAAATTTATCGCCATCGAGAAACCGAATTCGGTTCCCGTCATCGTCCAACTGATGATCGTCGAGTTTGTCATCGACGCACTCAAACTCGCCTCGCTGACGACGCCGTCCTCTTTGAGCAACTCGTTCAGCCTCATCGGCGCGCTGGTTCTCGGCCAGTTTTCCATCGCGGCGCGCTGGCTCGTGCCCGAGGTTGTGCTCTATATGGCGTTTGTGTCCATCACCAATTTCGCCCAGCCGAGCTTTGAACTCGGCTACGCCTTTAAAATATCCCGCATCATGATTTTAATCCTGACGGCAGCCTTCAACCTCTGGGGTTTTATCGCCGGCCAGTTGATCGTTTTCATTCTCATCGCCACGACCAAAACCATATCCGGCCGCAGTTATCTGTATCCGCTCATACCGTTTAACTTCAAAGCGCTCTCGAGCCTTCTCGTCCGCAAACGCATCGGAAAGGACAACAATTGAAACTACCTTGCCTCTC
>DAITOC010000039.1:4477-12055 GCA_036834305.1 Clostridiales bacterium
CTGCGTCAGGAGAGGTGGCACGCGCCGGCGTGACGGAGAGGTCGAATAAAAAATACCATCTTGCCTCTCCTGCGTCAGGAGAGGTGGCACGCGCCGGCGTGACGGAGAGGTCGAATAAAAAATAAGCATCTTGCCTCTCCTGCGTCAGGAGAGGTGACACGCGCCGGCGTGACGGAGAGGTCGAATAAAAAATAACCATCTTGCCTCTCCTGTGTCAGGAGAGGTGGCACGCGCCGGCGTGACGGAGAGGTCGAATAAAAAGCAACCATCTTGCCTCTCCTGCGTCAGGAGAGGTGGCACGCGCCAGCGTGACGGAGAGGTCGAATAAATAATAACCATCTTGCCTCTCCTGCGTCAGGAGATGGTGGAAAGCGATTAAAATCGCTGCGAAGCAGACGGAGAGGTCGTGACCGGTAAAAAAAGCACCCTAGAAAGAGAGCGCTTTTTTAAGCGTTTAACCATATTAGGCCGGGGTGGTTTATTCCTCGTTAACCGCCCTCCGGTATTTCTCCAACAACTCCCGCGCCACCGTTAAAGTGTCCTCCTCCGACGGCTTTTCCGGCCGGCAGGAAGCGATCCAATTGCGCTCAAACCGTTCCAAATTGCGGTAGAACCCGTTGCCCCGGTACTCGTTGCGGCCCAGAGGCTGCTTGCGCGTCACCGTCGAAACGCGTGAGAACCCTTTAAAGTTTTGCGCGAGCATCTCATAAAACGACTGCCAGCGGGGAGCGTAATAGGTTTTGATCAACCCGCCCCACTCCCGCCAGGCGGTGTCGTAAAGTTCTGTCCGGTGCAAAGGCCCCCAAAGCGAAAGCTGGGCGAGCACATTGATTTCAAAATTCTGCTTGTCCGTGTCGGTCACGGCCGCTTCGCGCGCCGCGCGAAGGTGTTCATACAGCGTGGCGTCCTTCACGGTCATCATCAGCCGGTCGACATCGTCGAGCAGCCGTAAAAACGCGTTGGTGCCCGTCTCGAACAGGCGGACATCTTTCGCTTTGTAGCCGTCCATGGCCTGCTTATAGAGCATTCGCGCGTGGTTGCTCAAAACCTGCCGCACGATGTCGGCGGCGTCGAGCCGGTAACCGGCCTTTCGGGCTTTGCGCGCGGCAAGCAGCAGTTCGGCAACGCGGAACAAATCCCGGTTGTCATACCGCAGCTCGGTGCTGTCGCCGGGCGCGGTGTTTTTAACAGCGGTCGACGGCCGCGCGCACAGGATGGAACCCGTTTCCCTGCCGGAGCATTCTTTCGAATAGCAGCTGTCAGCCAATGCTCCGAGGGCTTCGGCCAATTCCGGCTCGTCGCTGCCGTAACGCCGCAGCGCGTAGCTTTTGAGCCATTCGCCCAAATCCGCCGGCTTGCTTGCGGTCATCATGTCGAGAGCGAGCTCGCGGTAAAGCGGGTTTGGTTCCACCGCGCCCAAAAACAAACCCGTTCCTTTGAGGTTTGGGTAGGTTTCTTTTATTTGCGCGTACGGGTTTTCGGCCAACGCGTTGATGCCGCCGTGCAGGGCTGTGACGCCTGACACATTGTTGCTCGCGCCGAGAATGAAATCGTGACCCCAGAAACCGTCCGTTTCTTTGTATCCCGCCGCGTCCGTGTCAAGTATAAGCAGACGCCCTTTCGGCACCGCCTTGACCATCGGGGCCCTGACGGTGTCTTTCCGCATCACCCAAACCGATTCGCTGTCGAAGTCATCCATGAGCTTGCCGACGGCCTTGGCCAAATTCTTTAAGTAGACTTCGCTCTTTGCTGCCTGCGGGTTGCCGTTGAAGGGGTTGCAGGCGTAATAATGGCTTGAGCCGATGAGCCGCAGCTGCTTTTCGTAATAGGCGGAGCCGACGCGGTGGAACAGCGGGTCGCCGGGTTCAATGCGGTACGTCGGGCTGTAATTGTGCCACGACGGGATGGACCGTATCCTTGCTTTTCGGAATTGGCGCAGAATCGTTCGGGGTGCTTCCCCCGAGTAGCCGGGCAAAACGGGCGTCATGCCCAACTCGCTTTCCCGGGTGAAAATCTGTTTGCCGAGTTCAAGCCGCTTTTCCGCGTAAGCGGTGTCCGTCAGCGCGAGGCAGCTGTCGAAATTTCCCAGCAGCTGCCAGGGCCAAAACGCGGGGCCGCTCAAATGACCGAGCGCTCCGCCTTCGCTGTAACCCAAATCCCGCAGGACATGGTACCATACCGCTTCGCTGCCGACGACGGCCAGAGGCATATTGATGCCGTTCATGGCCATATAATCGATGAAACGCTCCCAGCGCGGCCAGTCCCAAAAACAGGCGGAATACGCGAATGTCTCGTAATCTAAAAAGACACGCTGTTCCTGCTCAATGGTATATCTTGTTTTTATCGCCGGCAGGGGCACGGTGTCCGCGGTGATGGTTTCGTTTGCCAGCTCAGAAAGGTCCGCCCCGCAGAAGTCCTTCAAATAACGGCCGTACGCCATCGCGACGCTGATCTTACAGTCGCCGCGCAGCAGGATTTTGCCGTTGACCGCCTCGATCTCATAAAAAGCTCTGCCGTCTTCTTTGTCGCGCAGTTCGGTGATAAACAGTCCGGCGATCGCCGGCGTGTTGCGTTTGATAAAATCCAGCATCGGGTGAAACCTCCCTGTCCGATGTATTATAACATAAATATCCGCACTCATTAAGAAAATATAAAGTAAATTTTTAAATGCCGCTTTTCTGTGTTATAATGAACTGACAAATTCAGGAAGGATGAACGCGATGAAAAAAGTCAAAATTGGCCTTGTCGGCTGCGGCGGCATGGGCCTCGGCGCGCACACACAGTCTTACTTGAAAGATGAACGGGTTGAAATAACCGCCTTTTGCGACATCCTTGAGGACCGGGCCGTCAAAGGCCGGGACAATTTCTTCCCCGGCGCGAAAGTATACACCGATTTTCGGCAGCTCATCGCCGACAAAAACGTCGACGCGGTCGATATCTGCACCCCGAATTACTGGCATTCGCGCGTCGCGGTCGCCGCTCTCGAGGCGGGCAAAGATGTGTTTTGCGAAAAGCCCGACGCGGTCAGTCCCGAAGAAGCGCTGAAAATGAAAGCCGCGGCCGAAAAATCCGGCAAGCTGCTCATGGTCATGCGCAACAACCGTTTCGCCGAAGCGTCAAAATATGCCAAAAGCTTCATCGAGCGCGGCGAAGCCGGCGACATTTATGCCGGCCGCTGCGGCTGGATTCGCCGGCGCGGCATTCCGGGCAAGGGCGGCTGGTTCACAACCAAAGAGCTCTCCGGCGGCGGGCCCCTCATCGACCTCGGTGTTCATATGATCGACCTCGCGGTCTGGCTCATGGGCAACCCGGCCCCCGTGGCCGTTTCCGGCGCCGCCTTCTGCAAATTCGCCGACACAGAGACAAGCGACTCCGAACATTCCAAGTTTGGTGATAAAAAATCCGGCGGTGTTTTCGATGTCGAGGATTTGGCCATGGGCTTTATCCGGTTCGACAACGGCGCCTGCCTTCAGATTGAGTTCAGCTGGGCCTCCAACATCGAAAGCGAATCCAACTTCGTGGAACTGCGCGGCTCGAAAGCCGGCTTTTCCTGGAAAAACGGCGCTTTAAAGATTTTCTCCGAAGACAACGGCGTCCTGACCGATTTGAACCCGGTTTTCAAAGAGAGCAGCGGCCATCAAAGCAACCTTCGCCATTTCATTGACATTTTGACAGGCGCCGCCACCGAGCCGGTGTTTAAACCGCAGCAGGGCGTGGACATGATTAAGATATTGGACGCCATATACAAATCCGCCGAAAGCGGCCGCGAAATTGTTTTATAACAGGGAGGCATCGCCATGAAAGTCATCGTAACCAACTCCGCGAGGGAACTCGGCCTGCACGCGGCGAAACTGGCCTCGGAGTACCTCGGCGCTCTCGTGAAAAAATACGGGTACGCGAGAATTGCCGTCTCAACCGGGGCGTCCCAGTTCGAAACATTCGAAGCCCTCATAGCCTCGGACATCGACTGGAGCAAAATCGAGATGTTCCATCTTGACGAATACGAGGGCCTGCCCGAAACCCATCCGGCCGGTTTTCGCAAGTACCTCAAAGAGCGCTTTGTCTCCCGGGTCAACCTTCTCGCGGCCAACTTTGTCGACGGCACCGCCGAGGGTATAGCGGAAATATCCAAAAAACTGCTTGAAAGGCCGGTCGACCTGGGGTTCATCGGCATCGGTGAAAACGGCCACATCGCCTTCAACGACCCGCCGGCCGATTTTCAGGCGAAGGACCCGTATATCCTGGTTACCCTCAACGACACTTGCAAAGCGCAGCAGGTCCGTGAGGGGTGGTTCGCGGACATCGGTGAGGTGCCTTCACGCGCGGTGTCCATGTCGGTCAGCCAGATACTCAAGTGCAAAAAAATTATCTCCTGCGTCCCGCACGCGGTCAAGGCGCGGGCCGTAGCCGATACGCTCAACAGCCCGCTGACCGAAGCAGTGCCGGCGACCGCGTTGAAAAACCATCCGGACTGGACGCTTCTGCTCGACAAAAATTCGGCGGCTCTGATTTCATAGCGGTACGAGGTGAAAAAGTTGCTGTTTTGCAATATTGACATCCTGGATGAACAATTCAATCTTCAAAAAAACCGATTTGTCGGCGTCGCGGGCGGCCGAATCGACTATGTCGGCGCCGTTAAACCGGAAAAACGGTACGAGCGGGAATACGACGGTGCCGGCCGTCTGCTCATGCCCGGTCTTTATAACTCGCACACGCATTCGCCGATGTCCCTTTTGAGGGGCTACGCCGAGAATATGCCGCTGGCGGACTGGCTGAACAAACGCGTGTTTCCGTTTGAGGCAAAGTTGGAAGCCGAAGACATCTACAACGGTTGCCTGCTCTCGATTGCCGAAATGCTCCGTTTCGGCACCGTTTCGTTCACGGATATGTACTATATGGGCGAAGAGGTCGCCAAAGCCGTTATCGAAAGCGGCATCAAAGCCAATTACAGCAACGGCGTTTCCTGCTTTGACGGCAGCGATTACCGCGACCTGCCCGTTTACGAGAACAACAAAAGGCTCATCAAAAACTTCCACAACGCCGCGGACGGCCGTTTTAAGGTTGATTTGTGCATCCACGGCGAATACACCTCAACGCCCAAAGTCGTCGCCGGCGTGGCGGAGCACGCGGCAAGCGAGGGCTTAAACACGCATGTCCACATATCCGAAACGAAAGCCGAACACGAAGCGTGCAAAACCCGCCACGGCAAAACCCCCGTGGAATATTTCCGGGACCTCGGCCTGCTCGACGCGCCCGCGACCGCCGCCCACTGCGTATGGCTCGAAAACGATGATTTTGACATCCTGCGCGAAAAGGGCGTCACCGTCGCCTCGTGCCCGGTCAGCAACATGAAACTCGCCTCCGGTTTTGCCGATGTCCCGCGCATGCTCCGGAAAAGCGTGCGCGTCGCCATCGGCACCGACAGCTCCGCGAGCAACAACAACCTTGATATGCTTAAGGAAATCCACGCTTTCTGCGTCGCGTCAAAAGGCGCTTTCCGCGACCCCGAAGCCGTGTCGCCCGCGCAGGCTCTCGAAGCGGCCACTGCCCGCGGAGCCGCCGCGCAGGGCAGGGCGGATTGCGGCGTTCTCAAAGCCGGCGCCAAGGCGGACTTAATTGTCCTTGACGCCCGCGCGCCGCATATGCACCCGGCGCACAACATGGCCAACAATGTCGCGTACGCCGCGTCGGGCGGAGATGTGCTGCTGACCATGGCCGACGGCAGGGTTCTTTACCGCGAAGGGGAATGGCTGACCATCGACATCGAAAAAGCCGTCTTCAACGCCGGGGAATCCACAGCGGCCGTGCTTAAGAAACTGAACGGATTTTGAGGGATATTCCGATGACCGATGAATACAAACTGCAGATATTTCTCGCGCGCCACGGCGAATCCTTCGGCAACATTCAGGCGCCGCCAGGAGCGGAGAAAAAAGAGAAGACCGAGGCTGAAATCCACGACCCGGAACTGACCGACCTTGGGCTTGAACAGGCGGGGCTTTTGGGTGAGCGATTAAGTTGCCGCCGTTTTGACCGGATATTGACAAGCCCCATGAAACGGGCCGTCGGCACGGCCTATGAAGTTTTCAGGCGCCAGCCGGGGGAAAGCGTCCCGGTGGAAATCATGCCCGAACTGTTGGAAGCCGGGGCGCCGTGGGATTACCCGTGGCCGGATGCCGAAGAAATTAACCGGTTGTATCCGGGCTTGAACGCGTCACGAACGAGCCTTTCGCCGTCCGCGGATTGGGCAGAACGGGAAGAAGAAGACAAACAAACCGCCAGGCTCGACCGGGCGCGGCTTTGCGCCGGGCACATCAGAAGCCGTTTTTGTCATGGTGAGAGGGTTTTTATCGTCGCGCACGGCACCTACAACACCTATCTGATACGGGCGTTTCTCGGCCTTTCCAACGAAAATGATTTTAATTTCTGCCAGGAGAACACGGGGTTGACAAAAATCAAATACTTCACCGGCGGCGGGGTCCGACTCTCCTATTCCAACGACACTTCCCACCTTTACGCGATAAACTCCGGCCTGGCGTTTATGCTTTAGCCGGGCCTAAAAATACGAATTTCCCTTTTTTGTCTTTACACATAGCCGCAAATCAAGTAAAATGTTTATAGTCAAAATTTGGGGGGTTTTCCGATGGAGCCAAAGTATAAACGAATCCTTCTGAAACTCAGCGGCGAAATGCTTTCGGGCGGCCAGGGCCACGGCATCGATTTTAACACCGTGATGGGAATCTGCTCGGCGGTTAAGGAATGCGTCGAAATGGGCGTGGCGGTCGGCCTCGTCGTCGGGGGAGGGAATTTTTGGAGAGGCCGCTCCAGCGGGTACATGGACCGCACCAGAGCCGACCATATGGGTATGCTCGCGACCGTCATCAACTCCCTGGCTTTGGCCGACGCGCTCGAACAGCTGGATGTGCCAGTCCGTGTCCAGACCGCCATCACCATGCAGCAAATCGCGGAACCGTATATCCGCAACAAGGCGACCTCCCATCTTGAAAAGGGAAGGGTCGTTGTTTTCGGCTGCGGCACGGGCAACCCCTATTTCACGACCGACACCGCCGCCGCTTTACGTGCCGCCGAAATCGACGCGGACATCATTTTTAAGGCGACGAATGTCGACGGTGTTTACGACAAAGACCCGCACAAATTCCCCGACGCACGCATGAGCGACACCCTGACCTACAGCGAGGTGCTCAATAAGGACCTGAAAGTGATGGACAGCACCGCCGCCTCCCTTTGCCGGGACAATAAAATACCGATTTTAGTGTTTAATGTCAACAATCCCGCCAATATCGTTACGGCCGTTTGCGGCGAAAAAATAGGAACAATTGTCAAGGAGGACTAACATGGATACTATTTTTGAATCAGCGCGCGAAAAGATGGGCAAGACAATCTCCGCTTTAAAAAACGAGTATGCATCCATCCGGGCAGGCCGGGCGACCGCCGCCGTGCTCGAAAAAATCCGCGTGGATTATTACGGCGTGCCGACCCCGATAAACCAGATGGCGGCGGTATCCGTCGCGGAGGCGCGGATTTTAAACATTCAGCCCTGGGATATCTCGACTCTGCACT
>DAITOC010000040.1:0-11491 GCA_036834305.1 Clostridiales bacterium
TTTCCGGTGCTTCTGGTCGCTCAATTCCGGCTGGGGCGTGTTTGAGAGAAACGGTTCCGGATGTAAAGTGGAAGTGCTTTACGGTGAAATCACCCTGAAAAAACTCATGCTGCCGTTTATGGCGGCGAAAAAAGCAAGCCTTAACGGAACGTATATCGCGTTTGCCTGCGAAAACGGAGAACTTGTGTTTGATCAGCCTGTCACGCTGAAAGCGGGAGAAACCAACCGTATGGAAATCGTATGAGTCCGTGTAAAAACGAAAACCTGGGCGCGGGTATCACCGCCGTCATCTCCGATGCCCACGGCTTTGGGACCGACGCCATTTTACTGGCTCATTTCGCCGCGCCGAAAAAGAACGATAAGGCCTGCGATTTGGGCACCGGCTGCGGCATCATCCCCCTGCTTTGGTGCAGGGAGGCAAGAGCCGCCAAAATCACGGCCGTTGAGATTCAGACCGGCGCGTGCGAACAGGTCCGGAAGGCGATTGAGATAAACCGGCTGTCGGGCAGGCTTGAAATCGTCAACGCCGACCTGCGTGAACTCAAAGGCGTTCTGCCGGCCGGCGCGTTCGATTTGGTCACGATGAACCCTCCCTATAAAGCGCAAGGCGCGGGGCGCGCAAGCAAAGACGAAGCGGGCCTCATCGCCCGCCACGAAGTGATGTGCACATTGGAAGAAGCCGCGGCCGCGGCGGCCGGGCTTCTGAAATTCGGCGGCCGGTTTTGCCTGTGCCACCGGCCGGAAAGGCTGTGCGATGTGTTCACGGCCATGCGGGCGGCGGGTGTCGAGCCCAAACGACTGCGAATGGTCGCGCAGACAAACGGCAAAGCCCCCTGGCTGATATTGGCCGAGGGTAGAAAAGGCGGAAAACCGGGTTTGGTTATCGAGCCCCAACTTGCGGTGGAAAACGAAAGCGGCGGCTATTCGGAAGAAATGAAAAGCATATACGGCGACTACCAACAAAACGGGACGGACGACTTGTCCCAAACGGCAGGGATGTGAAAACACTGGGCAAGCTGACAATTGTCGGAACACCGATCGGCAACCTCGGCGACCTTTCCCCCCGCGCGCTGCAAGCGCTGAGCGACTGCGATTTTATTGCCGCCGAGGATACGCGCGTAACGGTGAAGATCCTCAATCGGTTCGGCATCAATAAGCCGATGGTCAGCTATTATGAGCACAACCGCTTTGAAAAAGGCGAACTCATCGCGCAGCGGATAGCCGGCGGGGAAAATTGCGCCCTCGTCACGGACGCCGGCATGCCGGCGATTTCCGACCCGGGCGAAGATTTGGTCAGGCTGTGCCGCGAGCGGGGCATCCCCGTCGAGGCGGTGCCGGGCCCATGCGCGTTCACGACGGCTTTGGCTATGTCCGGCATGCCGTCCGGCCGTTTCACTTTTGAGGGTTTTTTGAGCATGAATAAATTAAAAAGAAGAGAGCACCTGGGCTCATTGGCCGATGAACGCCGCACCATGGTCTTTTATGAGGCGCCGCATAAGCTCCCTTATACGCTCAAAGACCTTTGTGAAACCTTCGGAGACCGAAAGATAACGATCGCCAGGGAACTGACGAAAATCCATGAGGAGGTCATTCTGACAACACTCGGGGAAGCGGCGGCGAGATTTGAAAACGAAACGCCCAAAGGCGAAATCGTCTTAATCGTCGAGGGAAAACCCGCGCCCGAAGAAAAAACGCAAACGCTCGGGGACGCGGTTCAGACAGCCGCCGGGCTTATGGCCGGGGGACTCTCGGCGAGCGAGGCCGCGAAACAGGCGGCCAAACGCGCGGGTTTGAAAAAAGGGGATATCTACAAAGCGCTTCAAAAGGAGGATTAGCCCGATGCTTGACGCGATTACGCGCTACTGGTATTTCAGCCTTGTATTTGTCGTTGTGACGATACTGACCGTTTTTGTCTGGTATAAAGCCGCGAAAGCTTCCGCGAGAACAAGGCGCGAGCGGGAGAAAACCGTTGAAAAACTGAAATATGAAAACACGGTCAGAGCCTTTTTTAAAGAACTGACCGCCGAAAAAGCCGAAGCGGCGCCCGCGAAGGAGCTTGTCGACGGCGCGGCGCTGAATATTCAGGCAAAACTCGAGAAGGCCGCCGATATAAACGGCGCTTTTGAGCGTCTGCCGGCTGCCCAAAAACACATCTACGCCCTCTATTATGTGTTGACAGACGGAGCCGATAAGCTCAGCGAGTTCTTTCGGATGAACGGCAAACCGCTGACACCGGCCGCTCTCGAAGCGGCAGAAATTGTATGGGGCGGGAAGGCAGCGGAACTGTTTGAAAAGGAATACGCCGCTTTTGACGAAGACAACGAGGATGTGTCGCTGATTAATTCCGAAATCGAAGCGCTCGATAAGAACTTTTCGAAAGACATCAGCCAAAACGATTTATACGCGGCGGCCGCGGACTATATTAAAAAGAACCTGGACGATTTTGCGGCTGGTCCGAATAGTTAACAAACCGTTCACAGCAAACGGTATTGAAATTCCAGGCGATGTATATTATAATGATATAAATAAACATTAAGTAAAGGGTATAATCTTTACAATTTTGTTTAAAAGGAGGCAAAATCAATGGAATTCAAAGGCAGCAAAACCGAGGCCAACCTCATGGCGGCGTTCGCGGGCGAGTCGCAGGCCCGCAACAAGTACACTTATTACGCTTCGGCAGCCAAAAAAGAGGGGTACGAGCAAATCGCGGGCATTTTCGCCGCCACCGCCGACAACGAGAAAGAGCACGCGAAAATGTGGTTCAAAGAACTTCACGGCGGCAGTGTTCCCGCTACAGCCGAAAACCTGCTTGACGCCGCGGCCGGCGAGCATTACGAATGGACTGAAATGTATGAGCAGTTCAGGAAGGAAGCCGAGGAAGAAGGCTTCACCAGAGTAGCCGCCCTGTTCGGCCTCGTGGCTAAAATCGAAAAAGATCATGAGGAACGCTACCGCAAACTGCTTGATAACCTGAAAAACGGCATCGTGTTTGAAAAAACCGGCGAAGCCGTGTGGATTTGCCGCAACTGCGGCCATATCCATGTCGGCAAATCCGCGCCCGCGATATGCCCCACCTGCGCGCATCCGCAGGCATACTTCGAGGTTAAGGCCGAGAACTATTAATCCGGTAAGACAGCAACCCTTAAACGGCAGCCGCCCGAACCAATAGTTCGTGCGGCTTTTTTCCTGTTCATTATTTTCCGGATTATTTGGTTTTATGCTTTTCATTTCAGCTGGTTCGTGCTAAAATTAATAATGCCAAATTTTATGCAAAGAGAGGTTGTTGAAATGGCCAGGTTTGTCATATCCGCGTTTTCCGACGAAGCGTCGCGTGATATCGGCGAGCAGATTGCCGCTTGCAAACAAAACAAGGTAACTCACATGGAACTGCGCGGGATCAACGGCAAGAACATATCCCTTTTCAGCGTTGACGAAGCGAAGGAACTCAAAAAAACACTCGACGAGGCGGAAATGCAGGTTTCCTCCATCGGTTCGTTTTACGGAAAAATCGCGATTACCGATGACTTTGAGCCTCATTTTGAAGCGTTTAAAAACACGGTTGAGGTCGCGAAGATTCTTGAAGCGGAGTATATCCGAATCTTCAGTTTTTATTTTTCGGAAGATTACAACTATGAGGAATACAAGGACGAGGTCTTTTCGAGGCTCAAAAGAATGGCCGAGTGCGCGCAGAAAAAAGGCATTTTTTGCTGCCATGAAAACGAAAAAGGCATTTACGGCGATACGGCCGAACGCTGCCTGGAAATCCTCGAAGGCTTTGAGGACGAACTCGGCGGCATATTCGACCCGGCGAATTTCATCCAGTGCGGCGTCGACCCCCTTGCCGCTTACGAAATGCTCGAGCCGTATATCGAATATATGCATATTAAAGACGCCGTCAAAGAGACCGGTATGGTCGTGCCCGCCGGCGAGGGTGACGGCAATGTTGAAGAAATTCTGCGCCGTTTCACCCAAAAGGACGGCATCCGGTTTTTGTCGGTTGAGCCCCACCTGAAAGTGTTTGACGGTTTAAAAAACCTGGAACAGGACGATAAAAAAACCGAGGTGAGCAAGTTCATTTACCCCGACAACAAGTCCTCCTTTGCCGCCGCCTGCTCGGCGCTTCACGCGCTGGTTGAAAAAGTCCAACCGGTGCGTTTCGGCATTATCGGCATCGGCAACATGGGCTCAAGCCACTTCAATTACTATTTTGAAGGCCGCCTGAAAGAAATGCGCCTGACCGCCGTCGCCGACATCGATCCCTCGCGTCTCGAAGCGGTCCGCGAACGCCTTCCCGGCATCCTTTGTTTTAACACGGCGGAAGAACTGATGGATTCCGGCGAGTGCGACGCCGTCATCATCGCCACACCGCACTATTTCCACCCCACCTACAGCGTCTATGCGCTGAATAAAGGCCTGCATGTCATGACCGAAAAACCGGCGGGTGTTTACACGAAGCAGGTCAGGGAAGCCAACGAAGCGGCCGCAAAGAGCGACAAGGTGTACGCCATTATGTATAACCAGCGCACCAACGGCCTTTACAGAAAACTGCGCAAGATGGTGCAAAGCGGCGAGTTCGGCGAAATCCGGCGCGTAAACTGGATTATTACCAATTGGTACCGTACGCAGGCATATTACAATTCCGGCGGCTGGCGCGCGACATGGTCCGGCGAAGGCGGCGGAGTACTTCTCAACCAATGCCCGCACAATCTCGACTTATGGCAATGGATTTGCGGTATGCCCGTTAAAATCCTCGCCGTCTGCCACGATGGCAAATGGCATGACATCGAAGTCGAGGACGACGTGACCATTTACGCCGAGTACGCCAACGGCGCGACCGGCGTGTTTATCACCTCCACCGGCGACGCGCCGGGCACAAACCGCCTGGAGATCACCATGGACGGCGGCCACATTGTCTGTGAAAACGGGAAACTCTCCGTTTATAAACTCAACGAATCCACCAAAGAGCACTGCGCGAATTCACCCAACGGGTTCGGCGCGCCGAAGGGCGCCTGGTCTCAGGCGGAACTCGACGGGCATAACGAACAGCATATCGGCGTTCTTAACGCGTTCGCGGCCAATATTTTAAGGGGCGAGCCGCTTTACGCCCGCGGCGAGGAGGGCATCAACGGCCTTTCAATATCCAACGCCGCGCACCTGTCCTCCTGGCTCGGCCGGCCCGTCGAACTGCCGGTTGATGAAGACCTCTTCTACAACACGCTGCAGGAAAAAATTGCGAATTCCAAAACCAAGAAAGAATCCGCAGGTAGCGTCGCCCAAAACATGGCCGATTCATTCGGCAACTGAAGTCAAAGTATGGAAATACAACACATAAGCCGGAAGACGGAGCTTCCGGCTTATGCGAGAAAGAGAAGGATGGTCACCATTTTAAAGATATCGGCAGTTGGGTGCGGAGGCATATCCGGAACACACATAATAAACATACTCAAACACAAAGACGCGCAACTCGTCTCGGCGGCAGACATTGTGTTCGAGCGGGCGGAAAAAGTTTTTAACGAAACAGGCGCGAAGGCTTATAAAAGCCTCGATGAATTGCTTGAAGGTGAAAAACCCGATGTGCTGCATATTTGCACCCCGCATTATCTGCATGTTCCTATGGCTCTGAAAGCCATGTCGATGGGTATCCATGTGCTCATTGAGAAGCCATGCGCCGTGACACTTGAACAGTTGAAAGCCTTAAGGGAAGCGCAGCGCGAAACCGGCCTGCATGTGGGCGTCTGTTTTCAAAACCGCTACAATGCTTCGACAATCCGGCTCGAGGAAATTCTAAAGGACACCGAAGCGAACGGCAGGCTTATCGGTGCCAGAGGGTTTGTCACCTGGCACAGGACAAAGGAGTATTACGCCGACGACTGGCACGGCAAACGCGACAAGGAGTGCGGCGGCGTCCTTATTAACCAGGCCATCCATACGCTTGACCTGATCGGCCGTTTTGCGGGCGGGTTTACGGCTGTCACGGGAACAACCTCGAACGACCATTTGAAGGGCGTTATCGAGGTGGAAGATACGGTGTCGGCGCTGCTCGAGTTTACCGGCGGCGCGCAGGGCGTATTCTACGCGACGACCGCGAGCGCCGCGGATTACCCCGTTTTTTCGGAGTTCAAGTGCGAAAACGCAACATATCGCCTCGAGGGGGACAACCTCTTTCAAATACACCGTGACGGGAGAATCGAAACGTTAAAACCGTATGAGGAAAAAGAATACACGGGAAAAATGTGCTGGGGAACCGGCCACGAAGCCTTAATCAACGATTTCTACGCAAGCGTTATCGACGACAGGCCGTTTTTCATCGACGCGTTCGAGGGCGGCAAGGCCATTGAGGCGGTGCTGGGCATCTACCGGTCGGCTCAAACAGGCGAAAGGGTACCGCTCGTTAACCCGGAAGAAACTGTACAGGAGGCAAACCTATGATCAGCCATGAGAATTTGAAAAACCGCGTCGCCGTCATTACGGGCGGGGGCGGTGTGCTTTGCAGCGGCTTTGCCAAGGATTTGGCGGCTTGCGGCGCCAAGGTCGCCGTTCTCGACCTGCGGCAGGAGGCGGCGCGGGCCGTAGCCGATGAAATCAACGCGGCCGGCGGCGAGGCGTTGGCCATTGGCTGCAACGTGCTCGAAGCGGAAAGCCTTGAAAACGCCAGAAAGGTTGTGGCGGAACAATTCGGCACCTGCGATATCCTGATAAACGGGGCGGGCGGCAACTCTCCGCTGGGCACCACGTCAAAAGACACGCTCGAGTTCAAAGACATCGCCGAAAAGGCGGAAGGTGTCAAGACCTTTTTCGACCTTGACGCGAAAGGCATCGAGTTCGTTTTCAACCTGAACTTTTTGGGCACACTTCTGACAACCCAAACCTTTGCCAGGGATATGGTCGGCAAAGAAAACGCCTGTATTCTGAACATCTCCTCCATGAACTCCTACCGGCCTCTGACAAGGATTCCGGCCTACTCCGCCGCCAAAGCGGCCGTATCCAACTTCACGCAATTTATGGCTGTCCATTTCGCGGGCGTGGGCATCCGCGTCAACGCCATTGCGCCGGGCTTTTTTTCCACCAACCAGAATAAAACCCTGCTTTATAACGAGGACGGGTCACTCACGCCGCGTTCCGACAAAATACTGACACATACGCCGCTGGGCCGTTTCGGCAAAACTTCCGATTTGACCGGCGCCCTTCTCTTCCTGTGCAACGAGGAGCACTCGGGCTTTATCACCGGCGTCATCCTGCCCGTCGACGGCGGCTTTTCCGCCTACTCGGGCGTGTGAAAACGCAGACGGATCTATGTGGGAGAATACCATGATTTTGGAATGCAAACCGCAAAAAGAGTGCGCGTACGACCTTCTCTCTTTGGGGGAAGTCATGCTGCGGCTTGACCCGGGCGATACGCGCATCAAAACCGCGAGAGAATTCCGCGCGTGGGAAGGCGGCGGGGAATACAATGTCGCGCGCGGCCTGCGCCGCTGCTTCGGGCTGACAACCGGCGTACTGACCGCCCTGGCCGACAATGAAATCGGCCGGCTCATCGAGGACTTTATCCTGCAGGGCGGCGTCGACGCCTCGTTAATCAAATGGATGCCTTATGACGGCATCGGCCGATCCGTTCGCAACGGCTTGAATTTTACCGAGCGGGGGTTCGGCGTCCGGGGCGCGGTCGGCGTTTCCGACCGCGGCCATACCGCCGCGTCACAGCTGAAACCCGACGACTTTGATTGGGATCGTATTTTCGGCGAACGCGGCGTGCGCTGGCTTCATACCGGCGGTATCTTCGCAGCCCTTTCCGAAACATCAGCCCAAACAGCCGTTGCCGCCGTAAAAGCCGCGAAACAATACGGCACGGTGGTTTCCTACGATTTAAACTACCGGCCTTCGCTTTGGAAGGGCATCGGCGGATTGGAACAAGCGCGCCGTGTCAACAAGGAACTTGCCCGGTATGTCGATGTGATGATCGGCAACGAGGAGGATTTCACGGCTTGCCTGGGGCTTGAAATCGAAGGCAACGATGAAAGACTCAAAGAGTTGAATATCGGCGGGTATCGCGCGATGATGAAACGGGCGATGGAGGCTTATCCCAATTTCCGTGTTGTCGCGACCACCCTGCGCGGGGTTAAAACGGCGACCGTCAATGACTGGAGCGCGATTTGCCGGGCCGGAGGGGACTTTTTCACAAGTTGCGCGTACCCGGCGCTCGAAATATACGACCGCGTCGGCGGAGGTGACTCGTTCGCCTCCGGGCTCATTTACGGCCTGATGGAAACGGGCGACGCGCAAACCGCCGTCAACTGCGGCGCTGCGCACGGCGCGCTCGCGATGACGACGCCGGGCGACACCTCCATGGCAAGCAAGGCCGAGGTCGAGGCGCTGATGAAAGGCGCGTCGGCAAGAGTACAACGATAAATTTGACCGACAGCGGGAGGATATGATGGATAAAGAAACCGTCTTAACCAAAATTCAGCAGTGCGGAATCGTGGCGGTCGTCCGAGCGGAAAACGCCGATACGGCGCGGCGAATCACCGACGCCTGCATCGCGGGCGGCGTCGCGGCGATTGAACTGACGTTCACGGTTCCCCGCGCGGACAAAGTCATCGAAACGCTCGCCGCGAATTACGGGCCGGAAGAGATTATTCTCGGGGCCGGAACGGTGATGGATGCCGCCACCGCGCGAATAGCGATGCTTTGCGGCGCGCAATATATAGTCAGCCCTTATTTTGACGCCGAAACCGTCAAAATGTGCAACCGTTACCGGGTCGCTTCCATGCCGGGCGTGATGAGCGTGCGCGAGGCCGTTTCAGCGATGGAAGCGGGCGCGGATATTCTTAAAATCTTCCCCGGCGAGTTGTTCGGCCCGTCGATTATCAAGGCCATAAAAGGCCCGATTCCCTACGCGAAAATGATGCCGACGGGCGGCGTCGATGTCAACAACGCCGCGGATTGGATCAAAGCCGGCGCGGTGGCCGTCGGGGCGGGAAGTTCTCTGACCGCCGGCGCGAAAACCGGCGACTACCAAAAAATTACCGAAACAGCGAAACAGTTCGTCGCCGCGATTGAGAAGGCCAGAGCAGACGCGTCATAAGGAGTTGCCATGTTCGTTGACCAGGCGGTTATCAAAATAAAAGCGGGAAACGGCGGTGACGGGAAGGTGTCGTTTCACCGTGAAAAATACGTGGTTTCCGGCGGGCCCGACGGCGGGGACGGAGGGCGGGGCGGCAGCGTCATTTTTCAAGTGGACGACAATCTCTCCACCCTCGCGGACTTTCGCTACAAACGCAAATACGCCGCCGAAAACGGAAGAAACGGCGAGCCCAACCGCCGCGGCGGCAAAAAGGGCGAGGACCGGATTATCCGTGTCCCCCGCGGTACGGTTATCCGTGAAACCGAAAGCGGGGCGGTTATGGCCGATATGTCCTCCGACGAGCCGTTTACCGCCGCCAAAGGCGGCCGGGGAGGATGGGGAAACAGCCATTTCGCCACGCCGACCAGGCAGACGCCGCGTTTCGCCAAGAGCGGAACCCCCGGGGAGGAATGGGAAGTCAGCCTGGAACTGAAACTTTTGGCGGATGTCGGCCTTATCGGCTTTCCCAATGTCGGTAAATCCACACTTGTGTCCGTCGTCAGCGAAGCCAAGCCCGTCATCGCCGATTACCATTTCACAACAATAACCCCGGTTCTCGGCGTCGTATTTTTAGGGGAGGGCAAATCCTTTGTCATGGCCGATATCCCCGGGCTTATCGAGGGCGCCGGCGAGGGCGTTGGCCTCGGGCATGAGTTTTTGCGCCATGTCGAGCGCTGCCGGATGCTCGTGCATGTCCTCGACGCCGCCGGCAGCGAAGGCCGCGACCCCGTTGATGATTTTGAAATTATCAATAAGGAACTTAAAAACTTCAATCCGGAGTTGGCCGGGAGGCCGCAAATCGTCGCCGCGAACAAAACCGACCTAACGTCACCCGAACAGCTCGAAAGGCTCAAACAAACGATCGAAGGCAAAGGGTACCCGTTTTATACCATCTGCGCCCCCATCGCGGAGGGGACGAAAGAACTCATCGGCGCGGTCGCCGCGATGCTCGACACTCTGCCCCCGGTGAAACGCTTCAATGCCGAGGATATCCCCGTTGAATTGTTTGAGAAAAAGAAAGACAGCGGCTTTACCGTTACCGCGCGCGACGGGGTGTATTTTGTAGAGGCCGACTGGCTTTTAAAGATTTTGCAAAAAACCGATTTGGACGATTACGAGTCGCTCCAGTATTTTCAGCGGGTGCTTCAATCGAGCGGTATCATCGACGCCTTGCAGGAAAAAGGAATTGAACAGGGGGATACGGTCTGCGTTTATGATTTTGAATTTGAGTATGTCCCGTGACACCGCGGGCGACCCGTCCCTTTTGAGCCCGCTGACCCTGGCTTTTGTCGGCGACACGGTTTTCGACCTGTTTGTCAAAGAACAGCTCGCGCGGGAAGCCAACCGCCCCGTCGGCCGCCTGCAGTCGCTTGCCGCTTCGCGTGTCTGCGCGCCCGCGCAGGCAAAGGCCGCTTTAATAATCGCCGGCCTGCTGACGGAGGAAGAAACCGCTGTTTTCAAAAGGGGAAGAAACGCCCATACGGCCCACACGCCGAAAAACTCAACGGAGGCCGAGTACCATATGGCTACAGCACTCGAGGCGCTGTTCGGCTGGCTGTGGCTGAAAGGGCGCGGCGACAGGCTCGAGGAATTATATAACATCATTTGCGGATAATAATACCAAAATCAATCGTGATGAACGGAGCGGTATTATATGGGCAAGCCGAGTATAAAAAAACCGACCAAAAAAGCGGTCATAACATTTTTGACCGACAATATTATCTGGCTCGCCGGATGTTCGCTGTATTCCGTCGGGGTTCTGATTTTTGCGGTTCCGAACGGCATCGCGCAAAGCGGTATTACCGGCCTTTCCATTATCATCAACCACCTGATTCACACGCCGGTTGGCCTGACAAACCTCGTTTTGAATATCCCGCTGACCATACTCGCCTGGGTTTTTATCGGCCGGAGTTTCGTCGCGAGGACCTTTTGGGTTACCGTCATGCTTTCCGTTGCCCTTGACGTGTTCACACCGTTGCTCAAATCATACGCGTATACGGGCGATAAGCTCCTCGCGGCCCTGTTCTGCGGGGCGATTTCGGGCTTTTCGCTCGCCCTGGTGCTTATGCGTGGGGCGACCACCGGAGGCGTCGATACCATCGCCCGGCTGTTCCGTTACAAATGGCCCCATATTTCCATGGGTCGGGTCATCCTGGTCGCGGATATTATCGTCATCATCACCGCGGCGGTCGTTTTTAAAAGCGTGGAGAGCGCGCTGTACGCCGCCATCGTGATATTTGTCAGCTCGCGGGTCATCGATTATGTCCTTTATGGCACAAGAAGCGGAAAAATGCTCATGGTCGTCACCAAAAACGCCCCGGAAATCTCGAAAGCCATCACCTCGCAGATCAACCGGGGTGTGACGGTGCT
>DAITOC010000041.1:0-11020 GCA_036834305.1 Clostridiales bacterium
ACGATTCCGTCTGGCCGAAAACGATGGTGACCTCGTTCATGTGCATCTTGTTGTTGACGTCCTGCATCGTTTTGACGGGGCAGGGCGAGCCGGCCATGATGCCGGTGCGCATGAGGCTGAAATCGTACTTGTCAAAGTCGGGGTGTTCAAGCATCGCGATGAACATGGTCGGCACGCCGTTGACGGCAGTGCACTTCTCCGACACGATGGCGTCCATGACCTTTTTCGGTTGGAAATAATCGACGGGCACCATGGAGGTTCCGTGGGTTACGCAGGCTAAAATGGACAGCACCATGCCAAAGCAGTGGAAGAACGGAACGCAGATGCAAAACCGGTCTTTGTGCGTCAGCTTCATGCCGTCGCCGATGGTGAGGCCGTTGTTGAGAATGTTGTAGTGCGTGAGCATGACGCCCTTGGGGAAGCCCGTCGTCCCGGATGTATACTGAAAATTCACGACTTCGCGGCACTCGCAGGAATCACGGACTGCCTCAAACTCTTCGACGGGCACTTGTTCGGCAAGAGTGTACAGGGATTGCCAGTCAACCATGCCCGCGGGGCATTCGCCGTCGCCGGCGTAAATGACCGATTTGAGTTCGGGAAAGGCGGCGGCTTTGAGATCGCCCGGATTGCTCGAAGCGAGCTCGGGGCAAAGTTTGTTGACGATGTCGATGTAGCTCGTTCCCTTGAAGCCGTCGATGAGCACGAGGATGTTCGTGTCCGACTGGCGCAACTGGTACTCGAGCTCAAAATGCTTGTAACTGGTGTTGACGGTGACAAGGATGCCGCCCATTTTCGCGCTGCCGAAAAATGTCAGCAGCCACGCGGGCACATTGGTGGCCCAGATCGAGATTTTGTCGCCTTTTTTCAGGCCGAGGGCCATAAAGCCGCGGGCGATGACTTCGCATTCGTCGTTGAATTCCTTCCAGGTGCGCTCATACTCCCTGTCGGTGTATTTGATCATGTTGTCGTCGGGGTACTTGCGCGCCATGTCGGCGACCAGCTCGCCGAGGGTCATTTCCAAAAATTCGGGCATACAAACACCTGCCTGTCATACAGAATAGAATTAATATAGCAAAAACGCTTTGATAATACAATATCTATTTATTCTGCCATTTATCCCTTCACCGCGCGGATAACCTTTTCGCAGTCGGTCTTATCCATAATTTTCGGCACGGGGTACAGCGGATTGCCCTCGCGCAGGACCCGTTTGACGATAAGGGGGATGTCTTTTTCTTCAATCCGCGGCAAATGCTCCGGGATGCCCGCCGCGGTGTTCAGGGCGCGAACCGCTTCCAAAAACGACGCGGCCTTTTGGCTTTCGCCCATGCCCGCGCCGGAAACACCGGCTGCGTCGGCCAGGCGGGCGTATTTCTTTTGGGCCGTTTCGCCGTAATACGCGAGGACATACGGAAGAATGACGGCGTTGGCCAGGCAGTGGGGAATGTCGTACAGCCCGCCGAGAGCGTGGGCAAGGGCGTGCACATAGCCGACATACGCGCGGGTAAACGCGACGCCTGCCAAATAAGAGGCTCTCAGCATATTCCCGCGCGCTTCGATATCCCGGCCGTTTTCAACCGCCGTTCGCAGATTTGAAAAAACCAGTTCGACCGCCTCAAGCGCGTAGCGCGCCGATTTTTTTGTGTTGCTGCCGCCTATATACGCCTCGACGGCGTGGGTGAGGGCGTCCATCCCCGTGGCGGCCGTAATGTGTCGGGGCAGGCCGGTTGTCAGTTCGGGGTCGAGAACGGCGACGCGCGGCCGCAGCTTCGGGTCGTTGACCGCGTATTTCTCATGCTTCGCCGCGTCGGTGACGACGGTCACGATGGTGGCTTCCGAACCGGTGCCGGCCGTCGTCGGCACGGCGAAAACCGGCGGCACCCTGTGCCGGACGCGCACCATACCCTTCATTTTTCTCATCGGTTTTCTCGGGTTCGCGACCCTCGCGGCCGCGCCTTTCGCGCAGTCCATCGGCGAACCGCCGCCGAAAGCGATGAACCCTTCACAGGCATTTTTAAAATAGAGCTCTTTCGCTTCCTCGATGTTTTCGACCGTCGGATTCGGTTGGACACCGTCGTAAACGGCAAAGCCGATGCCGGCCTCGCCGAGTTTTTCCTCAAGGGCTATTGTCAGGCCGAGGCTGCGTATTCCTTTATCTGTCACCAGCAGCACTTTGGTGATGCCCCGCGCGCGGATGGCCTCCGGCAGGGTATTGACGCTGCCGGGCCCCTGTATCAGATCGGGTTCCTTCCAGCTCACCAGGTAGCTTAGCATCCTGTATGTGGCTTGAAAAATCCGGCAGCCGGCAATTTTAAGTGTTCGTACCATCATCGTCACTCCTTGATTAACGCTGAAATTTTACCAAACACTAATAAAAATTGCAAATCCTTTGCGTCGCTTTTAAAAATTCCTTGATACACAACGGCTTTTCTGTCATAATGGATGAAATTACCGCTTTAGAAGGAGCGTTCGCCTTGACCGACAACGAAAACCTCGCTCAACTGCTTTTCGCGGATATTTCGGAATCCGCGGAGGTTTATGAGAACAAATACCCGCCGCGCTCTTTGCCCGAAGGGGCGAGGGTGACGCGTTTCGCGCCGAGTCCGACGGGCTTTCTGCACATCGGCGGCTTGTTTACCTCCTATGTCAACAAGCTCACCGCGGCCGCCTCGGGCGGGGTGTTTTATCTGCGCATCGAGGACACCGACGAAAAACGCGAGGTCGCCGACGGTGTCACCGGTATCCTCGACGGGCTGCGCGCGTTCGGTTTGGAGCCGGACGAGGGCGTGCTCGGTTATCAGAAGGAGCAAGGCGCGTACGGGCCGTATCAGCAGCGCGCGCGGCGGGACATCTACCGATGCTTCGCGAAGGAACTCGTCAAAAAAGGGCTCGCTTACCCCTGTTTTTGCGGCGAGGGGGACTTGGACGCTGTTCGCGCCGAACAGGAAAGCCAAAACATCAACAAAGGCTATTACGGGCAATGGGCGCGCTGCCGCGCGCTGAGCTTTGAACAGCAGGAGGCGGCGGTGAAAGCGGGGAAGCCATTTGTTTTGCGCCTTCGCTCGCAAGGAAACGAAAACCGGCGCATCGCTGTCGATGATTTGATCAAGGGTAAAATAGAGATGCCGGAAAGCATCATGGACATCGTGCTGTTGAAATCCGACGGCATCCCCACCTACCATTTCGCCCACGCGGTCGACGACCATTTGATGCGCACCACCCATGTCATCCGCGGCGACGAATGGATCGCGTCGCTGCCCGTGCACATGGAACTGTTCAAAGTCTGCGGCTTTAAGCCGCCGAAATACGCGCATGTGTCGCCGCTGATGAAAGAAGACGAGGGCGGCAAGAGGAAATTGTCGAAGCGAAAGGACCCGGAGGCCGCCGTCGGCTATTTTACCGAACAGGGGTTCCCGAGGGAAAGCGTGCTCGAATACCTGCTGACGCTCATCAACTCCAACTTTGAGGAGTGGCGCAAGGCCAACCCGGCGGCGCCTCACAGCGCCTTCCCGTTCAACCTGAAAAAGATGAGCCCGAGCGGCGCTCTGTTCGATTTGGCGAAGCTTACGGATGTCAGCAAGAATGTGATTTCCGTCATGACCGCGGACGAGGTATTCGGTAAAGCCGCGGCGTGGGCCAAAGACTATGACGCTCGCCTGTTCGCGCTGCTTGAGGAAAACCCGGCCTACGCGAAAAACATTTTTTCCATTGACCGGGGCAAGGAGAAACCGCGCAAGGATATCGCGAAATGGTCGGACATCGGCGGGTTTATCGAATACTTTTATGACGCTCTTTACACGCCGGATTACTCGCTGCCGGAAAACATCGCCCCGGCGGACGCCGCGGCTGTATTAACCTCTTATCTCACCGTGTATGACCCCGGCGATGAGAAGGACGCCTGGTTTGACAAAATAAAAGCTTTATGCGCTCCGCTTGGGTTTACGCCAAATGTGAAAGAATACAAAAAGAGCCCGGAACTTTTCAAAGGCCATGTCGGCGATGTTTCGACCGTGATACGCGTCGCTGTCACCTCGCGGCGCAATACGCCGGACCTGCACGCGATTATGCGCCTGCTCGGAGCGGACAAGGTGAAAGCCCGGCTCGAACAAGCCGCCGGCATCTTCGCGGCGCTGTGACCGTCTGTTAACACTATCCATATAACGCGGAGGATATGCCATGGAAGAGACCAATCGAAAGCCCTCGAATTTTATCCACGATATCATTGACGAAGAACTCGCGGCGGGCGTCAACACGCGCGTTCAGACGCGCTTCCCTCCCGAGCCCAACGGCTACCTTCATATCGGCCACGCGAAAGCCATCTATATCAGTTTCAGCACCGCGGTAAAATACGGCGGCGTCTGCAACCTGCGTTTTGACGACACGAACCCGACGAAAGAGGATGTCGAGTATGTCGACGCGATTATGGAGGACATCCGCTGGCTCGGCTACCGGTGGGGAAATGTGTATTACGCCTCCGGCTACTTTGATTTTTTATATGAATGCGCGATAAAACTGATTAAAAACGGAAAAGCCTATGTCTGCGGCCTGTCGGCCGACGAGATCAGAGACTACCGCGGCACGCTGACCGAGCCGGGGCGGGCAAGCCCCTATCGCGACCGCCCTGTGGAGGAAAACCTCGATTTGTTCGCGCGCATGACCGCCGGAGAATTTGAAAACGGCGCGATGGTCTTGCGGGCAAAAATAGACATGGCCTCCCCCAACCTGAATATGCGCGACCCGGTCATCTACCGCATCGCGCATGTGCCTCACCACCAGACGGGGGATAAATGGTGCGTTTACCCGATGTACGACTTCGCGCACCCGCTGTCGGACGCGGCGGAAAACGTGACCTATTCCCTGTGTTCGCTCGAGTTCGAAAACCATCGGCCGCTTTACAACTGGTTCGTGGAGGAAATCGGTTTCAAAGAACCGCCGCGGCAGATTGAATTCGCGCGGTTGAACCTCAACTACTCCCTGACGAGCAAGCGCAAATGCCTGTATCTTGTGGAGAAAGGCATCGTCAGCGGCTGGGACGACCCGCGCATGGTCACCCTGTGCGGCATGAGGCGGCGCGGCTACCCGCCCGCGGCGATCATCGATTTCGTCGAGCGCGTCGGCGTGGCGAAAGCCTACAGCGTCGTGGATTACGCGCTGCTTGAGGCCTGCGTGCGCGACAACCTGAACCTCAACGCGCCGAGGGCTATGGCGGTCCTGCGCCCGCTGAAGGTCGTCATCGACAATTACCCCGGCGGCCGCACGGAAGAACTCGAGATAGAAGTCAACCCGAACAAACCCGAACAAGGGTCGGCGAAGGTCGCCTTCTCGCGCGAGTTATATATCGAGCGGGAAGACTTCATGGCCGAACCCGTTAAGAAGTATTTTCGCCTTTTCCCGGGCAACGAGGTGCGCCTGAAGGGCGCTTACATCGTCAAATGCACGGGCTATGAAACGGATGAAAACGGAAATCCGACTTTGATACACTGCGAGTATGACTCCGCCACAAAGGGCGGCAACGCGCCGGACGGCCGCAAAGTCAAGGGCACCCTCCACTGGGTCAGCGCCTTGGACAATGTGAAAGCGGAAATCCGGCTTTACAGCCGCCTTTTCAACGTGGAAAACCCTTCGGACGAAAGCAACGGCAGCCTCGAGAGCAACCTGAACCCCGAATCGCTCGTCGTGCTGGAGAACTGCCTGCTGGAGGGCCGGCTGAGGGACGCCAAGCCTCTTGACGTGTTCCAGTTTATGAGGCAGGGATATTTCTGCGCGGATAAAGAGAGCACGCTCGAAAAGCCCGTTTTTAACCGGACCGTCGAACTCAACTCCTCGTGGTAAGAACATTGGCAAAGCAGGTGCTGTTATGAAAATCGTATACCGGATTGGCGCGGCTGTGTTGGCGCTGTGCGTCTTTCCCGCCGCCTTATTCCTGCCGATTCTGCAATACGCCGTTTCGGCCGTTATCACCAACATCGGCGACTCGGTGACCCTTCACTATTTATACACCCGGTTTACCGACGAGAGCAGCCCGCTTCACGGCCTGTTTGACGGCTCGGGCGGCGACTTTTTCGAGAAGGAAGCGGTGAAAAGGCTGGTGCCCGCGGGTGTCAGTTTCCTGGTATTCTTCGCCCTGGCGCTGCTGCTGGCTGTCGCCGTTTTTGTCGTCGCGGCGGTGAGTTATAAACGCCTGGCGGTTATTATCCTCTCGGCGGCGGGGATCCTGTCAATAATCGGTTCGTACGTCGCTTTCGGCAAATTTGCGGCCCCGCTTCTCAGCGGCGAGTTGTCGGTTCTCGACTTTTTTGATATCAAAGACGCCGGCACCCTGTTGGGAATCGTCATCAGTTTCGCCGGCTCGGCTATTAAGGTTGAGCAGTTCACGCTGGCCTCGGCGCCGCTGATAATGGGCGTCGTTTTTGCCGTGATCATTGTCTGGAGCGGCGCGTTCCTGCTGACCGAAGACCCCGCGGAGAAACGCGCGGCGGGAAAACCGAAAACGGGAAAAAAACACAGAAGGAACACAACCGCCCGATGAACACCATTCAAACAATCGTCTTTGACCTGGACGGAACGCTTTTGGACACCCTCGGCGATTTGACCGCGGCTGTCAACCACACCATGGTCCTTCACGGATTCCCCGAAAGAACCGTCGGCGAGGTTCGCCGGTTCGTCGGCAACGGCGTGGCAAAGCTCATGGAGCTTTCGGTGCCCGGCGGTGCGGACAACCCCCTGCTCGCGCAGTGCCTGCGGGAATTTTCGGCGTATTACGAAAACAATATGACTGCCCTGACAAAGCCTTACGACGGCGTGCCGGAGCTGCTTGGGAAACTGAAAGCGGCGGGCTTTCAAATGGCGGTCGTCTCAAACAAATTTGACGCGGCGGTGAAAACATTATGCCGCCACTATTTCGGGGCGACTATCACCGTGGCCGTCGGCGAATCGGCGGACGCGGCCCGCAAACCCGCGCCCGACACGGTTTTCAAAGCCCTCGCGGAACTGGGCGTCGACGCGAAGAGCGCCGTGTATATCGGCGACTCGGAGGTCGACATCCTCACGGCGAAAAACGCGGGGCTGCCTTGCGTCAGCGTGGGTTGGGGGTTTCGCGACGCGGAATTTTTAAAGAGCAAGGGCGCCGGTGCCGTGCTTCGGCACCCCGGGGAACTCCCGGAAGCCTTAAAAAAACTATGACATAATCACGGCGGCCGCGGTGAACACCGCGGCCGCCGGTTTTACGCGCCTCCCGATTGCCATATATCTGTTTTTGGGGGGGTGCCTTATGAAAATCGTTGTTTCAAAAAAAGCCGCCGCCTTCACCGCCTTGGCGGCGGTTATCGGCCTTTCCGCCTTCGTGCTGCTCAACGCCGCCGGCTGGTTGTTCAATGTCAAAAGCATCAGCGTGTTCGCGGCCATGGCGGAGCTCAACCGGTTCGAGGTGCAAAACAGCCTTCTCAAGGACGCGATGGGCAGCGTCGGCGTCTGTTCCCCGCGCGGCGCGGCGGATGTTTGGGCGAAGGGGCTGAAAAACAGGAACGCGGCGATGCAATACGCCGTGATGAGCAAGGGGCTTAAAAAAGACTATGAGGAGCAGCTTGCCGAAACCGCGCCGAATTGGGTGACCGGGATGTCGAGCCCCTGGATTCAAAGCTATAGAATTTTGGAGCTCAAAGAAACCGGCGGCGGAGAATACGCCGCCGCGCTGACCTTCTCAACCTTGACTTCGACAGGGCCGGCGGAAAAATATGCGGCGAGGCTGCATATTGTCCCTGAAAACGGGTTTTACCGGATTTCCGAGATTTCGATGGACGGGGGGCTGTACGCGTATACGGGGTTCCTGGAATGACCGGTTGCTATTCCATCAACATAACCATTACGGCTTTTTGCGCGTGGAGCCGGTTCTCGGCTTCCTCAAAAATTTCGGCGGCGTGGTTTTCAAACACATCGGCGGTGATTTCCTCCCCCTTGTGGGCCGGCAAACAATGCTGCACCATGCAGCCGGGGTTGGCGGCGGCGAGCAGCCGCGCGTTGACCTGATAGATGCCCTCAAAAGCGGCGCGGCGTTTTTCGCGCTCGCTCTCCTGCCCCATGGAAGCCCAAACATCGGTGAAAATCACATCGGCGCCGGCGGCCGCCTCCAACGGTTCGCGGCTGAGGGCGAAAGCGGGAAAGCCTTTCGCGAAGTCCAGAACTCTTTTGTCCGGTTCATAGCCTTCCGGGCAGGCAACGCCGACGGCCATGCCGGTTTTCAGGCCGCCGACAATCAGGGAATTCGCCATGTTGTTGCCGTCGCCGATATAACACATTTTGAGGCCCTCGAGCGCACCCTTGACTTCCCGGACCGTCATGAGGTCGGCGAGCACTTGGCAGGGGTGGCAGAAATCGGTCAGGCCGTTGATAACGGGAATGTCGCCGTGCTCCGCGAGCGCCTCGACCTCGCTTTGGTCGAAAGTACGAATCATGATGCCGTCGATGTAGCGGGAGAGGACACGCGCGGTGTCCTCGACGGGCTCGCCCCGTTTGATTTGCATATCCGTGGCGTTCAGGTAAAGGGCCTGGCCGCCGAGTTGGAACATGCCCGCCTCGAAGGAGACCCGCGTGCGGGTCGAGGATTTTTGAAAAATCATCCCGAGGCTCTTGCCCTCGAGCCGGCGGTGGGAGATGCCGTTTTTCTTTTCGTATTTCAGCTGGTCGGCGAGGTTGAGGATATCATAGATTTCCTCCCCGGTCAGGTCAAGAAGTTTCAGTAAGTGTTTCATAGGTTTCCCCTTTTCTGTTTTTAATAACCACCCCGCCCTGCGGGCACCCCTCCGGCAGAGGGGAATTTATATTGTCCCGCCTCTCCGCAATGTAATCGCTTAACCTCCCCTTTCGAATCCCACCACCGCTTCGCGGTCCCCCTCCCTTTAACAAGGGAGGCAAATCGGGGAGGAAAGGTTCTCGGCTCCCACGGCGGGATTGATCCCGCCCTGTAATGGCTCCTTTTTCAAAGGAGCTGCCGCCATAGGCGGCTGAGGATTTGAAACACGCTTTTCCGGGACGAAAAACCTGTCCCCTACCGCAGGACTTCCTCAAGGATGTCAAGGCCTCTGCCGATTTCCCCGTCTGTGATGACCAGCGGCGGCAGGAGCCGCAAAGCGTCCTTGGCGGTCAATATCAAAAGGCCTTTTTCAAGGCATCGCGTGGCGGTTTCTTTGGCATTTTTCGTCTTGAGTTTCACGCCGAGCATCAGCCCCATGCCGCGAACATCCTCAACTTCCTCCATCTGCATAAGCCTGTCTCTGATAATGACACCTTTGCGCATGATGTCGGAAAGCATCGTTTCGTCAAGACAGCGTAAAACCTCCAGGGCACCGGCGCAAGCGACGGGGTTGCCGCCGAAGGTGGTTGCGTGCGTGCCGGGGGTCAGAACGCCGCCGAGCGCTTCGGAGCACAGGCAGGCGCCTATCGGCAGCCCGTTGCCGAGCCCCTTGGCCGAGGTAAGGATATCCGGCTTCACGCCGGCATGCTCCCAGGCAAACAGCTTGCCGGTCCGGCCGACGCCGGTCTGGACTTCGTCGGCAATGAGCAGAATATCCCTTTCGCCGCAAAGTTTTCGCGCGGTTTTTAAAAATTCACGCTCAAGCGGCAGCACGCCGCCCTCGCCCTGTATGATTTCGACGAACAAAGCGCAGACGGCCGCGTCAAGCGCCTTTTCCAAAGCGACCGTGTCATTCGCGGGGGTATGGCAAAACCCTTCGGGAAACGGGTAAAAGTGTTTGTGGTATTCCTCCTGGCCGGTTGCGGTGATCGTCGCGAGCGTCCTCCCGTGGAAGGAGTTTGAGAGAGTCACGACGGTACCCCTGCCCATGCCGTATTTGTCCGAGCTGTATTTGCGGGCGAGCTTAATCGCGCACTCATTGGCCTCGGCCCCGGAGTTGGCAAAAAATACCTTGGAAAACCCCGACCTCGCGCAAAGTTCTTCGGCAAGCCGTACGGGCGGGAGGCTGTAGTACAGATTGGAGATGTGCTGGAGAGAGGCCGTCTGCCCCGCGACCGCTTTCACCCAGCCTTCGTGGCCGTAACCCAGCGAGTTGACGCCGATGCCGCTTGTGAAATCGAAGTATTCCTTCCCGTAAACATCCCGAAGCGTCGCCCCTTTGCCGGAAGCGATGGCGGCGTCGAAACGCGCGTATGTCGGCATAAAATTCGCCGAAGCCGTTTGTTTTATCTGTTCAAAATTCATTCAACCACCCGCTTTCTGTAAGTTAAAACCGTGAGGGTTTCTCACGGTTAGGCTGACGGTATGTTTCCGTAAATTACAGAAACATCGTGCCGATGCCTTCATCGGTGAGCATTTCGATAATAATCGCGTGCGGAATCCTTCCGTCGATGATATGCGTTCGTTTTACGCCCCGTCGCACCGCCTCGACACAGCAGTCGATTTTGGGAATCATGCCGCCCGATATAATACCTTTGTTTTTCAACGAGGCGACATCGCTGACTTTAACGACGGGAATGAGGGTGCTTTCATCGTCCTTATCTTTCATCAAGCCGCGCACATCGGTTAAAAGCAGCAGTTTTTGAGCGCGAAGTTCCGAGGCGATGCGGGCCGCCGCCGCGTCGGCGTTGATGTTATAGACGGCGCCGTCCCCCGCGCCCATGGCGGAAACGACGGGGATATAGCCTTTGTCAAGAATATCGTTGATCACCGACACATCCATGCTGTCGATTTTGCCGACAAAGCCCAAATCCTCGCCCTCGTCGAGCTTAGAGGATTGAATGAGCCCCGCGTCGAGCCCGCTGATGCCGAGGGCCCGGCCGCCTCGCGCGCACAGCATCTGCACGAGGTCTTTGTTGATTTTGCCCGCGAGCACCATCTGGACGATTTCGGCTGTTTCCTCGTCGGTGTAGCGAAGCCCGTTGACAAAGCGGCTTTCTTTGCCGATTTTTTTAAGCATCTTCGTAATTTCCGGGCCGCCTCCGTGGACCAGCACCACCTTGATGCCGATGAGTGAAAGCATGACGATATCGGTCATCATGGTGCCGGCGAGTT
>DAITOC010000042.1:0-10998 GCA_036834305.1 Clostridiales bacterium
TCATGCAGAGCCTTTATGAGACGCACAAGCTGCTCACCTACCCGCGCACGGACAGCCGCTACATCACCGACGATATCGTTCCCACGCTGCCCGACAGGCTCAAAAGCATCGCCGTGGGGCCGTATAAAGACACCGCTTTGGGGTTGCTGCGTTCAAAGCCGCTGAATGTCAAATATATTGTCAACAATGCCAAAGTCACGGACCACCACGCCATCATCCCGACCGAACAAACTGTCAATTTGGCCGCGCTTTCACCCGAAGAACGCAATGTCTATGATTTGGCGTTACGCCGCTTTTTGGCCGTGCTCAGCCCCGCGTTTGAATACGAGGAGGTCAAGGTGAAGGTGGCCGTTGAGAAGCGCTGTTTCTATGCCAAAGGCCGCATTGTGAAAGCGGCGGGCTGGAAGTCCCTTTACGGTTCGGCGGCGGCCGATGAAGAGGAAGAGGACGACGGCGCAAATGACCGGCAGCTGCCCGATATCAAACAGGGGGACCGCGTCACCGTCCGCGCCGGCTGCGTTTTACCGGGCAAGACCAAACCGCCCGCGCGGTTTACGGAGGCGACGCTTCTGACCGCTATGGAATTCCCGGCCGAGTATATTGAGGACGACAAGCTTAAAAGCGTCATAGAAACCACCGGCGGACTCGGCACACCGGCGACCAGGGCGGACATCATCGAAAAACTGTTCGACTCGTTTTATATCGAACGTAAAGGCAAGGAAATACATCCGACTTCCAAGGGCCGGCAACTCATAAAAATCGTGCCGCCTGCCCTGAAATCCGCGGAATTGACCGCCAAATGGGAACAGCGTCTTCAACTGATCGCGCAAGGGAAAGAGACTGACGCCGTGTTCGTCGGCGAGATGCGCGAGTACGCCACCCGGCTTGTGTCTTCCGTCGTCGCGTCGACAGCGGTCTATACGCACGACAACCAGACGCGCGAGAAATGCCCGGATTGCGGGAAATGCCTCTTGGATGTCAGCGGCAAGAGGGGGCGTATGCTTGTCTGCCCCGACAGAGAATGCGGGTACCGAAAAAGCGTTTCGGTCGCGACCAACGCCCGTTGCCCGAATTGCCATAAGAAGATGGAGATACGCGGCGAAGACGATAAAAAAGCCTTTTTCTGTGTGTGCGGTTACCGCCAAAAGGTTTCGGATTTTAAAAAGCAAGGCAACGCAGCCAGCAGGCGCTACGTTCAACAATACATAAGTTCACAAAACACCAAGACCGGCTCCGGCAATTCCCAACTTGCGGAGCAGCTCGCCAAATGGGCCGAACAGAATAAGCCCGATAACGGTTGACACAGCCGAAATCACGGCGAAGACAGCGGGACACCGCGTGGAGAAAAACCCGATGACCAAGAAGATTGTTTGCGTTCTGCTTGCGTTACTATGGATAGCACTGACGGCGACCGCCTGTTCAAAAGACGACGGAGGCGGCCGGAATCTCTATTACCCCATCGACGCGGAACCGCTCGGGCTCGACCCCCAAATTGTCAGCGACAAGCCTTCCAGGATTGCGGTTATCAACTGCCTGGAGGGTTTGGTTCGCATCAATGAGGAAGGAAAGCCTGTTCCGGGTGTTGCGAAATCGTGGGATATTTCGGATGACGGGCTGGTCTATTCTTTTACCCTGCGCGGCGACGCGCGGTGGCATTTGACAAAAACCATGGCCAAAATACTCGGCGAGGATTACGAAACAAACTTTGACGACCGTATTACGGCGGCTGATTTTGTGTTCGCCCTGCGCCGGGCGCTGCTGCCGGCGACAAACGCCCCGGGCGCCCCCGCGCTTTTTGCGATAGAAAATGCGGAGAAAGTGCATCAAGGGAAACTGCCCCCCGAGAAGCTCGGCATTACGGCAGCAAACGATCTCACCTTGATTATTAAACTGCAGCGCGCCAACCCCGAGTTTCTGCTGACTCTCGCCGACGCGGTCGGTATGCCGTGCAGCGAATCCTTTTTTAACGCGACCAAGGGCAAATACGGGCTGGATGTGGAGTATGTATTGTGCAACGGACCGTTTTTCCTTTCAAAATGGAGTCACGATTCTTCTCTGATCCTTCGAAAAAACGAGGAATACAACGGTCCGCTGGCTGTTTATCCACAGTCGGTTACCCTGACCATTAACCCCGACTCAGCGTCACGGCTCAACAAACTTGAACAGGGAACGTATGCCGCGGCCGAACTTGACGCCAAAACAGCCGTGTCCGCCGGGAGCATGGGCTTGACGCTGATAGAAAGAAGGAACGCGACGCAATCCATTTTGTTTAATTGTTCCGATGATACCCTGCGGCGCACCGGTGTTCGTTTGGCGCTGTGCGGCGCTGTGGAACCCGGAGCGCTCGGCTTCGACATAGCCGGCGGGGAGATGACAGGCTGTTTGGTGCCATCCTGCTGTATGGTCAGCGATGCGGCCTTCCGAAGCATAAAACCTCAATGCGACGGCATCGAACCGGATACAAACGAAGCGAAACGGCTCCTTGAGGAAGAGCTGAACAAACAGGGCGAGAAACAATTTGTGTTCACGCTGCTTTGCGCCGCCGAACACGAGAACGCCATGCGCCGTTTGCTGCAGCTTTGGCAGCAGGCGTTCGGTATACGCCTGATTGTCACCATAGAGTGCCTCGACAGCGTCGAGCTCGCGAACAGGGTTGCGCGCGGCGACTACCAGATAGCGATGGTTCCTGTTGAGGCAGCCGAAAGCTCGGCGGTCGGTTTTCTCAGCCGCTTTTCGTCGATGTCGGCGAGCAATCCGGCTTTTTATTCATCCGAGAATTACGATGCTATTATGCAAAAGCTCAACACGGTTGAGACAACGCGAGACTTGGCCGACGGCTGCCTGAAAGCGGAGGAACACCTGTTGCAAAACGGCGTTGTCTATCCCCTCTTCACCGGCTCGCGCTATCTGGCATTTACTGAAAATGCCGAAGGCATCTTTCTTTACCCTGCCGGTGAAAACACATTGCTAAGTTCCGCCAAGTATTTTGACTAATTGTATCAATCCCCGGGAGGCTGGCCGTTGACTGCATTTAAAAACCGAAAAGCCCTCGTCACCGCGGCCGTGTTTGCCTGGATTGCCGTATTTCTTTGCATGGCCGGGATTTTTTACCTTTCCGGACAGGTTGCCGAGGAATCCGCGCAATTAAGCGGAAGTTTCCTGTCAATCATCATGGAGTACCTCGGCGCGCGAATTTCACAAAACGCGATGCGAAAAGCCGCTCATTTTTCCGAATACGCCGCTCTCGCCGGCTTGGTTTTTGTCGCCGCCGGCCTGACCTGGCATAGAAAACGGCCCGTCTTCGCCTGGATTATCGCCGTTCTCTATGCCTGCACCGACGAAGTTCACCAAATGTTTGTGCCCGGACGAGCCTGCCGCCTGTTTGACTTGGCGGTCGACGCGGCGGGAGCGGTTGCCGGAATCTTCTTTTGTATTCTTGTTCTGCGGATATCACACAGGCTGACTGGGAGGAATCGAAAATGCGGGGAAAAACGGCTAAAATAATCTGCGCCGGCTGCGCAACGGGTGTTTTGGCAGCTTCCGTTTCCGTGCTCGGCGGCTACGTTGCGAGTTTGAAAGCGGTTAAACGGGAGGCTGAGGGCGATTCTTTGCCGGCAAAAGACCGGGGCGAAACGGAAGAAACCGCGCCGGCGAAACCGGAACCCGCCGCGCCGCCCGCAACGGAACCGGCAGAAAAGGTTCCAAACACCGGTTCCAAACGCAGACGGGAAAAACCGGTGCTTGTTTTCGGCAGGGCGAAACTCGTCGGGTTGGGTACACTGGCAAGCCTTCAGAAGAAAAAGTAACTCTCATGACCGCTCGGGAATTTTGACTTTCTTTCGCATTTCCTCTTGTATAATTGTTTGGTTGTGATACTATAAAAAGGACAATTTTGGCGAAGCCTGACATTAACGGGAGGAAACATCATGAAGAAAACGGTTTGCGCGTTTCTCGGGTGCGGGAGCATGGCCAACAGCCACAAAAACAGCTTGATCAAACTGTGGGAAGCCGGTTGCCGCGATTTTGACATCGCGGCCTGCTGCGATATCGTCAAGGAACGGGCGGAGCAGTTCGCCGAGCAATTCGAGACGATTTTAGGCCACAAACCGCGTGTCTACGACAACGCGGAAACCATGCTCAACAGCGAAAAAGAACTCGATACCGTCGCGATTTTCACCCCGCATATCAATCACCACACGTCCGCCATCATGGCGTTCGACGCGGGCTTCAACGTCATTACCGAAAAGCCTCTCGGCTTCACGATGAGGGCCGCGAAAATGATTATGGACAAGGCCGATGAGACGGGCAAACTTCTGCATGTGTTTGAAAACTATCGCCTTTCCCCCTCCGAACGCTCCCTGAACTGGGCGATTAAAACCGGGAAAATCGGCAAACCGCGCATCCTGCTGTGGATGGACATCGGCGAACGGAAATGGTATTGGGACTGGCGCGACCATCTCGACATCGCCGGCGGCGCCTGGACCTTTGACGGCGGCGTCCACCACTCCGACTTGTTCCAATACAGTTTGGGCGATGTCCGCAGGGTTTCCGCCGCCATGGCTACATACGATAAAATCCGCTACCAGAAATACGAGAACATGGCCGACTACGAGCAGGCCGTTCTTGAAAAGCGCTACGCGCACTTCCGCAAGACACGCTCGCTGAAAACCATCGACCCCAATACTTTTGAGGAACCTATCGAGGCGACGGTTGAGGACACGACCTCGGCGATCCTCGAGTTTGAGAACGGCGTCATCGGCACCTGGGTCGTCTGCCGCGCCGCGCCGGGTAAAGTCGACCGCACCAACGTCATTTACGGCTCGGAAGGGGCGGCGTTCTGGGGTGAAGGTATTTACAACAACGCCCAGGAGCTTGTCTACCCGCTCAACGATTTGTATCAGGAGTTTATGGACTCCCTGTCGGAGGATGAGCAGGGCATGTATTTCCCCTACGGGCTGCAAGACACGCTCGCCATCGAGTGGAAGCAGCATTTCGACGCGCTCAACGGCCTTCGCAAGGTGGAAGTCGACGCGATGACCGGCTACAAGGCGATGGCGATACCCATGGCGATATACGAATCCGCCACCATCGGCGCGCCCGTTCTGGTTCAAGATGTCATGGACCTCAAGATTGAGGCCTATCAGGAACCGCTGAACAAATTCGCGGGAATTGTATAAACAAAACATAGCAGACAGCCCCCGGCCGCGTTATCAACGGACGGGGGCTGTTTTTATATCCGGCTGTTACGCCATTTTGATTTTGAAGACTACCTTGACAACTTCCTCCGGTCCGTCGATTTGCGTGCAGGGCAGGTGCGCGTCCTCCGGATAAAGAAGGGAAAAACAGCCCTTGTTCAGCGTTATGTTGATTTGGATTTGGCCGCTGTAAAACGCGATGTCGCCGCCCTTGGAAAACTCCTCGCTTGCCTCGGTTAATTCGGCGAGCGGCGCCCAGCCGATGCATTCCCTGCCTTCGGTGACCATTTGCAAGTCGATGTATTTCCGGTGAGCCTCGGGCAGCCTGCCTTCGGCGGGCTTTGTGGTATAACGCTGCACCAAGGCGAACAAATTGTCGCCGTCAAGTTCGTAACGCCCGTCGGGCAGGGGGCTGCCGGCGAAATCCGTCAGGAATTTCTCAATTGCCGGTATACAGGAGAGCAATGGCGAGTAAGTTTTCAGGTTTTCGATTCGGTCGACGACCATAGTATCAATCTCCTTCGTTTTTTGAACACTAACCACTAACCACTACAAAACGTGTTCGCCGGCTTTAAGTTTGCGGTGTTTTCCCTCGATGTACGCATCGGCGGTGCAGCCCTTCGGTACGGTGAATGTGTAGACGATTTTGCCGTTTTCGCGGCTCCAGCCCGCCTTGACGGTGCCGCGGCGGGTTTCCAATGAGGCTTTCGCGAAGTCGAGCCGCCAGTCGGTCACGGGTTTAAAAACAATATGCTTGTAGCCGGGCGCGTTTTCGTCGGGGTTGATGCCGGCCATCGAGCCGAACAGCCAGTCGCCGACGGCGCCGTAAGCGTAATGGTTGTAGGAATTCATGCCCTTGTCGGCTAAAGTCCCGTCGGGGAAAATGCCGTTCCAGCGCTCCCATATCGTCGTCGCGCCCATGGTCACGGGGTACAGCCAGGACGGATACTCTTTGCGCAACAGCAAATCGTAGGCCAGTTCGGTATAGCCGTTTTCCGTTAAAACATGGAGCAGATACGGCGCGCCGACAAACCCGGTGGTCAGATGGCCCCGCTTCTTAACGAGCGCGGCAAGTTGCGCCGCCACGGCGGTTTTCTCGTCGGCCAAATCAAAATACAGCGCGAGGGCACAACCGGTCTGTGTGTTGCCTTTCACCTTGCCGTTTTTGATGAGTTTCTTGTTGAAAGCGGCCTTGATATTTTGGGCGAGTTCCTCGTATGCCCCCATATCCTTACCGATGACTTTCCCGGCCTTGATGAGCAGGGAGGTTGAATAAAAAGCGAATGCGGTCGCGATGAGCTTTTTGTCCGTCGGTTTGTTGCCGACATCGGCCTCGAGGTTGAGCCAGTCGCCGAAATGGCCGCCTTTGTTCCATATATACCCGGCCGATTTGCCGCGGATAAAATCGACCCATTTTTTCATCGACTCAAATTGCCGGTCGAGGATGGCCGGGTTGCCGTAGGCCAAATAGATCTGCCATGGGCAGATAACCGCCGCGTCGCCCCAGGCCGCGGAACCCCCGTCGTTGAGAACATCCGGTATCACATGCGGAACGCGGCCGTCGGCGTTTTGGTCGGCGGCCAGGTCGGCAAGCCATTTTGTGAAGAATTTTTCAACATCGTAATTGTAAGCGGCGGCGCGGCAAAACGCCTGCGCGTCGCCCGTCCAGCCGAGGCGCTCGTCGCGCTGCGGGCAGTCGGTCGGCACATCAAGGAAATTGCCGCGCTGACCCCAGACAATGTTTTCGTAAAGGCGGTTGATCATCGCGTCGGAGCATTCAAAATACCCCGTGCGCTTCATGTCGGAATGCACAACCACGGCGGTGAAATTCGAGAGCCGGACTTTATCGGGCCAGTCGACGAGTTTTATATAGCGAAAGCCCTGAAAGGACAGCGAAGGCTTGTATGTGTGTGTCTTGCCGTCGCAGACAAAGCGGATTTCCTGTTTGGCGCTGCGCAGGTTCTCGGTGTAAAAATCCCCGTCTCGGTCCAATATTTCGGCGTGTTGAATAACGGCGCAGTCGCCTTTTTTGCCCCGGATTCGAAACTCCACATATCCCGTCAGGTTTTGGCCGAAATCGATGACCGTTTCGTTCTTCGGCGTGACAATCAACTCTTTGGCATCGATTCGCTGCGTTTCGGCTATTTTTTCGCCCTGCTGCGCAATCAGGAAGTCTTTGCCCAAGCTGATTTCCACAGCTTCAACCGGTTTTGGGGGCTTGTAATTCCTGTCAACGATATCACCGTTGTAAATATTGCTGTACAGGATTTGGCCGCATGTCACCTGCCAGGAGCTGTCGGTCACTGTCAAGTTTTCGGCGCCGTTCGCGTATTCGACACGCAGCGCCGCGATCAGCGCCGTGTCTCTGTCGCTGAAACCGTCTTCGACTTCCTCTTTCTTCTTTCCGAGGAACCGCCAGCCTTTCCCGACGGTGACGCAGAGCATGTTGTCTTCCTTCAGCATTGCGGTTATATCATAAGTCTGGTATTGAAGGCGTTTTTTGTATGAAGTCCAGCCCGGAGCGAGGATGAAGTCCCCCACCCGTTCGCCGTTGAGTTTCGCTTCATAGACGCCCAGGGCCGTGATTTGCAGCTCGGCTTTTTTTACCGCCGCGCAGCATAAAAATCCTTTCATGAAAACCACACCGGCATCGCCGCAGCTGTGGCTGATTTTTGACGAAGTCCAGACGGACGCAGCCACTTCCGCGTCAACCGCCTCGAAACAGACGCCGCTTTTAATCCATTTGGCTGTAAAAATACTGTCCATAAACACCCTCCCGCTGCCGTAGTCTGTTCAGATTTTTATCCTGCTCCATTTTCCCCTGGAAAAGCGGAAAGCCGCGAAGCTAAGCCGTATATATTGGTCGGCAAGAAGGCTGAACCACGCGCCGATAAGGCCCAATCCTAACGGATAACACAACACATAGGTGAAAATCGGTCTTAAGATGGCAATACTCACCAAGGAGGAATACGCGACGAATTTCGTGTCGCCGGCTCCGCGGAGGCACCCGGAATAAACGAGCTGGGATATCTGGCCGGGCGAGGTAAACGCCACGATGAGCAAAAGCTTAACGCCAAGGTCAATGATGGCGGGGTCATCGGTAAACAGTTCCATCAGCGGTTTACCCAACAAGGCGAAGACAAGAAACAAAACCAGCGACAAAGCCAAGCCGATGCGCTGCGCCGCTTTGCAGTAAACAGCCGACAAGTCGGGCCGGCGCCTGCCCAAATTCTGGCCGGTGAGAGCCGAAGAAGCGATACCGAGGCCGTCACCCACGCAAAACGAAATGTTGATGATGCTCATACAAATCTGATGCGTGGCGAAAGCTGTTGTGCCCAGCGCCGCGACGATTTTTACATAAGAAAAGAATCCTATGCGAATAAAGAGCTGCTCGACCGCCGCGGAACTGCCTATGCGGAACAGAAGTTTCAGATATTCGGCGTCAAAATGAAAGCAGCCGCGAAGCCGCAGGTGCAGAAACTCCGTAGGTTTTGAAACGGAATACACAGACATCAAGCAGCTGACAACATTGCCCATAAGAGTCGCTATGGCGGCCCCTTTGACTTCAAGCCTCGGGAAGAACCAAATCCCGTTGATCAGCAGATAGTTGAATATCACGTTGATGACATTGGCGGTAAGATTGGTCCGCATCGAAATTTTAGTGTTGCCGGTTCCTCTTTGCGCCGCGTTGATGACCAAGCCGAGCGACGTGAACGCCATGCCCACCATGGTTATCCGGAAATACGACACCGCGGAGTCAATCGTGTCGCTCTGTGCCCCGGCAAACCAAAGAAGAGGTTCCGCCGCCGCTAAAGCCGCCGCGCAAAGGACGATACTTGTGATAACGCAAAGCATAACGGCTTGCGCAAGGCATTTGTTGGCGCCGCCGCGGTCGCCTTCACCGTTGCGTCGGCTGACAATCGCCGTAACCCCCGCGTTGAGCGCGAAGAAGAACGAGAAAAAAATCAGCCTCGGCTGGTTTGTCAGGCCCGTCGCCGCTATGGCCGCCGGTCCGACGGTCGAAACCATAACGGTGTCGACAAACGACATCATACCGACAAGAACGGACTCGATTGTCGCGGGCCAGGCTACCCTGTACAGTGATGTGTACAGCCGGCGCGTATCCGGTTTTTCGCCGGCCCATTGTTCCGGTCGAAGCATAAATTCCGGCGCGTAAAGGCGCCGCGCCGCATTGCTCGGTTTAATGATGAACTCCCCCGCATCCTATTCTGTATTAATTGTATGACGCGAACGTTTAAATGACAAGTGAATTTTACTATTTTCCGAAAATCCGGATGAAAAAGACCCGGGGCTTTTCCGCGCCGGGCCTTTATGACGGTTATTCGGATTTTTCCTCTTCTTTGGGTTTCTCGGTCTTTTTCGCTTGCGCGGGCTTCTCCGTTTTGGCGGTTTTGGCCGTTTTCACGCCTTTGCCCGCGGCCGGCTTCGCGGCGCTTTTCTTTTTTTCTTTGGTGCTTTGGGCTTCGGCTGTTTCGACAAGCTCTATGAAGCACATTTCGGCGGCATCCCCGCGGCGGGGCCCCGACCGGATAATTCTTGTGTAACCGCCGTTAATGTCTTTGTATTGTGGAGCTATTTCATCAAAAAGTTTTTTGACGACGTCCTCTTTGGTGACATAGGCCAAAACTCTGCGTTTCGACGCAAGAGTATTGTCTTTGGCAACGGTTATCATTTTTTCCGCCATCGCGCGGACTTCCTTCGCCCTTGTTACCGTTGTTTCAATTCTTCCGTTTTCTAAAAGATAGGTTACCAGACCCCTGAGCATCGAACTGCGGTGGTCGGCAGCCCTCCCGAGTTTTCTTGTACCGGGCATTCTAATCACACTCCTTTGCCGTTAATGGATAGTTTATGAGGCCGGGGATTATTCTTCGTCCCTGCGCAAGTCCAGACCGAGCGAGTTGAGCTTGGTGACGACCTCGTCAAGGGACTTCCTGCCGAGGTTGCGCACTTTCATCATATCGTCTTCTGTCTTGCCGATTAAATCCTCGACCGTGTTGATACCCGCCCGCTTCAAACAATTGAAGGAGCGCACAGACAGGTCAAGTTCCTCAATGGTCATCTCGAGTACTTTTTCCTTGCCGTTTTCATTCTTAACAACCATGATTTCGGTGTCGTATGCCTCGTCGGATAAATCACCGAATAAATTGAGATGCTCGTTGAGGATCTTGGCGCCAAGAGAGACGGCCTCCTTCGCGGTGATGGTGCCGTTCGTCCACACTTCAAGGGTCAGCTTGTCGTAGTCGGTTATCTGCCCTACGCGTGTGTTCTCGACTGTGTAGTTGACTCTTATAACCGGTGAATAAACGGAATCAATGGCTATGACGCCGATGACCGGCTGCATAAGCAGCTTGTTACGCTCGGCGGTAACATAGCCTCTGCCCTTGTCGCACGTCATTTCGATAGCGATGTGAGCGCCCGTATCCAGTGACGCGATATGAAGTTCGGGGTTGATGATTTCAACCTCGGAGTCAGTTTTTATACTGCCGGCTGTGACTTCGCATGCCCCATTGGCCTCAATATATATGGTTTTTGGCCCATCGCCGTGAATCTTCAGAATGACACTCTTCAGGTTTAAGACGATCTCCGTAACGTCTTCTTTGACACCGGGAATAGTGGAAAACTCGTGAAGAATGCCTTCAATCTTAGCGGATGTTATCGCGTAGCCCGGAAGTGACGAAAGGAGCACACGCCTGAGGCTGTTGCCAAGGGTTGTGCCATAGCCTCTCTCAAGAGGCTCCACAATAAACTTGCCGTAGGTTCCGCCGGCTGCGGGGTCGACAGT
>DAITOC010000043.1:0-10484 GCA_036834305.1 Clostridiales bacterium
AGTGGCACGACGACGACATCGTCGCCGCCAGCAAGGCCGGCCCGGACGGCATCGATAGGGTCGTGATTTACAACCCCGACGCCATCGCCCGATGGCTGTTTCAAAAATATGCCGGCGAGTTCGCGCCGGTGCTGCGGCACGCGCAAACGGCGGTCGAGTTCCAAACTGTGTTTCCGCCGGTGACGCCGGTCTGCTTCGCGTCGATGTATACGGGAACGAAGCCGGCCGTCCACGGCATCCGGAAATACGAAAAGCCGGTCGTCACAACCGACTCATTGTTTGACGCGCTGATTCGGGCGGGCAAAAAAACCGCGATTGTCTCGGTCAGGGGCTGCAGCATGTCAAAGATATTCCTCGAAAAAGACATGGACTATTTTATTATGGACTGCGACGAGGCTGTCTGCGAAAAGGCTGTCGAACTCATTGAAAAAGACACATACGATTTTTTAAGCGTCTATACGCAGGATTATGACAGCCTCATGCACCTGACGGGCACCGAAAGCGAAATCGCCCTGAACGCCATGCGAAGCCAGATTGACATTTTCCGCAAAATCGCCGAGGCGGTTGACGCGAGTTATAAAAAGCACAACACCTTGCTCGGCTTCTGCACCGACCACGGGGTCCACAACAACGAAAACGGCGCGGGCAAGCACGGCGAGGACATCCCCGAGGACAGGAACATCACGCACTTTTTCGGGGTGAAAGCCCGGTCCAAGTTCGTCACCTTTCGCGCTTGAGCGGTTGCGTGATAACCGTCAGGCCGGTTGAAATTCTTTCAGCACACTCTCCCAGGCCGCGATGATGTCATCGCGGCCGTGTTCGTCTTCGGCGTTGACACACAGCAGCAGCCAAAACAAACCGTCTTTTTTGGAAGCGGTTAACACGCGGCGGAAAAAGTCGGCGCGGGTTTCGTCCGGCCGCGAGGGGACGCCGCCGTAATAGACTTTGCCGGCGTGCGCGAGTTTCTTTAAAACATCGTCCATATCGTGCATGTCGGCGTTGCCGAAGTTCAGGCCGTGAACAAGCGGTTCGTTGAGCACAGCGTTAAACAGGCGGTCGTTTTTGCCGCAATAGTGCACATAGCCGCCGCCGAAGCGCTCAAGGAGCCTGCGCAGGTACGGCAAAACAAATTCGTCGAGCGCGTCTTGGCCGACGAGCGTGGCTGTGTCCTCACTGACTTTCAGGCCGCCCTTTTCCCGCGGGATAACCAGGTTGTTGTAGTGCGCTATCGTATGATCCGAGCCGTTCATGACTTTCATGCATTCGGTCATGCCGAAAATAAGGCATTCGCAGCACAAATCCAGCAGATGCCGGACGAAAGGCGGGTCGTCGTACAATTCGTAAAACAGCGCGTCGCCGTAAACCAGGTGCGCGGTGCCGAAAGGGCTTTGCAGGTCAAGCGGAAAAACGAACGCGCCGGTGTCCTCGACGAGTTCCTTCATCTTTGCCATATGCTCGATCGCGGCTTTAAACTCGTCCCCGGGCTTAAGGTCCTCCGGACCCATTCGCGCGACGGTTTTCTTGTCAAGGTGTTCCCGAAGCCACGGCATCTTGTCGTCAAACAGCATCTGTTTTAATCCGAACATCGTCGGAAAAATGCCGCAGCCCATGTTCGCGCGCAGGGAGGGCACGGCGTCCCGGTTTCCGTTGGCGGCGGAAAGCATGCTTTTAAACCCGGAAACCAGCATTTTTTCCGTGTCAAAATGCGTTTGCTTTGTGTTGTAATCGGGAACATCCCCGAAGCCGCTGTCCGGCGGGCACGAAAGCAGAAGGGGCTGGCTGTCGGGGGTTTCGCCTCTCCAAACGGCGGCCTGCCGTTCGGCGCCCCGGAGCGCCGCCGGCTTTCTTTGAAGGATAAACTCCCTCATTTTTTCGATTTGTCCGTTCACTTGTTGTGTCCCTCGTTCAGGCGTTAACCCCGGGCCAGCGCGAGCGTGGTTTTCAGCGCCTGCGCGTCGTCGCCGGTCGGGCTGTATTCAAGGCCGACGGCCCCTTCATAGCCGAGTTCGTCGATGGCTTTGAACACATTTTTGTAGTTGATTTCCCCGGTGCCCGGCTCGTGGCGGCCGGGGTTGTCGGCCACGTGGAAATGCCCGATGAGGCCGATGTTGCTTCGGATGTTGGGGATGAGGTTGCCTTCCGTAATCTGCTGGTGGTAGATGTCATACAGCAGTTTAACTTTGGGGCTGCCGACCTCGCGTATAATATCGAACGCCTCGTAGCCGGAGGACAGGAAGTAGCCCTTGTGGTCACAAAGGATGTTGAGCGGCTCGAGCACCGCCGTGATGCCGGAACGCTCAAACAGCGGCGCCGCCTGTTTTAAGGCGTTGACCACGCAGTCGTGCTGTTCGGCATGGGAAATGTCCGTCCGCTCCTGCCCGGTGGTAATGATCAGCGCGGGAACGCCGAGGAATTTCGCCGCTTCGATGGATTCCTCAACGACTTTGAAGAGCACCTCGCCGCTGTCTTCGCTTAACAACGCCCGTTTGCCGTATTCCGCCGCGAGCCCCGGGTCTTTCGAACCGACGCACATGCTTGTGATTCTCACGCCGCTTTTCCGCGACGCATCGCGGAGGTCCCCGAGGGAACGCGAACTCCAGCCCCAGAACTCCGCGCAGCCGAGCCCGGCGTTTTTGACGGCCTCAAAGCGTTCCTCAAAGGGCAGGGAGCGGAACATCATTTCGATACAGGCGGAAAATACCAGCATATCCATCTCTCCCGTCAGCCGGTTAGCCGGCTGTTTTTTTCGAAAATTCTTTCCATACTATATCACGGAACCCGTTTTAAGGTCAACCGCCGGGCTGTTTCATCCAAAATAAAGTTCTTGAAATTGATTTCATAATAAGGTATACTTGGTTTCACGGTTTTTGGCCGTAATTCTTGTACTGTTAAGGAGTTGTAACGATGGACCCCATCAAAGTGGATTTTACGGGCAAAGGCGGCAACAAGAAAAAAGAGATTGTCATCCCGCCCGAAAGAGCGGCGTTTAAGTTGATTATCAGCATTGTCGGCACGCTGCTGATATCCGCCGTTATATACTATGTCATGCTGCCGCCGATGAACCCGAAGGCCATGGAGTTTTACTTTTTCATCGGCCTGGTTTTCGCGACGTTTATCGCCCTTTCCGCTGTCACGACGAAGGCGTTTGCCAAACCCGAGTATATCCCGTACCTGAAAAAGCAGTCGGTGGTTCCCGGCGTCGCCATCGGGGTTTTGGTTCTGGTCGTTCTCGCCGGTTTGGTCGTATCATCGGTTGTTTTCCGGGCGAAGGGTTACAGCCGGCTTATGGACCCAAAACCGGGCAAGTTCACAGAAGAAATCGAAAAGCAGGATGCCGAATCCTACGCCAGCATTCCGCGGCTTGACGAATCCGCCGCGGCCAACCTCGCGAACAAAGAATTGGGCACGCTGAAAGATTTGGGCAAGGTTTCTCAGTTTACCGTGTACCCGTTGTATACGCAAATCAACTATCAGGGGAAACCTGTTCGCGTCTCTACTCTACAGTACGCCAGCATCATCAAATGGCTCACAAACCGCTCGGAAGGCCTGCCCGGCTATATCATCATCGACATGGCAAACCAAACAACGGAATTTAAAGAAACCAAAGGGATGATGTACTCCCCCTCCGAGCATTTCGGCCGCCTTTTGAAGCGTCATCTGCGTTTTCAATACCCCGGTTTTATCTTTGCCGAACCCACCTTCGAAATTGATGAAAACGGCAAGCCGTATTGGATATGCGCCAGGCTCGATAAAACCATAGGGCTTTTCGGCGGCACGGATGTTGTCGGGGCGGTTCTTGTCGACCCGTTTGACGGCTCGACCGCCTATCATACAATTAAGGAATTGAAAGAAAAGCCGGATTTGAAATGGTTGGACCGCATTTATTCCTCGACGCTTTTAGTCGAGCAATATGACTACTTCGGTAAATACAGGGGCGGTTTCTGGAACTCGGTTCTCGGCCAAAAAGAAGTCCAGATCACCACGGACGGATACAACTATGTAGCCAAAGACGACGATGTGTATCTTTACACGGGCGTTACTTCCATCACCAGCGACGAATCGATCATCGGCTTCATTCTGATTAATCAAAGGACCAAAAACGCGATATTCTATTCCGTGGAAGGAACGACGGAAAACTCCGCCATGTCGGCCGCCGAGGGCAAGGTTAAAGACAAGGCCTACACCGCCTCTTTCCCGCTGCTGATCAATGTCAGCAACCAGCCGACGTACTTCATGGCGCTCAAAGACAACAACCAGGTCAACCAGAATTTCGCCATGGTCAACGTCGAGCAGTTCAACAAAATCTTTGTTGTCGGCGACAGCCTGGAGGATTGCCTGACGCAATACTTGCAGGCAATGAAAAATGTCGGCATAAAAGTGGACATCGACGTGGAAGATATTGACGAGAACAACAACGGCAACGGCGGGACGGAGGACAAGACGAAAACCGTGACGGCCGTCATCGAGGACATCCGCACGGCGGTAAAAGCCGGCGAAAGCGTCTATTATTTCAAACTCGCGGGCAAAGAGGTTTATTATTCGATCGCGGCGTCAAAAGCGGAAGCGGCGGTCATCCTGAACAAAGGCGACACCGTCACGTTTGAGTTTAAAGCCGATGACATCGAAAAATCGATCATACCGCTGAGTTCTCTGAAAGCCGGGGAATAACCGGAAAGTATTTGCTTGATATAACGCGACATGAACGGGGCAGAGAAACTGCCCCGTTTCTTTAACCAAAAGCGGAGAGGATGCTTATGCCTTACAATCAAAAACCCCGCATCTACGCCGTTGCGACAACGCACCTGGACACTTCGTGGAGCTGGGATTTGGAAACAACTCTGCGCGAGTACCTGCCCAAAACCCTGACAGAAAATTTCACGCTGTTTGAAAAATATCCGGACTATGTTTTCAGTTTTGAGGGCGCGTACCGCTATGAACTGACGGAGGAATACTTTCCGGCGCTCTTTGAAAAACTCAAAGAGTACATAAAGAAAGGCCGCTGGCATGTGTCGGGCAGCGCGTACGAAAACGGCGATGTGAACATCCCGTCGCCCGAGGCGCTTATCCGCAACATCCTGTACGGCACGCGGTATTTCCGCGAAGCGTTCGGCAAACGCAGCGAGGACATTTTTTTGCCGGATTGTTTCGGCTTCGGCTGGGCCCTGCCTTCCGTCGCGGCGCACGCGAACCTGAAAGGCTTCACGACGCAGAAACTCGTATGGAGCTCCGCTTACGGCGTGCCTTTTGATTTGGGCGTATGGGAAGGGCCGGACGGCGGGCGGATTTTCGCCTCGCTCGACGCCGGCGACTACAACCGCAGTTTGAAAACCGTTCGCCGCAAAGGCTCGGTCGCCCGAAAACTGCGGTCGAACACCCGGAAATACGGCCTGCCGTTTACCTTTGTGTTCCACGGAATCGGCGACAGGGGCGGCGCCCCGCGGGAGGCCTCGGTGAACGCGGTACTCCGGGAAGCCGCCCTGAACGGCGCTTCAAAAACGGAGGTTATCTTTTCTTCCTCCGACCGGGTGTTCCGGGATATGGACTCCCTGCTGACGCCGGAGCAAAAAAAACGCCTGCCGGTGTGGAAGAACGAACTGGTGATGACCAACCACGGCGTCGGCTGCTACACCTCGCGGGCGGCGGGCAAGCGCCTCAACCGCCGCTGTGAAATGCTCGCGGACGCCGCGGAACGCGCGAGCGTGTTCGCTTCGGCCGTTTGCCGCCGCGATTACCCCGAAGAGGTGCTGGACACCGCCTGGAAGCGCGTCATCGCCCACCAGTTTCACGACGACATCACGGGGACTTCCCTGGAAATCTGTTACAAAAGAAACTGGAACGACTATGTCCTGTCGCTCAATCAATTCGCGGAGGAGTACCGGTCCGCCGCCGCGGATATTTCCCGCGCGGCGGACACCTCGTTTGTTCAAGGCCTGCCGGTTCTGATCTTTAACCCCGTCCAGGCGGCGGGCAAACGAAAAGCCGCTGTCAAAATGTCGATTGAGATGCCGGGCCATCACGATTACGCGCGGGTTTTCGATTGCCGCGGCAGGGAACTGCCCTCGCAAATCACGGGGAAGCAAGGCCGGGTCTTTACCGTCGTATTCATCGCCGAGGCCCCATCCGTCGGCTTCGCCGTCTGCGACGTTCGCCCTTCCGGCGAACCATGCGCGGTGGGAACCGGCGTTTCGGTGACGGAAAGAACGCTTGAAAATAAACGCTATCAAGTATCACTCGACGAAAACGGGGACATCGCGGGCATTTTCGATAAAGCCATCGGCCGGCAGCTGCTCGCGAAACCGGTGAGGATGGCTCTTCATGACTACGACGGCTGTTCAACCTACCCCGCGTGGGAATCGGATTATAAAGAAGTCATGGCTCAACCGCGCGAATACGCGGCGAATCCGGAATACAGGATCCTCGAAAACGGCCCCGCGCGAGCGGCCGTCGAGACCGTGCGCCGCGCCGGCGGCTCGGTGTTCAAACAGATTGTGTCGTTGTCGGCCTGCGGCGAGACGGTCGATGTTTACAATGAGGTGGAATGGCGGTCGTACCGCACCCTGCTGAAAACCGAATTCCCGTTCACCGCGTCAAACCCGAAGGCATCGTATGACCTTGGCCTCGGTGTTATAGAGAGGGGCAACAACCGCAGAAAACTGTATGAGGTGCCCGCTCAGCTGTGGGCGGACATTACGGATGAAAGCGGCGATTTCGGCGTTTCCGTGCTCAGCGACAGCAAAATAGGTTGGGATAAGCCGGCCGGCAACATTTTGCGCCTGACCGGCATCCATACGCCGCGCGCCGCTTACCGGGATAACCAACACCTTCTCGACTTCGGGCTCAACCGCTGGTCCTTCGCGATTTTCGGGCACCGCGGCTCGTGGCGAAACGGGACGCAGCTTGAAGCGTTGAATTTTTGCCAGGCGATGGCGGCGTTTTCGATATCTCCTGCCAAAGGCCCTCTTGGAGCGGAATATTCCTTCTGTTCGGTAAGTGAAGAAGCGGTTGCGGTTCGGGCGATGAAAAAAGCCTGCGATTCCCGCGAGGTGATTCTGCGCGTTAACGAAACCGCGGGAGTGCGCCATGAAAACTGCCGCGTCACCGTCGGGGAGGGCGTGTTCGAGGCCCGCGAGGTGTTCGCCACCGAGGAGGCGAAAGGCCCGGCCCGGGTAATCGACGGCCAACTTGTTTTTGACATCGGCCCGTATGAGCCGAAAACCTTCGCTTTAACCTTGAAAGAACCCGCGGCGAAAGCGACCGCGGCGCGAAGCGTTCCGGTCAGCCTGCCTTACAATATCCGGGCTGCCGGCGCGAACGGCACCCGCGAACAGGGGCCTCTGCCCGGAGGATTTGCCCTGCCCGCCGAGTTGTTCCCGGCGGAGTTTGTGAGCGGCGGAATCCGCTTTGTAACCGCCAAGACCGAAGGAGGGGGCGACGCCCTGCTTTGCGCCGGCCAATCCGCCCCGCTGCCGGAAGGGACACGCCGATTGGTTATCGCCGCCGCTTCGTTCGGTTCGGACAGGGATGTCGTGTTCAAAGCGGGCGGCAAGGACATCCCGGCGCGGTTGCAGGCCGCCGGCGAACCGATCGGCGCCTGGGATTTATATGGCTTGGGCGAAACAGGGTACATAAAAAAAGACCCGGTTGCCCTGCTTTTCACCCACGCGCACGGCGAAGAAGGCGATGTGTTCGGCAAGCAGCTGTGTTTCTTCAAATACGCGCTCGACATTCCCGAAGGCGCCGCGGAACTGACCTTGCCCGCGGATGACCATATCGTTATCCTGGCCGCTACGGCGGTTGAAGACGAGCGAGCGTCGGTTTGCCTGACGGAACTCTACGACAGTTTGGATAAGCGGGGATTCGATTTCACCGTCCCGCCCGAAAGAAACGCCGCCGCGAAAAACAACAAACGGGGCCGGCGAAAATCCCGCTTAAAATTCCTCGCGGGCTACGCGTGGCGGCGCGTCAAAAGAGAAATCGCGCAATTGTAATCACGCCTTGTCTTGACGGAAACCGCCGCAGCGATTGAGGACGAGCGCAAACTCGAGCCGGGCAGTAACCGGCTATATATCTTCGCTTGAGTATAAAGTACTGTGCCGCAACAAACTTTATCGTCAACAAGCAAGCCGCAACACAGGAAATTTTCATATTCTCGGAAGTAAAATGCTCACAATTACGGAAGTATTTTGTTAATAAACTCGGAAGTAAGACATTGATATTTTCGGAAGCAGGTGGTATACTGTATTTGCAACTGCTTATAAATACGGAGGGGAGCCGCGTGGAACGAAAATATATCAAACGAATTGCGGACAAACTGCTGCGGGAACGGCTTGACGCGAGCGGCGCTGTTCTTATCGAAGGCCCGAAGTGGTGCGGAAAGACGCGAACGGCCATGGAAGCGTCAAAAAGCCGGCTGTTTATGCAGGACCCGGATAAAAGGCTTTCCTACCTGAAAGCGGCGGACACAAAACCCTCTTTGCTTTTAAAAGGGGAAACACCCCGTCTGCTTGACGAGTGGCAAACCGCGCCGGTACTCTGGGACGCGGTCAGGCATGAAGTCGACATGCGAGGAGAAACCGGTCAGTTTATACTCACCGGTTCCGCCGTTCCAAAGGATAATATTGTGCAACATACGGGAGCCGGCAGGATATCCCGTTTGATGATGCGGCCAATGAGTTTGTATGAGTCGATGGAGTCAAACGGTTCCGTGTCGTTGAAAGACCTTTTTAACGGGTATACGGATATGGAAAGCGTATCCGAACTGACGATTGAGCAAATCGCTTCGGCCATTGTCCGGGGAGGCTGGCCCGCTTCTGTCGGTGATAGTGAAAAGACTGCCCTTCGCCACGCGATAGACTATGTCGAGGCGATTATTAACCAGGATGTTTCAAGAATCGACGGTGTTGAAAAAAATCCCGCGCGGGTTCGCGCGGTCATGCGTTCGCTGGCAAGAAATATTTCAACCACGGCAACAATCAAAACGATTCGCAATGATACCGCCATGGGCAATGACGACGGCAGCCTTTCGGACAAAACCATAAGCCTGTATCTGAACACCTTAGACCGGATTTTCGTTACGGAAAACCTTCCGGCCTGGAATCCGGCTTTGCGGTCAAAGGCGGCTGTTCGTTCATCGCCGAAACGCCAGTTTACCGACCCTTCCATCGCCGCAGCCGTGATGAGGCTGACGACGGAGCGTTTACTGGACGATTTCACTTACTTTGGGTTTCTGTTTGAATCGTTATGCGACAGGGATTTGCGTGTCTACGCGGAAGCCATTGACGGGCAAGTTTTTCATTACCGTGACAGCAGCGGCCTTGAGGCGGACGCTGTCGTATGCCTGAACGATGGCAGATGGGCGGCGATTGAAGTGAAACTCGGCTCAAGGGAGATTGAAGAGGCCGCGGCGCATTTGCTTTTGCTCAAAGAAAAGGTCAACACCGATAGGATGCGGGAGCCGTCGTTCTTAATGATACTGACCGGATCGGAATTCGCGTATCGGCGAAACGACGGCGTATTCGTTGTACCGATCGGCTGTCTGAAAGATTAACAAATCTTACCATGACGATAAGACGTCCGAAAATCCCACTGACCGCTATATATTGCCTGGTGATGAACACATTGTAAGATGGCTTGTTTATAAAATGTTCATAATTTCCTTAAATTTTACATCTTGCTTGAATTCCTCGGAAAGAGGATATTTATCGTTGATGAGCCGTTTCATTCTGCCGCACATTGACTCTTCATGGGACTTTGAGATCATTTGTTTGTCAAAGCTCATACCGTTTACTAAAAATGAAGTGTGTTCTGTCACCTGCGGCATCGCATCGAATTTCTTTGCCAGTTCGGCACAAGTCCGCAAATACTTATAAGCGGTTTCATTGTCGCCGATTTCTGCATGCCAATGCGCCAAATGCCCATTGGAATAAATGACCTGAAGATAGGATTTGCCGTAATCCCCGTCGGGGAAAACAGAATCGAAAACATGCAGCATCGCTTTCAAAGCGATAATTTGTTCTTGGGCGGAGTAAGCCATATTCAATCCATACAAATTGAATATAGCTCCATCAAGTAAATATACAAGCTCGCTGACAGCGTTTTTGCATGCCGGTTCATGAGCATTATCCGGTGAACGATATAGGTAGGTTGCGATGTAATCGCGGCTGTTTTTCATTAACGGCATCTCTTCAAGAATTTTCTCCATTTCCTCGGTTTTTCCCAAGGCTTTGTAATGGCTGCAAATCATCCGTTTGGCCCACAGCCGGATGCTGTCATCTGTGCAGTAGTTTTGAATGTTGTCATAAATCGACTGAAATTCCGAGGATATGGCAAGCGCGCCGTCTCTATCGTTGCTTTGGGCATTCATTAAAGAGTTCATATAACGAATGAGCAGCCTAAATTCGCCCGGATATTCGACGGTTGCTTTTTTCAGCGTTCCGGATAATTCACTCCAATGACCGAGCCGCCACTGGTTTTCATAATCCTCA
>DAITOC010000044.1:0-10405 GCA_036834305.1 Clostridiales bacterium
AACGAGATATGCCCTCATATGTTCACCATGCCTTCTAAAAAGTGACGGTTCTAACCAATTATTATAGCATGGAGACAACAATTAAAGTTATGCAACGGAAATATAAAATATTTTTGTTCATACCCCGCCGGTTACGCGAAACAGTTCCACCGCCTGTCGCATATCGGTCTCGATTTGCAGGCTGAGTTCTTTCAGTGAGCGGAATTTCGCTTCCGTCCTAATGTATTTCAGCAAGCCGACTTCCACGTTCCGGCCGTAAAGGTCGCCCGAAAAATCCGCGATGCAGGTTTCGCTGCGCAGTATGTTCCCGTCTATCGTCGGTCTCACGCCGATATTCGTAACGGAAGCGTGCCAGACGTCCCCGACCAGAGTTTTTGACGCATATACCCCCTGTTTGGGTACGGCAAATCCGTCGGGAAAAAGCTGGTTGATGGTCGGTGCGCCGATGAGCCTGCCGAGGCGGTCGCCGCCGACGACCTCAAAATCATACGAAAAGGCTCTGCCGAGCATGATGTTCGCCTGTTCGATCTCACCGGCCACCACGGCCGCGCGGATTCTCGTTGAACTGATCGGATTGCCGTTGAAGTACACGGCATCGACGACCGAAATCTTCAGGCCCAATTGCGGACAAAGCTCTTTCAGCAGCGCCACACCGCCTGTTCCGCCGTAGCCGAAGCGGTAGTCGTAACCGCAGCATACAGCCCGGGCATTGAGTTTCTTCATAAGGATGTCTTTGAGAAAAGCCCGCGGGGGCAAAGAACGGACTTCGGTGAAAGGTATGGTAGTATGGCCGGCGCCGAGGCGGCCAAGTTCTTGCGTTCGCAGGGACGCTGTCATGAGTTCCGCCGGCGCAATGCCGTAGATGACTTGCTCGGGGTGCGGCTCAAACAGAAGCACCAACGGAACAAGCCCCTCTTTCGCGTAGGAAAGCGAAGCGTTAATCACCGCGGCATGGCCTTTGTGAAGACCGTCAAAATTGCCAAGGGCGACAGCCGAGGGTTTGTCGAACAGAACCTGTAACATGGCATACCCCTTCATAACGGTTTGCCGGAAGTGTTTACTTGTTTTTGTGTAGCTGTTTGAGCCTTAGCTCTTTGGATAAAACGGTTTTCCGCATACGCAGGCTTTTGGGTGTGACCTCAAGCAATTCGTCGTCCTTGATAAATTCCATGGACTGCTCAAGGCTAAGGTGTGAGGGAGGCACGAGACGCAGCGCGTCGTCGCTGCCCGAGGCGCGCGTGTTGGTCAGGTGTTTGGTTTTGCATACATTGCAGACGATGTCGCCGCTCTTTGAGCATTCACCGACGATCATGCCCTCATATACATCAACTCCCGGGCCGATAAACAGCCTGCCTCTTTCCTGCGCGGCGAACAGGCCGTATCCCGTACTGACGCCGGCCTCGTGAGTCACGATGGAACCGCGGTCGCGCGTTTGAATATCTCCCTTGTAAGGCTCATAGCTGTCAAACAACTGGTTCATAATCCCGTAGCCGTTCGTATCCGTCAGAAATTCATTCCGGTAACCGATGAGGCCCCTCGACGGAATGCGAAATTCGAGGTGGGTCGAACCGCCCTCCCTCGCGGCCATATTTTCCAGCTCGCCCTTTCGCGCGCCGAGGCTTTGAATCACGGCGCCGACATACTGCTCCGGCACCTCAATAATCAAAAGCTCGACCGGCTCGCGCAGAACACCGTCTGTCTCCTTAAAAATAACCTTTGGCCTGGAGACCTGAAATTCGTATCCCTGCCGTCGCATGGTCTCGATCAGAATCGAAAGATGAAGCTCTCCTCTGCCGGAAACCTTGAAGGTGTCCGTCGAGTCTGTTTCCTCCACCCGCATGCTGACGTTGGTTTCCACTTCTTTAAAAAGACGGTCACGCAAATTGCGTGAAGTAACATAACGGCCTTCGCGGCCCGCGAACGGGCTGTTGTTGACGATGAAATTCATCGCGATGGTCGGCTCGTCAATTTTCACGAAGTCCAGCGGTTCCACGCGATCCGGGCTGCAGGCTGTTTCGCCGATATTGATGCCGTCGATACCCGACACGCAAATGATGTCGCCGGCTCCCGCGACGTCCACCTCGACCCTTTTAAGGCCTTCAAACTGATATAACCGCGAGATTTTTACAGTTTCCTCGCTGCCGTCGGTTTTGCACAGAACAACCGATTGGCCTCGTGCGATATGGCCGCGTTCCACACGGCCCACGCCGATTCGGCCGACATAATCGTCGTACTCGAGCGAAGAAAAGCGGACTTGCAGCGGACCGTCCGGATCGCCGCCCGGAGGGCTGATGTGTTCAAGGATGGCGTCGAGCAAAGGCCGCATGTCCCCTCCGGACTCGTTTTCGTCAAGCGAGGTGTACCCGTCTCTCGCCGAAGCGTACACGACGGGGAATTCCAGCTGGGATTCGTCGGCGCCAAGCTCGATAAACAGGTCGAGAACCTCGTCGACCACCTCGGCGGGGCGCGCTCCGGGCCTGTCCACTTTATTGACGACCACAAGCGCTTTTTTCTTAAGACCCAGCGCTTTTTTCAGAACAAAACGCGTCTGCGGCATACAGCCCTCAAAAGCGTCCACCAGCAGCAACACGCCGTCGACCATCATCAGAATTCGCTCGACCTCGCCGCCGAAGTCGGCGTGGCCCGGCGTGTCGACGATATTGATTTTTGTTCCTTTGTAATGAACGGCTGTGTTTTTTGACAAGATCGTGATGCCGCGCTCGCGCTCCAAATCGTTGGAGTCCATCACGCGCTCGCGGACCTGCTCGTTCTCGCGGAATATGCCGCTTTGCTTGAGCATTTCATCAACAAGTGTCGTCTTTCCATGGTCAACATGAGCGATAATGGCTATATTTCTGAGGTTGCCTGTTTCAAACAAATGCTTTCACCCATATTTCAAGTTAGTCTTCGATGACAATACCTTTTGCCACCCTGTGCTCATGAAGCTCCCGCGTGATAATATCCTTCTTTTCCCCGACAAGGTCATAGAAAAACAGCGGTATGCAGCACAGCAGCAGCAGAATGCCCGGTATTATGGAAACAATCAAGAACATCCCGCCCCTGACAGAATCCGGCAGCATGGTTGGATTCGGGGTAAAATCGGTGCCGATTGTCCCGATGTTCAAGTCCACCAATTTATACATCAGAACGATGAAAGACGTCGCGAACGCGTTGCCGAGTTTATTGACGAACGACTGGCAGGCCGATCCCAGGCCGTTTTCGCGCCTGCCCGTCTTCCATTCCATATAGTCCAATGAATCCCCGATCATAGCAGACGACAATACGTTAATGGCTCCTGCCGGTATGCATGACAAAATCAGAAACGGCACGCATACCCAAAAGTTTTTGTATCCGATAAAATAAATCGCCATGCTTGCGGTAAAACCGATGATACAGGAAACAATAACAATCTGCTTGTAGTTGAACTTCTTAATAAGCCTCGGTATCAGCAGCATCGTCCCGAACATACCGACGGCTGTCGCCACGGCAAAAACAAGATTGACCTTGGAAATGCTCGACTGTATGATTTCATCCTGCTCTTTATTGGTGAGACCGGCAAGCGAAGGGCCGATATAGAACGAATACCTTGCCACATGGATAGCGCCGACCTGATACATATACCGGCCGCAGGAGAGAATACCCATTACCAAAACGAGCATCAGCGGCTTGTTGGTGAAAAGGAGTTTGAGCGAACCCGCCTCTCCTTTTTCCGGTTTCTTGCGCGGTATATTCACCCTTTCCGTCACATGAAAATAGGTGTTGGCGAAAAGAATATTACCGACAATAGCGGCAAACAGCGCGATGATGATATATCTTGTTTTTTCCAGCTGCAATCCGCTTAACCCGGTTTTTGGCAGGAGGAAACCGAGCGTCATAAATATAACGATGGGCAGAGCGGAACCGATCCCGTTGGTTGTCCTGGCTAACGAAAAGACCTTGCCTCTCTCGGCGGGGTTGGATGTCATCAAAATCGGAAGGCTCCAGAACGGGACATCGGACATCGTATAGGCCATGCCCCACAGAACATAGGTAACCGCGGCGTACGCCATTTTTGACGACATCGGGATATCCGGCGCGTAAAACAGCGAAAGCGTCAATACCGCGATGGGGATCGGGGTGATGATCAGATACGTTTTCATCTTGCCGCGCTTTGGGTTCAAGCGGTCCGCGATCATGCCCATGAGCGGGTCGTTGATGGCGTCCCATATTCTTGCCAGAAGCATGAGCAGCAATACAAAAACCGCCGATACACCCAACACATTCAGGTAAAAATCGGATATGTAGGAAGACATAATGGCGTAGACCATGCCCTGGCCCAAGGCGCCTATTTCCAAGGCGCGCAGTTCCTTCTTCCCGACATATTCCTTCATTTTTTCCATAACACAACCCACTTTCCACAGGTGGCTTTGCCCTGTAAACTCATTCGCTTTTCATATCGACGAGTTCCTGCCTGCCCGTAAACGCGTCGACAGACAGTTTCACCGAATCAAAAATCGCCGATTTGATGTCGTCGTTCGTCGCGCCGAGCGAAACGCTCCACTTCTTGTCGATGAACAACTCGGAACACATGATATCGGCGAGGTCGACGGGGTTCAGGCCCGGGTCGATGTTCCTTTTCGCGTAATTCTTGAGCATCGTTTTGCCGAACAGCTGAAACATCCATTTGGCTATGTGGACAATTTTGCGGTTCGGTTTGCCCATGGCGGCGTGCACGATGGTGAGGAACTCATCCCAGGTTAAATTGTAATAGCCGATGGGGTAGGCGTTTGCGCCTTGATTGCGTTCGGCCGCGCCGACAATCGTCTCCGCCACCTGGCGGACCGTTAGCATCGCCGTACCGCCTTTCGGGTACATGGTGACAACCGGCATTTTGCTGAGTTGCTCGATAAGGATGACCCAGACCGGTTTTCTGCCCGGCTGGGTCCCGAAAATGTACGGCAGCTCCAAAACACTCACGGCCATGTTTTCGTCGGCGAGAGAAAGAGCCGCTTCTTCCTGAGCGATGCGGCTGCGGATATAAGGGTGCTTTTCGGTCAGCCGCATTTCGGGCCGCGATTTCGCGAAATACGCGAAATACGAGCCGAGAACAATCGAACTTTTCAGCCCGCACTCCTTGGCGAGCGTGATGAGCCTTTTGACCGGTTCAATGTTATATTTTTCATAGGAGGCGTAGACCGGGGCTGGGAATTCGACCCTCTCGTCAACACCCGCCCCGAAAACAAAGCAATCGCAGCCTTCCAACATCGCCTTGAGTTCGTCGTCGGATAACGTGAGGTAGTTCCCCCAGACAAGTTCCATCTCCCGCGGAATCGGCGCGCCCTGAGGCAGGGGAGGCAGCGCGATTGACTTGACCGAATGGCCCTTGTCAATAAAAAGCTGCGCCGCCGCGCATCCCAAAAGCCCCGTTCCGCCGATCATAAACACCTTCATACTATAATCTCCCTTTCTGTACAGCCGAGGATAGTATAGTATAGTTTAATTCCGCGGGATGGATTAGTCAAGAGAGAATAGGAAAACGAGCGGTTACAGGTCGTCGGCGTCCTGTTCGGGAATGAAATCGTCAAACGGAACACCCGTATAACTGCCGAGCGTGTCGCTTGGCACTTCCTCCTCGGCTGTTTCCCATAAATCGTGCTTATCCTCATAGGGGTTCTTCAGAACGGTTTTTTCGAATTTATCCCGCTTTGACTTTTTTTTGAAAAACATAACCAATCAACTCCTCTTAATAATAAGGATATTGATTAGTATTTCAATTCTTTCCGCCGTAATACAGAAAAGGCGAAATTTAACGCCGCGACCGCCGTATTATTGCTTCGCAAGCTTCTGCAAGTCCATAGCCCGGATATCGGTTCGCTTAATCTTACCGCTGCTCGTTTTCGGCAGTTCGGTGACAAACTCGATGACCCGCGGGTATTTGTAGGGAGCCGTGACGCTCTTGACGTGGTTCTGCAGCTCTTTTTTCAATTCTTCCGAAGGCTCGAAGCCCTTCGCGAGCACGACCGTCGCTTTGACCACCTCGCCGCGCATTTGGTCCGGCAGGGCGGTGACCGCGCATTCGAGCACGCAGGGGTGTTCCATCAAGGCGCTTTCCACCTCGAACGGTCCGATGCGGTAACCCGAGCACTTAATGACGTCGTCATTGCGCCCGACAAACCAGTAATAGCCGTCCGCGTCGCGCCACGCCGTGTCGCCGGTGTCATAGGCGCCGTGGTGAAAACTCTTGGCCATGGCGCCGTCGTCTTTCCAGTATTCGACGAACAGGCCGGTCGGATGGTTTTCTTTGATACCCCGGATGCATATCGAGCCGACGATGCCGTCTTCACATTCGTTCCCGTTTTCGTCAAGAAGAGCGATGTCATAGACGGGGGAAGGCTTGCCCATGGAACCGGGCCGGATTTCCATCCAGGGGAAATTCGCGAGCAGCACGGAGGATTCGGTTTGGCCGAACCCCTCGTGGACCCGCATGCCCGTCATGGTCTCGATCTTCTTGAACACTTCCGGGTTGAGCGGCTCGCCCGCGAGCGAGGCGTGCTTGATAAAACTGAAATCGTACCGGGACAGGTCTTCTTTGATGAAAAACCGGAACATGGTCGCTGGGCAGCAAAGGGTCGCGGGTTTCAGGCGCTCGATGGCGTCGAGCATTTTTTCCGGCACAAACTTTTCCGTGTCATAAGCGCCGATGGCCGCGCCGCAAATCCACTGGCCGTAAATCTTGCCCCAGGCGAACTTCGCCCAGCCGGAATCCGTCTGGGTCAGGTGCACCGTGTTTTCGATGACGCACTGCCAGTATTTCGCCGTGACCGTCTGGCCGAGCGGGTGGGAATGGTCGTGCCGGACCATTTTCGGCATGCCCGTCGTGCCCGATGAAAAATAGATAAGCATGGGGTCGCGCAGCGCCGTCGCTTCGCTGCCTCGCGGCCGCGGAAATTCGGGGGAGCAATGTTTGATTTCTTCCCGGTAGTCGACGGCGCCTTTCGCTGAGCCGCCGACGACCGCGAATGTATGTACGCTCCCGCACAGCGGCAGGCATTCCTCGGCGTGCCGTGTGATTTCATTATCGCCGACCGTGACGAGCATTTTAACCTCCGCGATGTTCAGGCGGTATTCAAGGTCTTTGAGCGTAAGCTGGTAAGAGCCGGGGATGGCGACCGCGCCGAGTTTGTGAAGGCCGACGAGAATGGGCCAAACCTCCGGCCGCTGCTTGAGAACGAGCATGACGGTGTCACCTTTTTTAATCCCGCGCGATTTAAAAAAGTTGGCGGCGCGGTTGCTCAACGCCTTCATATCTTTGAAGGTATAACTTTTGATTTCCCCGGTGTCGTCCGTCCAAAGCAAAGCGAGCTTGTCCGGTTCCGAATCCGCCCAGGCGTCGACGACATCGAACCCGAAGTTAAAGTCCTCCGGCACCTCAAAACAGAAATTGGCTTTCAAGTCCTCGTAGGAGGAAAACTCAAAACGGGGGCAATATCGTTTAATAATCTCATTCATGGATCTTCCCCTATTCGTTGATAACGGTCAGGAATTTTGTCGGTCCCTCGACGGCCGCCTGGCCGTGGGGCAGGGAGGGGTTGAAATAAATGCTGTCCCCCGGCTCAAGCAGGAACACATTCTTCCCGACGGTGACTTTCATTTTGCCCTCCAGGACGAAATTGAACTCCTGGCCCGTGTGAACGACAAGGGCGGGTTCCGTTTCCTTCTTGTCAAGCGTTACGAGCATGGGCTCCATTGTCCGGTTGATAAAGTTAAAAGCCAGGCTCTCAAAGTGATACCCGGCGTATCGGTCGACCGCGACGCCTTCCCCTTTTCGCACGACCGTGTGGGTGTTCATGCGCGGCGTTTCACCCGTGAGCAAAACCGTGAAGTCGGTTTGCAGAATGGAGGCGATTTCATAAAGAGTGCTGATGGGAATGTCTTTTTCGCCGGTTTCAAAGCAGTTGTATTCCGCGAGGCCGACGCCGAGTTTTTGCGCCATTTCCATGGCGGAAATATCCAGGATTTCGCGCAGCTCTTTGACTCGTTTCGGTATCTGCATAAGTTCTTCGTTCATATGTTTCCTCCTGCTCTGATTTCTCGGCGGGATCGAGCCGCCCGGGCTATTCCGCCTTTCGGACAATCGCGACGGGCGTTTGCTGGCGGGATTGGCCCAGTGGGTTGTCCGCGAAAACGGCCTTGCAAAAATTGATATCAATGCTCTTGTTTGAAACGCCGAGAATTTCTCTTCCTATGTCGTTCGCGTCGATGATGACAACGGGCATGCCTGTGTGTTTCTCAAGCCTTTCAGCCACCGCGTCGGGGTCCTTCGGCGCCATTTTGGCATAATGGTTATAGGGCGGCAGGGTATAGTCGCAGGGACCGTCGATTGCCCTTGCCTTGTCGCCGACCACTTTATAAAAAACACCGCGGACGCCGAACGGTTTGGTCACCGCGGAACAGAAAGCGGCCAGGAGTATTTTGGGCAGCCCGACATCCCGAATGGCAAGCTCCATCGTCCAGGGACTGCCCAGGCCGATGCCATACGGCGCTTTATAGACGAATTTGCTTAAAAATTTCGCCGGACGCGACGGTTTAATCTCGTCAATGTCAAAAGCGCGCCCCTGGGTGATCGCGACGATTTTTTCGCTGATAAAAATCATATCGCCTTCTTTCAGGTGTGGCTTTGCGTAGGTGTCCAATATTCTCTCTAGGTTGTCGTCCTTCATCACGACATGGGTTTTGACCGGCAGGCGCAGATAACGGCCGAATTCCGTGTCGATGTCAAGCTGTTTTCCGCTGTTGGGCTGCAGTTGTGTATTGTTCATGAAGAGAAACGCTCCTTTTCCCTCGGTAATTGCCGGAGTTTAGTTCAGTTTACTCCACGGTTACCGATTTTGCAAGGTTTCTCGGTTTGTCAATGTCACAATTGCGTAATTTTGCCACATAATAACTGAAAAGCTGCATCGGGATGACCTCGACGGAAGGCATAATTAAGTGGTGCGTGTGCGGTACCGTAATGACACGGTCCGCCTCGAGATCCGCCTGCGTATCCGGCGTGCACACACAGACAACGCCGGCTCCGCGCGCTTTGACCTCTTTGATGTTCGCCGCGGTTTTTAACAGCAGCCTGCTGCTGCAGCAAAGCGCCATGACAAGGGTTCCTTCCTCAATCAGCGATATCGTTCCGTGTTTCAGCTCGCCGGCCGGATATGCCTCGGAGTGGATATAGCTGATTTCTTTGAGCTTCAGGGACGCTTCGAGCGCCGCCGCGTAGTCGAGGTTCCGGCCGATATAATAGGCGTGGTCGTGCGTGTAATACGCGGCGGCGATGTCCTCGACGGTTCCGGACAGTTCGAGCGCCCGGCTGACCGTTTCCGGCAGGGCGGCAAGCGCGCTTATCAGTTCGGCGAGGGCTTGGCCCGCGACGGTTTTCAGTTGCTGGGCGAAATACGCGCCGATGACATAAAGCATCGCGAGCTGGGCGCTGTAAGCTTTCGTCGTGGCAACGGCGATTTCCGCGCCGGCCTTTGTATAAAGCACCATATCGCTTTCGCGGGCGATGGAGCTGCCTTTTACATTGACGATGGAAAGCAGCTTTGCGCCGCGTTTTTTCGCTTCCCTTAAAGCGGCGAGTGTGTCCGCCGTTTCTCCACTCTGGCTGATGATGATGACCAGCGAGTGTTCGTCGAGAATCGGCCTTCTGTAACGAAACTCCGAGGCGATGTCGACCTCCACGGACAGCCGCAGAAGCTCCTCGAACACATACTTGCCCACAATCCCCGCGTGGTAGGCGGAACCGCACGCGACGATGAATATTTTGTTTATTTCCCGAATATCCGCGGGCGACAGCGCCAGTTCCTCTATCACGATTTTACCGTTTTTATCGCGGTAAGGCAGCAACGTGTTTCGAATGGCTTCGGGCTGTTCCATGATTTCTTTGAGCATAAAATGCTCGTGCCCGCCCTTTTCCACGGATTCCGGTGACAAGTCGACGACTGCTTTGTGTTTTTGCACCTTTTCGCCGCCGCTGTTAAAGAACTCAACGGAGTCTTTTCCAAGGGCGGCCCATTCCCCGTCGTCGAACCGGTATACCTCGTTGGTGTATTGCAGCAGCGCCGCGATGTCCGACGCGAGAAAGCTTCCGTCCTCGGCAAGCCCGGCAATCAACGGCGAAGAACGCCGGGCGCCGTAAAGCTTCCCCGGAAAATCCGCGCAGAGAATGCCGAGCGCGAAGGAACCTTCCAAAAGAGGCAAAGCCCGCACCATGGCCTGCACAGGGTCGCCTTTATAGTACTTTTCCAACAGGTGCGCGATGACTTCGGTGTCCGTTTCGGAGGTGAAGGTATAGCCGTCGTCCGTCAGGATTTCCCGAAGCCGCGCGTAGTTCTCGATAATTCCGTTGTGAACAACGGTAAACAGGCCCGTATCGCTT
>DAITOC010000045.1:0-10228 GCA_036834305.1 Clostridiales bacterium
GTGAAGATCCCGACGGAAATGGTTACCGAGATCAAAGACGATAAAAAGCGCGAGGTCGAGCGCAAGCTGTACCCCGGCTATGTTTTGGTCAAGGTTGCCGTCACACCCGACAAGGACGACCGCCCCGTCATGAGCGACGAAGCATGGTTCGTCATACGGAACACGCGCGGCGTTACCGGTTTTGTGGGACCGGAAAGCAAGCCCGTTCCCCTGCCCGAATCGGAAGTCATTGCCATCGGGGTGGAAAAGAAAAGCATCGAAGTCAGCTATAAAGTCGGTGATGTGGTCAACATCGTCGATGAGATTTTTGACGGGTTTTCTGGTACCGTGGACGAAATCATGTTGGACAAGGACCTTGTCCGCGTGAAAGTTTTCATGTTCGGCAAAGAAACACTTGTCGACCTCGAACTCGACCAAGTGGAGCCGGCCGTGGAATAACCTTTGATAATTGACGGGCTTGCCCGTTTAAATTATCCGCGTTTTACGCGGGGAGCTTACGCTCCGCGTGGGAGGAACGGATCGACGGCAAAGACACATCGAGCCTGTTCCGCCATTCACCACAATATTATGGAGGTGCACATTCTTTATGGCGCAAAAAGTAGTCGGCTTGATTAAGCTGCAAATCCCCGCCGGAAAGGCGACCCCGGCACCGCCTGTCGGCCCCGCTTTGGGCCAGCACGGTGTCAATATCATGGCTTTCACCAAGGAATTCAACGAACGCACAAAGAATGACATGGGTTTGATTATTCCCGTCGTCATTACGGTCTATGCCGACCGCTCCTTTTCTTTTATCACGAAGACACCCCCCGCCGCGGTTCTGATTAAAAAGGCGTGCGGCATTGAAAGCGGTTCGGGCGTGCCCAACAAGACGAAGGTCGCGACAATCACCGGTGAGCAGATTCGAAAAATCGCCGAACAAAAAATGCCTGACCTCAACGCGGCGAGCATTGAGGCGGCCATGGCTATGATAGCCGGTTCGGCGCGCAGCATGGGCGTCAAAGTCGTTGACGAATAAGCCTGCCGGGTGGGAGGAAAGATCCGATTTTACCACATGATTGGAGGAAAATACTATGAAACACGGTAAAAAATATATCGAGAGCGCCAAACTTGTTGACAGAGCGAAACTTTATGACCCCGGCGAGGCGCTTGAGGCGGCTATTAAAACAGCGGCGGCTAAATTTGACGAGACGGTGGAAGTTCATGTGCGTCTGGGCGTCGACTCCCGCCACGCCGACCAGCAGGTGCGCGGCGCGGTCGTGCTGCCCAACGGCACGGGCAAAAAAGTACGCGTCGCTGTTTTTGCCAAGGGTGACGAGGCAAAGGCGGCTGAGGGAGCCGGAGCCGAAATCGTCGGCGCGGAAGATCTCGTAGCGAGAATTCAGGGCGAGGGCTTCATGGATTTCGACGTAGCCATCGCGGCGCCGAATATGATGGGCCTCGTCGGCCGTTTGGGCAAGGTGCTCGGCCCCCGCGGCTTGATGCCGAGCCCTAAAGCGGGAACCGTCACAGCGGATGTCGGCAGAGCGGTCACCGAAGCGAAGGCCGGTAAGATTGAATACCGCCTTGACAAGACCAATATTATTCACTGCCCCATCGGGAAAGTGTCGTTCGGCCCCGATAAACTCAACGAGAACTTTTCGACTCTTCTTGACGCCGTCATCAAAGCGAAGCCCGCCGCGACAAAAGGCCAGTATATCCGCTCCTGTGTCGTGGCGACGACCATGGGCCCCGGCATTCGCATCAATCCCTCCAAACTGACGGCCGGTGTCTGATAAAAAAGCTTGACACCCGCGCAAGCGTGTGTTAATATTTCAAATGTTGTTCTTACCGAAGACAGCAGGTGCATGTTCAATGCGTAAGGGGTAACCGCCTGCCGAGGAAGGAAACATGCTTGGAGCGCGCGCTCCGAACGAGTATGTTCAGCCCTTCTCTCGGCAATGAGTGAAGGGCTTTTCCTTTACGCTGGCAAAATAACGAACCGGAGGTGAACTCATGCCAAGTGAAAAAGTGCTGGAACAAAAAAAGCAAGCGGTAGCGGAGCTTGCCGATACGCTGAAAGGATCCTGCGCGGGCGTATTGGTAGATTACAAAGGTATCACCGTTGCGGACGACACGGTTCTCAGAAAAGAACTGAGAGACGCGAATGTCAAATACACGGTCGTCAAAAACACGCTTTTGGGCCTTGCCTTTAAAGAAGCGGAACTGCAAGGTCTTGAGCAGGTGCTGGCGGGAACGACCGCCATCGCGACGAGCCCCGACGATTACACGGCGGCGGCCCGTATTCTCTCGAAATTTGCGGACAAACACAAGAATTTTTCCATCAAAGCCGGTTTTATCGACGGTAAAAACATCAGCGTCGATATGGTTCGAAACCTCGCCAAACTGCCGTCGCGCGAAGTGCTTCTCGCGACCGTATGCAATGTATTCAACGCGCCGATAGCGGCGTTCGCACGCGCCATTCAAGCGGTGGCCGACAAGAAAAGTGAAGACGCGGCATAAAACAAACGCGTCACAATGAATTTAGGAGGAACAAAAATGGCTTCAGAAAAAATCGCAGCGATTATTGAAGAGATTAAAGTGTTAACCGTTCTTGAGCTTTCCGAGCTCGTAAAGGCCGTTGAGGAAGAGTTCGGTGTTTCTGCCGCCGCCGCCGTGGCAGTCGCCGCCGGCCCTGTGGAAGCTGCCGCCCAGGAAGTGTCGGAGCAGACCGAGTTTGATGTCATCCTCGCCGAAATCGGCGCCGAAAAGATTAAGGTCATCAAAGCTGTCCGTGAAATCACGGGCCTTGGCCTCGCGGAAGCGAAAGCCGTTGTTGACAACGCGCCGAAAGCCGTTAAAGAGCAGATTTCCAAAGAAGACGCGGAAGCCGCGAAAGCCAAGCTTGAGGAAGCCGGCGCGAAAGTCGAGCTTAAATAAGCAAACTTGTGAACGCGAATTCCCCGCCCTTGCGGCGGGGAATTTTTTGCCTTTATTTACCGAAATCCGCCGGACGATAATGATTGCTAAATATTGCAAATAATTTCTATAAGGGTTATAGTATTCTATGATATAAAAAGGAGGATTTGTCATGAGAAAACCATGGAAAAAGCTGCTTGCCCTGACTCTTTGCGCGAGTCTGCTGCTGCCTGCCGGCTTGTTCGGTGTGGGTTCCTCGGCGGCCGTAACGGCTCTCGAAAGCGAGCACGATTTCACCATCGACAGCCCTTATAAAGACGTGAATTGGAACACCTGGAAGGCTCTGAAGGCCGCTCTGCATACTCACACCATCGCAAGCGACGGCGCCTCCAACCTTGATGAAATGGTGGAAAGCCATTATTCCCTCGGTTTTGACATTTTAGCCATCACCGACCACATGGTCAACAACCGGGGATGGAACAACATGCCGCAAACGGTGCCGATTATGACCCTTGTCAAGCGTGAACGCAACCAGGGCCGCGCTGTTTCGCCGCTGACGGACGAGCGGTACAGCGAAATTCTCACAGGCGTCGGCAGAGGCGGCCGCGGTATGCTTGATGTGCCGCTCGGTGTTGAGCTTAACGGCGCCGTGCCGAGCAACACGCATGTCAACGGCTTTTTTGTCGACTACGGCCAGGGCCTCATCGGCGTCGACGGCGACTATGAAACGCAGGTTCGGAAAAACGGAGAACTCGGCGGCCTGACCATGCTCAACCACATCGGCAACTTCACCCAGGCATGGGATAAGCAGGATCCCGATATTTCCAGGCAGCCGAAATACGTCAATAAATTCGCGCGTATTTTCCTGGATTATCCTTCCTGCTTTGCCATGGATATCAACAGCGGCGACGACGGGCATACGCCGTACGACCGCATTCTGTGGGACGAGGTGCTCCAAAAGACCATTCCCAACGGGCGCAATGTCTTTTGCGTCACCTTCAGCGATTCGCACGGCACGGACCAGAACGACCGGGCTTTCACTGTCATGATGGAGCCGGAAAACACCGTGGAGGCGCTGCGGACCTGTATGGAAACCGGCGCGTATTTCGGCGTCAGCCGCCACGCGCGCTATGAGCTCGGCGACGATTTCAGCGGCGAAGGACCCGTTCCGATGGTGACACGGATCGCCGTCGACGAGAACGCCGACAAGATCACCCTCACGGGAGAAAACTATGACGCCATCACCTGGGTTTCCGACGGCAATATTATCGCGAAAGGCGCCAGCATCGACCTGGACGATTACGCGGATGATTTGGGCTGTTATGTGCGGGCGTACCTGACGGGGCCCGGCGGTATCTGCTACACGCAGGCGTTCGTCATCACCGCGCCGGACATTGAGTTCCCCGCCGTGCATGTGCCGAAGACCTTTGACTACTCCGTGATTCTGCGGGCGCTCGCCGATTTCATGACGGATGTCGTGCTGAAGAACAGCATCGCGTTCAAACTTTTCAAACACTTCGCGATAGGGATATAGCCCGCCGGGATATCGTTCCGGTCAAACGCGCATAAAAAGTTTGCGGCCGCCCTGTCGGGCGGCCGTTCGTTTTATCTACTTCACTTTTATCTACTTCACATTAAAAAATGCTTTAAACGCCTTGTAAGCCATATAGACATCGAGTTTGGAGACAACCTCGAACGGGGAGTGCATGGAAAGCACCGGCACACCGACATCGACGACCTCGACATCGAGGCCGGCCACATACTTCGCCACGGTGCCGCCGCCCCCTTCGTCGACCTTGCCGAGCTCACCCGTCTGCCAAACCACGCCGGCGCCGTCAAGAATATCCCGGACGCGGCCCAAAAACTCGGCGCTCGCGTCGGAGGTGCCGCTCTTGCCGCGGGAGCCCGAATATTTTGTAACGACAATCCCCTTGTTGAGATAGGCCGCGTTGAGTTTATCGAGCACCGACGGGAAGGTCGGGTCAAACGCCGCGTTGACATCCGCCGAAAGGCATTCCGAACGGCAAAGGACATCCCGCGCGGGCAGGCCTTCCGCGTGCGCGAGGGCGGCTATGAAATTCTCGAGATACCGCGATTCCAGACCCGTGTTCCCTTCGCTGCCCGTTTCCTCCTTGTCGGCGAGAACGGCGACGGCGGTGTACTCGGGATTATCCGTTTCCAGAAGCGCCGCCAATGACGGATAGGCGCACACCCTATCGTCGTGGCCGTAACCGCCGATCATGCTCCGGTCAAGGCCGATGTCGCAGGCCTCATACGCCGGCACAAGTTCGAGCTCCGCGCAGAGGAAATCGCGCTCGGTCATCGCGTATTTTTCATTGAGCAGTTTTAAAATATTCAACTTGACAAGTTCGCTGCCCTTGTCGCTGCGGAACGGACGGCTGCCGACGAGGACATTGAGTTCTTCGCCCTTGATTGCTTCGGACAGGGTGCGTTTGAGCTGCTCACCGGCAAGGTGAGGCAGCAGGTCGGTGATGACAAACCGCGGCTCACCGGGTTGCTCGCCGATATTGACGGCAACGCATTGGCCGTTTTTGAGTATCACGACACCGTGCAGAGAAAGAGGAACGGCTGTCCACTGATATTTTTTTATGCCGCCGTAGTAATGGGTTTTCAATAAGGCCAGCTCGCTGTCTTCATACAACGGGTTCGGTTTCAGGTCCACCCTGGGCGCGTCGATATGCGACGCGATGAGCTTCACGCCGCCCGCGAGGCCCTTTTGGCCGATTACGGCCAATATCACCGCTTTGCCCCGGTTGTTGTAATAGAGTTTGTCGCCGGGTTTACAGGCGGCTTGAGAGTCAAATGGCCGAAATCCCTTTTCGGCAGCCGCCTTGATCGCGAAATCGACCGCTTCGCGCTCGGTCTTGCCGGTGTTTAAAAAGCGCCTGTAGCCTTCACAAAACCTGTCGGCTTCGTGAATCTCCTCATCGGTCATCGTCAGCGCCGCGTTTTTCTGTGTCGAAAACAGCTCGTCCCTCAGCAGCTCCGCGGCTGATTTTTCCTCACACATTCTTACCTCTCCTTGTTCATTGAATATCATACAGGTTTTTATAAATATCCACCGCGCGCATCACTTTTTTGACATAACGCGCCGTGTCGCCGTACGGAATATCCGGAATGGACTTGCCGTCGGGTGAGACATCTCTGTCACCGAGCCATTGGTTTACGCGTCCCCTGCCCGCGTGATAAGCGGCGAGCGCCGTTTCGTCCTGCTCAAATTCATCGAGAAGAAGCCTAATAAAAAAGGCGCCGTACCGCACAGAGGTTTCCGGGTCAAGCAAAGCGGAATCGGGAAGGTCCTCCTTCGTTTTCGTTTGAAGCCAACGGAATGTGTCCGGCGTAATCTGGGTCAGTCCGACGGCGCCGGCTTTCGATTCGGCGGCGGGCTTGAAAGAGCTTTCCGTTTTCACAACGGCAAACAGCAGCGCTTCGTCGATTTGGTACTGTTCGCTGTATTGTTCAATGACGGCGGTATATTTCAACGGATAGATCACTTTCAAAGCTGTTTTCCAGGCCACGGCGCTCATCCAGGCAACAACAATCAAAAAGCCGGCCAGTAGCGCGGCGGTCTTTATTCTGCCTTTGCCGGTCATCGGTTTCAGCCCCTTTGAATCGTTACTCCGACAAACGCCGGATTCTCTCTGCGAGCTTTTCCGTCTCTTCCTCGACCGAATACGGCGGGTAAGCTCTAATAATAATATCCGCCGCGTTGTTATAGTATGCCTCGGCTGCCTGGGCGCGTATCCTCGCCATGGCTTTTTCTCTGTCGATGCCGTCGCGTTCTATAATTCTTTGAAGCCTTATTTTTTCCGGCGCGGCAACAACGGCTATTATGTCACACCGGTCGGCGATACCGCTCTCAAGCAAAGCCGCCGCGTCGATAACCACCGCGCGGGCGCCGCGGGCTTCCGCTTGTTTCACTGTTTCCAGCATTTTCTCGGTTATGGCCGGATGCGTAATCCGGTTGAGTTTTCGTGTGGAATCCCTCGAGGCAAACGCTTTGGCGGCCAATGCGCTTCGGTTGAGCGTACCGTCCGCGTTGAGGATATCCGCCCCAAACTCCCCGGCCAGCCGGGAAAGGACCGGAGAACCGGCAGAGGTTATCTCTCTTGCGGTTTTATCTCCGTCAATGATTTCAAAGCCCTTGCCGGCAAGGAGCGCTGCAACGGTGCTTTTACCGGCTCCCGTTTGGCCTGTCAAGCCGATAACGATTGTCTTCACAATTCCACCACCTCGAAAGCCGCGGCCCTCAACAAACGGTTGAAGACAGCCAAGCCGATGCCTTCTGTCCGCGGGCAGCGTACAAGAACAAGCCCTGCGCCTGCTTGATCGGCCTCGCGCAAGGCGCCGAACAGCTTTTCCGCCTGTTCGGCGGCGTTATCCTTGGCGCCGTAGGAGACCGCCGGCACGGGTATTGCCGATTCCTCACCGTTGAAACACATCGCCATTGTCCCCGCCTTGGCATGCGCGGCTGCATAGTCCGCGAACGCCGCCAGGCTGCCTTTGAGCAGGACAACCTTCGCTTTGGGAGCATAATGCTTGTATTTCAACCCCGGGGACATGGGTTTTTCATCGTCTTGAAGAGAAGAAAAAACGGCAGGGTCGATATCCACCGCGCCGATTACGGCCTTGACCTGGTCGGGCGTGATGCCGCCGGGCCGTAGAATTCGCGGGGTTTCGCCCGTCAGGCTTAACACCGTTGATTCCACGCCGACGGCACACCAGCCGCCGTCGACGACGGCGTCGATTTTACCGTCGAGATCACTTAGAACATGCTGCGCCGAGGTAGGGCTTGGGCTGCCGGAAGTATTGGCGGAAGGGGCCGCTAATGGTACCCCGGCGGCTTGAATGATCCGCAGAGCCACCGGGTGGGAAGGCATTCGGACCGCGACGGTGTCAAGCCCGGCGCTGACTTCCGGCGGCACGGCGGAGGATTTCGGTAAAACAATCGTCAGCGGCCCCGGCCAAAACGCCTCGGCGAGCTTGACCGCTTCGGGAGGAACTTCTGTGACCAGAGCTTCGAGTTCCTTAAAGGCGGCAATGTGCACGATCAAAGGATTGTCCTGCGGGCGGCCTTTCGCCTCAAATATTTTAGCGACGGCTTTTCCGTCGAGCGCGTTGGCGGCCAAACCGTACACCGTCTCGGTGGGTATAGCGACCAAACCTCCGTTTTTCAATATCACGGCGGCGGCCTCGATGTTTTGCCTGTCGGCTTGCGTATCGATTTTTAAATAGTTAGTCCGCATAATGGCAGCGTTTAACGCTTCGTCCTTTTTATCACTCGCCGAAGTTTTCCCCTTTGAGTTTTTCGGCGGTGTCCGCCGTAATCAGAGCGTCGATAATTTCGTCCAAATCCCCGTTGAGAATCGATTCGAGCCGGTAGAGCGTCAGGCCAATGCGGTGGTCGCTGACGCGGCCCTGGGCGTAGTTGTAGGTCCGGATGCGTTCGCTTCTGTCACCGGTGCCTACCTGCGCCTTGCGTTCACCGGCGATGGCGGCGCTTTGCTTTTCCAACTCGGCTTCAAGCACCTTGGAACGCAGGATTTTCATCGCCTTATCCTTGTTCTTGTATTGGCTGCGTTCATCCTGGCACTCAACGACGGTTCCGGTTGGAATGTGCGTGATACGGATAGCGGAATCGGTCTTGTTGACATGCTGGCCTCCCGCGCCGCTGGACCGGTAGGTATCGATTTGCAGGTCGGACGCTTTTATTTCAATATCCACCTCGCTCGCTTCGGGCAGGACGGCGACAGTAACGGTCGAGGTATGAATTCGACCCTGGCTTTCCGTCTCCGGCACGCGCTGGACACGGTGAACGCCGCTTTCAAACTTGAAGCGCGAGTACGCTCCCTCACCCTCGATCACAAAGCTTATCTCTTTGAAGCCGCCCAATTCTGTAGCATTGGCGTTGAGAATCTCGGGTTTCCAGCCTTTTGTTTCGGCGTACATGGAATACATCCGGAACAGCGTATTGGCGAAAAGATTCGCCTCCTCACCGCCCGCGCCGCCGCGTATTTCTAGGATAACATTTTTGTCATCGTTGGGGTCGGGGGGCAGCAGAAGAACCTTCAACTCGCCGCGTATTCTTTCAAGCGTTTCTTTGGACGATTCATATTCCTCAATCACCATGTCACGGAAATCTTTATCAAGGCCGCCGCCATCCAGGAGCGATTTTGCTTCATCCGCGACAGCGAGGGCTGTCTTATACTCACGGTATTTTTCGACAACCGGCGTCAACCTCTTTATTTCACGCATCAGCTTGCGGTAGTGGTCCATGTCGGACACAATGGCGGGGTCACATAACTGTTCATTGATATTCTCAAACTTTTCTTCAACCTGCTTGAGTCTGTCGAGCATACTATCCTCCGTTTGTCATAATCATACCGAAATCTATTTTTATTCCCTCTCGATTTTCTTTATGCTCTTTTCGCATTTCAGGCGCGGTGTCATGACTTCCCTGCCGCATTTTTCGCACTTAATACGAAAATCCATACCGATACGCAACACCAGAAATGTGTTGCAGCCGCAGGGATGCGGTTTTTTCATAATCAGTTTGTCGCCTATGCGAACATCCACCGGCCCGCGCCCCTTCTCGATTTGAAATATCGCGTTTTATTATAGCATAATACGGCTTTGAAGTATACACCGCCCGGGGCTTCAAGTAAATCCGTTCGTCCGTTTTGGGATTATTGAAGCGGGCAGCCGCATATAAATGAAAAGAATAAGAAAAAACGGGGTGGTTAAAACGGGAAACTATAAGCCGGAAGGCCAACTTATGAACACCGCGGAAAACCGCAGAATTTTTACTTCACCGGCGTTGCTGCACGAAGCGTGTTGCATGGGCACCCCGGTCGAAGCGCGGGCTCAGCTTTGTGACAGTGAGCATAATCTTCACGTGGATTTGGGTTGTATGAAGGGCATTATTCCCCGAAACGAGGGAGCTATCGGCATTGATGACGGTTCCGTGCGTGATATCGCCCTGATTTCACGCGTCAATAAACCGGTCTGCTTTGTAATAACGGGATTCAGCGTTGACAGCAAAGGCTGCCAATACGCGCTGCTAAGCCGGAAAAGCGTCCAGCTCGATTGCCTGGAACAGTATATCTCCCGTCTTTCTCCCGGCGATATTATCGAAGCCGTCGCGGCGCACATTGAAAACTTCGGCGTTTTTTGCGATATCGGCGCGGGAATCAACGCGCTGTTGCCCATCGACAGTATTTCCGTTTCCCGCATACCTCACCCCGCGGCGAGATTCACCACGGGGCAGACAATAAAGGCCGTTGTTAAAAGTATCGATGAACTTGGCCGGCTG
>DAITOC010000046.1:0-10194 GCA_036834305.1 Clostridiales bacterium
GACGGTCGATTATGTCCGGGTTTATGACCGGCGGGCCGGCGCATCGCCTTCAAAATGAAAAAAAGCCGTTCGCGACTGCGATAGTTACAAAAATACACGAATTGTACAATACACCGTTCGCCGTGAATGGTACAATGGCGTCGATGAGTATTCATCAATTTTGATAAAGGAGTTTTTATGATGATCGGTTTAGGAAAATGGGCTTGCCGCGTGGACACCATGTTTTACAGAGGAGAAGCGTTTTTTACCATCAAGGACAACAACGGGCAGTACGGCTGGGAACTTGATGTGCCGGGCGTCGACATCCCCGAGATCGAAATCCGCGATGTCAAGGAAGACGGCAACACGCTGACCGCCATCGCGAACGTCGATCTGCTGCCCGGCAAGGATATTGAAATTACGGCCACCTTTGAGGGCGACACGGTTGACGGGCTTCTGAAAATCCCGTTTATCGGTAAGATTAAACTAAAGGACGGCAAAAGAGTTTCCTGATTAAAAACTGCGCGGCGGCTTCCCCCGGCTTGCGGGAGAAGCCGCCTTTCTTTTTTTTTCTACTCGGGAAAATATACAGGGGGAAATAAGTCAAATCGGCGGCAAGAAGCCCGCCCTGCGTGTCATAAACAGCGGCGGTCGTGTCGGTTTGGCCTTGAACGCGGATGGTCTCCTCAACCGTGGCCGTTCCGCCAAGGCCGGAAAACGAAACCGTCTTTGCCGGCACGCTGTGATGTAAAATTATCAGGCCATACTCTCTTCGGCTTTCGCGTCAATCGAGGCCGCGGCCGCCTTCCGGCGCTCTTTTAGTTCCGCCTCGATTCTTTCGCGCTCCCGTTTATCGTCGCGTATGAAGCTGACCGCGATGAGGTAAAGAACGGAGCCTACGACCGGGCCGGCCATGTACATCGGCCACATGCTTTTGCGGAACCGCGCGTTTTGCGGCAGACCGGCGGCTTTTCGTTTGCTGTCGTACCCCAGGCGCGATAACAGCTCGCCCTCGATGAGTTTGCCGATGCCGCCGGTCATTTTACTGACGAAATTCTGCATGGAAAAGGATATTCCTTCCGTCCGAACGCCGGTCCGCCACTCCAGATAATCGATGGAGTCGCTCAGCAGGGACCGGTGCGCGATATCCATCATGGAGCCGGGGATGTTCATGATACCGCTGAGCAGTATAATGACAGCCATTCTGCCGATGGATTGGTAGCCCACGAAGTACGCGAAAACGCGAAGCGTTATGGACATCATTTGGGACAGCACCAGAATCTTTTTCATACCGCCGATTTTTCGCGCGAATTTCGTCGCAAAGAACACCGCAAACGTACCGGGTATTCCGGATAACAACCCGACGATAAAATCGGCCGTTTTGCCGTCGATATGCAAACTGCCGATATCGTAAGACACCATGTTTTCAAAAAAGTACGCGTTGCCGACCCTCGGGTTCAGGCTCAGCACCAGGCGCGCGATGACAATGAGAACCAGCGTTCTGTTATAACGCAATAGAGCGAGTGACCGCCAAATATTATCCTTCGGCGTTTCGCTGCGGACGGCCTCGGGCATTTTATGGGCCGACATGGAAACGAGCTCGCCGCCCAGCGCGAAAATGAAACCAAACACGATAAAAACGGCCATATCCGAAACGCCGTAGTACCTTTCCAACAAACTGCGGAGTATCTGAAACGTCCCGACCACGGCTCCCCCGGCGCCCGCGCCGATGGAAACCCATTGCGCCACCCGCGCACGCTCGCCGGAAAGCGGCGAGGAAACCGCCACCATTCCCCACAACGCCGTATCCTGCAGAGAGTACACGACGTCCCAGACAAAATAAATCAAGAGGATATACAGCAGTTTGCCATTCTCCTCAAAACGGACATTAAAAAACATCATGGCCGACAACGCGCCGATGAACGGGGGAAGCCATAAAAGAAACGGCCGCAGCTTTTCTCCGCTTCTAAAGCGATGCTTGTCGACCGCGGCGCCGATGACGGGGTCGTTGAGCGCGTCCCAAAAATAGCTCGCGAAAAACACCCTGCCGACTTTCTTCGGGTCGATATGCAAAAGGTTGATGCAAAAATAATTCAGCCAGCCGCTGACATAGCCGTAGCTGACATTTTGGCCGGCCAAGCCAAGCGCATAATGAAACAGCTTTCTGTTCTGAACTTTGCCCTCCGTTTCCTCTTCGGAGAGCAGGAAATCCATCGGGTATTCCAAACAAAGCACCCTTTCCGGCCTTTTTGATAGGATGGTTTACCTGGCGTTCGGGCGGCGCGTAATCCGAGCCGGGTTGTGGCGGTTCGGCCTGCCGGCTTCCCGCGGGCTGTCGGGCGACCGGCTTGGACGCGGCGGACGCTCCGGCTTCGGCAGCGCGTAGTTGATCAACAACGGGTACGGATGTTCCTCCACAACAGGGATGCGTTTGCCGATGAGTTTTTCGATGTCTTTAAGCAGCGGTTTTTCCTCAAAATCACAGAAAGATATCGCGCTGCCGCCGAGCCCTGCCCGGCCGGTCCGCCCGATACGGTGGACATAGGTCTCCGGCACATTGGGCAGTTCGAAATTGACGACATGGGAAAGCTCGTCGATATCGATGCCCCTCGCCGCGATATCCGTCGCCACCAGGACTCTGGTTTGTTTGTTTTTAAAGTCGTTAAGCGCCGTCTGGCGGGCGTTCTGCGATTTGTCGCCGTGAATGGCCGCGGCGTTGATGCCCGCTCTTTTCAGTTCCTTGACGACCCGGTCCGCGCCGTGCTTTGTGCGCGTGAATACCAGCGCAGAAACGATCGAGGGATCTTCGAGAATATGAAGCAACAAGCTGCGCTTGTTCACTTTGTCGACATAGTAAAGGAATTGTTCAATGATTTCAACGGCCGGGGATTCCGGCGAGACGGATATTCTCGCGGGGTTTGTCAGCAGCGAGCCCGCCATGCCGGCGATTTCGGGCGGTATGGTCGCCGAAAACAGCAGTGTCTGTTTTGGCTGGGGCATTTTCGCGATGATTCGCTTCACGTCATGAATGAAACCCATATCGAGCATACGGTCCGCTTCATCGAGAACAAAAATTTCAACCTGGCGCAAAGTAACGATACCCTGGTTCATCAGGTCGTTGAGCCGGCCGGGCGTCGCGATGAGGATATCCACGCCGTTTCGGAGCTGAATTTCCGACGGTTTTTGGGATACGCCGCCGTAAATCACGCCATAACGCAGCCCAGTGTGGCGGCCGTAAGCGCAGAAGCTTTCATAAATCTGAACGGCAAGCTCCCTTGTCGGGGTCAGGACAAGCGCACGGATTGTTCTTTTATCCGCCCGGCCGCCTCTTTGTTCGCACAACCTCTGCAGGGTCGGGACGGCAAAGGCCGCTGTCTTGCCAGTGCCGGTCTGCGCGCAACCGAGCAAATCCCGGCCTTCCAGTATGGGCGGTATGGCTTGCGCTTGTATCGGCGTTGGTTCGGTGTAGTTTTCCTGTTCCAACGCTTTGAGAATGGACGGATGGATGTTCAGGTCTTGAAAACGCATGGTTCCTCCTTGATATGAGCGGCCGGGGATTCACTTCAATTATTCATAAGGCAGTAAGCGAACAGTTCCGCTTACTGCCTTACCATCTCAAAACGATATTTGTCGATGTCCGCTTCGCGCCGAAGCCATAACTGCCGATGTTTTCCGCTCCACGCCACTATAACACAGGAGCGACGTTCTGTCAAACAATGCCGAACAATCATCAGGAGGGAATGTCGAATTCGGTGACATTGTAATCCGCGGGAACGGAAATGTCCGCTTCGGTTACTTTCCCGATTTGAAGGTTCTTCATCTCCCACTTTGAGGAAGCCGTTTCGTCCCCTTCCGACCGCATTTCATAACTCAGGCAGACGCCATATTCGTCGTCAATTGTGTAAAGCGCCTGCACACTCATAAATTCGTAGATATACACGGTGGCCTTGCGCCCGTCGACGGTCACCGATTTGCTTTTCTTTAAGAGGCTCGAGTCAATATCCTGCCACGGCATGAAGTAAGTGGCCGGGTTGACAAAGCTGTTCTCTCCCTCAAAGTCGGAAGACATGACAAAGCCCGACTTCTCCGTTTCATTAAGCACATAGAGTTTGTTGTTCTTTATATCAAAGATCATGACGCTGTCTTCGGACTCATCCGCTTTGAAAACGACCCCGTCCGGATGGACTTTATAAGCGATGACCTTCGCTTCCTGGTCGTTTGTATTATAATGGATTTCACAGCTGTAGTTGGGCAGTTTTTTCTTAAAGTCCTCTTCGCTGCCGAGCAGCGCCGGTTTTTCTTCCTCCGCTTCCTGCGTGGTGTTTTCGTCTTCCGCTGTTGTTTTGTCAACTTCCGCGGCGGTTGTGTTTCCGGTATTGTCTTCCGGCTCCTTCGAGCTGCAGCCGGCCAGCATGCCCAGGCATAAAACCAGCGCGAGCAGAATCAAGGATAATCTTTTCATGATGAATACCTCCCGTATTTTATGAAAATATTGCCTGTTTCTATTGTAACCGAATCCCGTTTCTTGTCAATACACAAAACCGTCACGGGCGGCTGCTTTTCAGCCGCCGGTTTAAGACATTCCTCTTGGAACAGAAAAAACGGAGCGGTTTTGCAATCCGCTCCGTCTCCGATTTTTATTCCGGTTTATTTGTAAGACTGTTCGACTTCGACCGCGCAGGCGACCGTAGCGCCGACCATCGGGTTGTTGCCCATGCCGATGAGGCCCATCATTTCCACATGGGCGGGCACGGAAGACGAGCCGGCGAACTGCGCGTCGGAATGCATGCGGCCCATGGAATCCGTCAAACCGTAGGAGGCGGGGCCCGCCGCGACATTATCCGGGTGCAGGGTGCGGCCCGTGCCGCCGCCGGAAGCGACGGAGAAATAGTTGACGCTGTTTTCGACGGACCACTTCTTATAGGTGCCCGCGACGAGGTGCTGGAAGCGCGTGGGGTTCGTCGAGTTGCCGGTGATGGAAACGTCGACACCTTCGTGAATCATAATCGCGACGCCCTCGAGCACATCGTTGGCGCCGAAGCAGCGCACTTTCGCGCGGTCGCCTTCGGAGTAGGCGGTCGTGTTGACGATTTTCAGCTCATCTTTGAAGAAATCGTATTCGGTTTCGACATAGGTGAAGCCGTTGATGCGCGAGATGATCATCGCCGCGTCTTTGCCGAGACCGTTGAGGATAACCCGCAGCGGTTCCTTGCGGACTTTATTGGCTTTTTTGGCGATGCCGATGGCGCCTTCGGCGGCCGCGAACGACTCGTGGCCGGCGAGGAAGGCGAAGCACTTAGTTTCTTCTTTTAAAAGCATCGCGCCGAGGTTGCCGTGGCCGAGGCCGACCTTGCGCTGCTCGGCGACGGAGCCCGGGATGCAGAACGCCTGAAGCCCTTTGCCGATGCATTCGGCCGCCTCAAACGCGTTCTTCACACTCTCTTTCAGCGCGATCGCCACGCCGAGGGTATAGGCCCAGACGGCGTTTTCAAACGCGATGGGCTGCACGCCCTTCACGATATCTTCAACATGGATTCCCTTGGAAAGGCACAACTCGCGCGCTTCGGCAAGGTCGGCAAGCCCGTATTGCGCCAGGCATTTGCCGATTTTGTCCATTCTTCTGTCCATGCCTTCAAAGACAACTTTATCAGCCATTTTATAATCCTCTCTCTCTTATTCTTCACGCGGGTCGATCGTTTTCGCGGCGTCCGCGAAACGGCCATAGGTGCCGATGTTGGCTTTGTAGGCTTCGTCGGGGCTTTTGCCGCGGCGGATATCCTCAAGCATCTTGCCGAGTTTAACAAATTCATAGCCGATGACCTGGCCGTCGCCGTCTAGAGCCATGCGGGTGACATAGCCTTCGGCCATATCCAAATAGCGCACACCTTTGAGCTTGGTGCTGTACATCGTCGCGACCTGCGAGCGAAGGCCCTTGCCCAGGTCCTCGAGGCCGGCGCCGACGAGAAGCCCGTCTTCGGAAAACGCCGACTGGGTGCGGCCGTAAACGAACTGGAGGAAGATTTCACGCATCGCGACGTTGATGGCGTCGCAGACAAGGTCGGTGTTGAGGCATTCGAGAAGGGTTTTGCCGGGCAGAATTTCCGCCGCCATGGCAGCGGAGTGCGTCATACCCGTGCAGCCGATGGTTTCGACCAGGGCTTCCTCGACGATGCCTTTTTTAATGTTGAGAGTCAGTTTGCAGGCGCCCTGCTGCGGCGCGCACCAGCCGACGCCGTGGGACAGGCCGGAAATATCTTTAATTTCATAGGCTTTGACCCACCGGCCCTCCTCGGGTATCGGCGCCGGCCCATGGTTGGGCCCTTTGGCTACGGTACACATTTTTTCCACTTCGTGGGAGTAGTTCATTGGTTTTCTCCTTTCGGTTTTGCAGTCTATATAATTTTCCTTACAATCAGTATTTTACAAGATATTGGTCCAATTCCCATTGAGACACCCTGGCCCGGTAGTCTTTCCATTCCTCTTTTTTGGCGACGAGGTATTTCTCAAAAATGTGTCCGCCAAGCGCCGCTTGCATAAACGCGTCGTTTTGGTAATGCCGGATGGCTTCCTCGAGCGTTCCCGGCAGGTTTTCGATGCCTTCGTCCTTGCGCCGGGTTTTGCTCATGTCGTAAATATTGGAATCGATCGACGCCGGCGGCACAAGGTTTCTTTCCATACCGTCAAGCCCGGCCATCAGACAGACGGCCATTTCGAGGTAAGGGTTGCAGGAAGGGTCGGCGCTGCGCAGCTCCAGCCTGGTGCCCAAGCCCCTTGTGGAGGGCACCCGGATAAGAGGACTGCGGTTTTTTGCCGACCAGGCGATATACACCGGCGCTTCATAGCCGGGGACAAGGCGTTTATATGAATTGACAAGCGGATTCAACACCAATGTCATCCCCTTGATGTGTTCCATCAGGCCGGCGATGAACCGGTAGGCCGTGCCGCTCAAACCCAGCGGGTCATTTTCATCATAAAAAGCGTTTTCGCCGCCTTTGAACAGCGACATATTCGTGTGCATGCCCGACCCGCTGATGCCGTAAATGGGCTTGGGCATAAAGGTCGCGTGAAGGTGATGCTTTTGCGCGATGCTCTTAACGGCGTATTTTAAGGTCATCACATTGTCCGCCGTGCGCAAAACCTCGTCGTATTTAAAATCGATTTCATGCTGCGCCTCGGCTACTTCGTGGTGAGATGCCTCGATTTCAAAACCCATTTCCTCAAGGGCGTAGCAGATATCCCGGCGGCAGTCCTCCCCCCGGTCGACGGGCCCCAAGTCAAAATAACTTGCCTGGTCGTGGGTTTTGGTGGTCGGCCGGCCTTTCTCATCGACCTGGAAAAGAAAGAACTCGCATTCCGGGCCGACATTGAACGAATACCCCATATCGGCCGCTTTTTTGACGGCTTTTCTTAAAACATACCGCGGGTCGCCCTCAAACGGACTTCCGTCATGGCAGTAAACATCACAAATAAGCCGGGCTACCTTGCCCTTGTCGTCGCCTGTCAGCCACGTGAAGACCACAAAGGAATCGTAATCGGGGTGCAGGTACATGTCGGATTCCTCAATACGGACGAAACCTTCGATGGAGGAACCGTCAAACATACACTTGTTGTCAAGAGCTTTTTCAAGCTGGCTGCGGGTAATCGAGACATTCTTCAACTGGCCGAGAATGTCGGTGAACTGCAGGCGGATAAAGCGAACGCCCTCTTCGTCGCAAATTCTAAGGATGTCTTCCCTTGTATGTTTTCCCATAGCCAAACCTCCCGTGATTTTCACGAATACCCGCACTCTGCCGAATTCAATTTATTATATCACAGCGGTACGGCTTGTCAATTCACAAAAACAGTGATATATTGGTGAATAATAAATTAAGGAAGTCACTCTTTATGATTATTGATTTTCATACGCACTGTTTTCCGGGAAAAATCGCCGAAAAAGCGATGGAGACACTTATTCGCAACGCCGGCGCAGCCACCGCTTACCACGACGGGCCGGAACAGTCACTGTCGAAAAAAATCCGGGATATGGGCGCCGATATCGCCGTGGTTTTGAACATATCCACCAACCCGAAACAGCAGAAAAGCGTCAATGACTACGCCATAGAGATAAACGGGTTCGGCGGCCTCGTCGCGTTCGGCAGCGTTTTCCCCGACAGCCCGCAGGCGCTTTATGAACTTGAACGCCTGCATGACGCCGGCGTGAAGGGCATCAAATTTCATCCGGACTACCAGAATTTTTTTGTGGACGATCCGCGGGTTTTTCCGCTGTATAAAAAAGCGGCCGCTTTGGGGTTGATTACCGTTTTCCACACGGGCGTGGATATCGGCCTGCCCGACCCTGTCCACTGCGCCCCGAAGGCGCTCGCGAAAGTCCTGCCGGTGTTTGAGGGCGGCACCGTCGTCGCGGCGCATTTTGGCGGCTATATGCTTTGGAAAGAGGCTCTGGAATACTTGGCGGGAACCGGCGTCTATATCGACACTTCCTATTCGCACAGCCACTTGCCGCCGCCCTGGGCGAAAGAACTCATTGAAGCCTTCGGCGCGAAAAAAACGCTCCTGGGCAGCGATATGCCCTGGAACGCGACGGACAACGAGATACGGTTTATTCAAAGCCTCGGGCTTTCCGAGGCGGACGAGAATTTAATTCTCGGCGTGAACGCGCGGGAACTCCTCGGTATCGCGTAACCGCGGCTACCCCTTTATTTCGTCAAGTGACAGTTGGAAACCCGGAAGAAATTCGTCCAAAAACAGTTTCGCTTCAGGCAGTTTCATGGCGGCCACGGCTTCCCTTAAGGAGCCGGCCGCCTTTTTGAATTCCGTGTTGCCGGCCTTTTCTTCCTCAATGCATTTGATGAGCGCGCAGATTTTATCCGCTGCTTTGACGAAACCCCAAAGTTCTTTGTCATCCTCCCGCGGGAAGAAAAACGGCCTGTAGTCGTCTTTTAAATCATCGGGCAACAAGCCGATGAGCGTGTTACAGGCGTTTTCCTCAACGGAGAGGTAGGCCTCCCTTAACGCGCGGCTGTGGTACTTGACGGGTGTGGGCATGTCCCCCGTGAGGCTTTCCGGCGCGTCGTGATACAAGCCCAGAAGAGCGGCGCGTTCGGCGTTGAGGCTGCCGCCGAAGCGCCTGTTGCGAAGCAGGACGAGCGCGTGGGCTACGCAGGCGACCTCCATACTGTGCTCGCTTAAGTTTTCGCTGCGTGTGTTGCGCATCAACGACCAGCGGTTAATATACTTCATGCGCGAAATCATCGCGAAAAAATGGCTGTTCTTGTTCCCGCTCATGTTAACACCCATAAATCATTGATCAGTCTATGTATAAATCCCGGACGCCCTCGAGGGAGCGAATGCTCTCGGTTATCAGGTCGAGGATCCCTTCGGTTTTCGTGTATACCAGCGCTTTGAGGACGGCCGTTTCCTTTTTCATGCGTTTGTCTTCACTCTCGTCCGCATATAGGATTTCCATGGATTGCAGGTTGGCGCCGCATTTGTGAATAATCGAGCCGATTTCCATCGCGACGGAGTTGAGTTCGTCAACCTCAATGAACAGCGTTTTTCCGGTGTTGCCCTTGCTGATGAATTTTTTCAGGTAGTTGAGCGTCACATATATCACGAGCGTGGCAATCAGCGCGCCTTCGTAATACCCGACGCCGACGGCAAGGCCGATGCAAGATACGGCCCAGAGGCTCGCGGCGGTGGTCAGGCCCTTGATGCTGAAGCCCTCCCGCAGGATTGTTCCGGCGCCGAGGAAGCCGATGCCGCTGATGACCTGGGCGCCGAGCCTCGCCGGGTCCATGTTGGTCTGGCCTTTGAAAATCTCAAATATGTATGTGGAAGTCAGCATAACGAGAGCCGAGCCGACAGCCACGAGAATATGCGTGCGAAAACCGGCGGGGCGGTGGGACTGTTCGCGCTCATACCCGATAAAGCCGCCGAACAGGGAAGCGAGCGAGAGTTTCAATAGGGCGTCAACGGCCAGGTAGAAAAAGCCCCGTTCTTCCCAAAGCCCGATAATATAATCTTTGATGAGCAACATCGCAACGCACCCTTTCGCAACGCCGTGTTTCAATACTATGCAAGCGGGACAATTTTCAATCGTATTCCCTGTGGTAATCAACAAAAACAGCAGACTTTGTTTTGTAAAACAGTATTATATCACAAGAATCTCCCATATGCAAATAATATTTTAACGGCATTATGCAGACTATAGTATGT
>DAITOC010000047.1:0-10150 GCA_036834305.1 Clostridiales bacterium
GGTCAGCGAAGAAAAGGGTCTTGCTGCTGCCTGTATCAATTACCGGTATGTTTCCGAAGATATCTGTTTCAGCGATGAACTCGATGATATAACTTCTGCCCTTTCGGCAATAAAAGCCAAAGGTGCCAAATACGGTGTAAACTTCAACAAGGTTTTGCTGACGGGAATTTCGGCAGGCGGTCATCTTTCTTTGCTATATGCTTATACCCGAAAAGATACCGCTCCCGTTGAACCTGTCTGCGTTGTTGAACTCTGCGGTCCGACGGACCTTGAAAACCCATTTTTCTATTCCGAAAAGAACCGTGTCGGTGCATCGGTGGGAACGGAATATTTCCGCAATATAATAAGCAACGGTATCGGTTACTGCATTGATCTTGAAAAATTAAATAACGCAGGATCGGCATTAAAGAAGTTCTCTCCGATTAATTTTGTCAGCAAAAACACGGTTCCCACCATTTTCGGCCATGGAGAAATTGATGACATTGTTCCTTATCAGAACGCCGTTGATCTTGACACAAAACTGACAGAATATGATGTTGAGCATACATTTGTTTCTTTTCCGAATTCCAATCATGAATGCGAAGACAAAGAGTCAATTTCAAAGATAATGAACCTGTTCTTCGAATATGCTGATAAGTATCTTAAACAGGGGTAAAAAAGTATGAAAAAAATCAGAATCGGCGTTATGGGTGCGTATCGCGGCACAAGTATGATAAATTATTGCGAAAATGCAGATAACGCAACAGTAGTGGCTATCTGTGACAAATGGGTTGAAGGTCTTGAAAAGCAAAAGGCAATGCTTAATGACCCGAATATTACATACTACACGGACTTTGAAGATTTCATCAAGCATGATATGGATGCTGTTGTTCTTGCAAACTGTGCCAATGAACATGCCCCATTTGCAATCAAGGCAATGAAAGCCGGAAAGCATGTATTCTCCGAGGTGCTTCCCTGCCAGACGATGAAGGAAGCGGTTGAACTTATTGAGTGTGTTGAAGAAACCGGAAAAATATACGCTTACGGTGAAAACTATTGCTATATGCCCGCACCATATGAAATGCGCCGCCTTTACAGAGAAGGAAAAATAGGCGAATTTGAATACGGCGAGGGTGAGTATATTCACAACTGCGAATCAATATGGCCCAGCATTACCTACGGTGAAGAGAATCATTGGCGAAACAATATGTATTCGACTTTTTACTGTACACATTCAATGGGTCCGCTTATTCATATCACGGGTCTGAGACCTGTTTCGGTTATCGGACTTGAAGGCACAAAGAACGAAAGAAAACTGCGTATCGGTTCAAAATGCGGTTCCTTCGGCATTGAAATGGTAACACTTGAAAACGGCGGAATTGTCAAGAGCATTCACGGCGGACTTTACAAAAATTCTGTTTGGTATTCAGTTTACGGTTCTTACGGAAGAATGGAATCCGCCCGTGAAGACACAGGCTCATATGTTGATAAAATCTATGTCAATGCCGATGACTTTTCCGGTGACTACACTCATCACGATACAGAGTGTTACAAGCCGGCAGAAAACGATGATGCCGGCGCACGATTCGGTCACGGCGGTTCGGACTATTATTCAATGTATAATTTTGTCAGCAAAATTCTCGGCAACGAGGATGCCGACATCATTGATGTTTACGAAGCAATGGATATGTTCTTGCCCGGTATGTTTGCTTATCGCTCAATTCTCAAAGGCGGAGTTTCAATGGATATTCCGAATCTTCGAATAAAGGAAGAAAGAGAAAAGTGGCGCAATGATACTGCCTGCACCGACCCGAAAACAGCCGGTGATATGCTTTTACCGACAACTAAAAACGGCACTCCGGAAATCGACAAAGAAATATATGAAAAAATGTACGCACTCTGGAGAAAAGATTTCGAATCTGATGACGGCTACACAAACCTTGCAATGACTCAGGGAAGCAAAAAAGAAGATAAATAATCCGCACCATAAATCCTAGCGCGGGCGCGCCGTCAAGACGGCTTGGGTCACGGTATACCGTATGTCCCCGCGGATGTGTCAAAAAACAGCGGGACGCGCGGCGGCGCGAAGGTAAACACGATAAACGCCGCCGCCATAACGGTCAGGGCGGCAACGCAGACAATCAGGCGCCGGGGTCGCGCCTTTGAATATCGATACAGATGAAAGCCGAAGGCCTGCGACAAAGCGACGGCAAGAAAAAACGAGGCGATATCCGCCGCCACAGATTGGATACCCAACGCCCCGGTATAGGCATAGAAAAACCCGGTGATAAACAAAAGGCAAAATAACTCGGCCCCCGCCAGCGCGCAAAACCACGCCGCGGGGGTTATTTTTTTGTTCCTGCTTAATACATAGTACCCGGCAATCCACCAGACAAGCATCGGCCAATACGCCATTTTCAGATGCTCCCACACGCTTTCGTTCACCGGTGTGAAAACAGCGGCGGCTACGCTGCCCCCCGACAGTTCAAACACAAAATGCGACAAAGCGCCCAAGCCGGAAATGACGAAAACGCCGGCGGTTATCCAAGCCCTCGGCGTCAAAAAGCGGACAATTTTCATATGGCCACCCCCAACATACGATAATATATATATGTGGCGGTTGTCGGCGTTTATACACCCGCACACACAAAACGCCCGGCGGCCGCGGCCGCCGGGCATTTTTAACATACGGTTAATACACCGCGGTGGTGCTTTCCTCCCCGGCGAAAACGGTTTTGGCTTTCTGCGCGGTCGGGATAAGCGCGATATACGATTTGCCGGGGTTGAGTTTGAGCGCCTTGCCGTCCGCGCCGTAAAGCGCCAGGGAATCCGATGGGCCGCCTTTTGCCCAGGTAATGTCCTCATACCCGCCGTTGCTGACAAAAATGCCGGCGCCTTGGGAAAGGTCCATGTCGACGAGCCCGCCGCCGAGCGGCTTGACCCCGCAGTATAACAAGATGAGGTTGCGTACCGCCATCTGCTCCCCGCCGTCCTGCACCATCGGGTTGCCGTTGAGGTAGTTGTAATACAGTTTGTTTTCTTTGACAAACCGGAACTCATGCCGGTAACTCTGCGAAAACGCGAAAGACACGCGGCTGCAGGCATTCGCGGGGGCAACCATATTGTCCTCCTCGCAAAACGCGAACGGGGCGGCGTATTGCTCTTTGATTGCTGTCCTGAGGCCAAGCTCATCCAAAGCAGCTGTTAATTTTTGCCCGGTTGTGCAACCCCGGTGTTCTCTCCCGCCGCTCCTCGTGTTGTCTCTGAAAAAATACTTGTCCGAATACATGCCGTCTATACGGTCGACGTCCCTGCTTTTGAGCGCGTCATAGGCGTAGCCACTGCCGCCCCAATGCACGAAGACAGCGTCCAACCCTTCGGCGATCTCGACAAAATCGTGCCGCGCGCTTCGAATCGAACCGATTTTTTTGGGTATTGTTGCGGCGTCGGCATAAAGCCAGAGCATTCTGGTGATACCCCCTTCCGCAAGGCTTTCGACGACGATGTCGGGCGAGCACAGCCCCCACTGCGGGCGGGCGTCGGGCGCGTTGTTTATCACCACGGCGACGGGCCTTTTCCCCTGCGCTTCTTCGTTCATGCCGTACAAACCCGTCAGAGGGTTCATCATTCCGGGAGGCGCCGGTTCGGTCGTTGCGGGGGCTGTAGTCGGAGCGGCCGTAGTCTCCGCGATTGTTTCCTTCACGGCGCAGCCCGCGGCGGCCGAAAGCCATACGGCGGCGGCAACCGCCAGAGCGAGCGCTTTCACGGCCAACGGCCGGGTATTTATGCAGTCTACTGTCTTTGTTTTTTCCGCGTTTAACATGCGGCGCCCGTCTCCCTGTTTTGACAAATTTCACAGACAATTATACCGATATCACCGAGTATTTTCAATAGATTGCGATGCCACGCAACAAAATAAATGTATTGACTATTATCAAGGCAGTGTTATATAATTATTCCAATTTCTGTTGGTGCCGACGCGTCCGGCCGGCACCATAAATCTGTTTGGAGGAATGAAAGATGGCAAGAGTGTTCAATTTTTCAGCGGGCCCTTCCATGCTGCCCGAAAGCATTCTCAACCGTGCCGCGGCGGAAATTTTGGATTACAACGGCAGCGGCCAGTCGGTAATGGAAATGTCCCATCGCTCAAAGATCTACGAGAGCATCATTTTCGGCGCCGAAGCTCTGTTCCGTGAGGTTCTCGGCGTCCCCGACAACTACAAAATCCTGTTCCTGCAGGGCGGCGCGTCCGCGCAGTTCGCCGCCATTCCGATGAACCTTCTCAACGGTTCGGGCAAGGCCGACTATGTGCTGACAGGCCAGTTCGCCACGAAAGCCTGCGAAGAAGCCAAAAAGTACGGCGAGATCAAAGTCGTCGGCTCGTCGAAGGACAAAACCTTCTCCTATATTCCCGCCCTCAACAAAGCGGATTTCACCCCCGACGCCGACTATTTCTATATCTGCCAGAACAACACCATTTTCGGTACCCGCTGGACCGAACTGCCCGACACCGGCAATGTCCCGCTCGTCGCCGATGTGTCCTCCTGCTTCCTTTCCGAGCCGATGGACGTCTCCAAATACGGCTTGATTTACGGCGGCGCGCAAAAGAACATCGCCCCCGCCGGCCTGACGGTCGTCATCGTCCGCGAGGATTTGATGGGCTCCGCAAGGGCGTGCACCCCGACCGTGATGGACTACAAGGTCATGGCGGAAAACGACTCGATGTATAACACCCCGCCCTGCTGGCCGATTTATATCTGCAAACTCGTCCTTGAGTGGATTAAGAGCATCGGCGGCCTTGAGGCGATGAAAGCCCGCAACGAGGCGAAGGCGAAAATCCTCTACGATTGCCTTGACCAAAGCAAGATGTTCAGCAACCCCGTCGTCCCGAAGGACCGCTCGATGATGAACGTGACCTTCGTCGCCCCGACCGAGGAACTCAACGACAAGTTCGTAAAAGCGGCGACGGCGGCCGGCTTTGTCAACATCAAAGGCCATCGTTCCGTGGGCGGCATGAGGGCTTCCATCTACAACGCGATGCCTGTCGAAGGCGTCGAGAAGCTCGTCGAGTTCATGAAGGACTTCGAGAAGAACAACTAACGAACAATCGGAAAGGGGTAAACCTATGTTTAACATCCTGACATTAAACAAAATCTCCAAGTTCGGCCTTGAGAGATTTGACAAAACCAAATACGCGTACGGCGAAGATGTCAAATCGCCCGACGCGATTATGGTGCGTTCCGCCTCCATGCTGGAAATGGTGTTTGACAAAAACACCCTCGCCGTCGCCAGAGCGGGCGCCGGCGTCAACAATGTGCCGTGCGAGGCCTGCACCGAAAAAGGCATCGTGGTCTTCAACACCCCCGGCGCGAACGCAAACGCCGTCAAAGAACTCGTCGTCTGCTCGCTGCTGCTGGCCTCCCGCAAAATTCCGGAAGCCATCGACTGGTGCAAAACCCTGAAGGGGGAAGGCGCGCAGGTCGGCAAACTTGTCGAAAAAGGCAAGTCCGCGTTCACGGGCCCCGAAATCAGCGGGAAAACCCTCGCCCTCATCGGCCTGGGCGCCATCGGCGTTCTCGTCGCCAACGCCGCGGTTGACCTCGGCATGACCGTCATCGGTTATGACCCGTTTATCACGGCGGAACACGCGCAGTTCCTGAAACCGACCGTAAAAATTGTAAAAGATATCGAAGAAGTGTATGCCGCGGCGGACTATATCTCGCTGCACACGCCGCTTAACGACAATACGAGAAACCTTGTCAACACCGACACGCTCGCCCAAATGAAAGACGGCGTGAGGATTCTCAACTTCGCGCGCGGCGAACTCGTCAACTCGGCCGACATCGTCGCCGCCCTTGAAAGCGGCAAAGCCGCCGCGTATGTCACCGACTTCCCGACCGACGAGCAGATTCTCGCCAAAGGCGTCGTCGCCATTCCGCACCTTGGCGCGTCGACACCCGAGAGCGAGGACAATTGCGCCGTGATGGCCGCCGACCAGCTCGTCGCGTACCTGGAAAGAGGCGAGATTAAAAATTCCGTCAACTTCCCCGCCACGCAGCTGCCCGCCGAATTTGCCAAAAGGGTTTGTGTTATTCATAAGGACGCCGAGGGCGTTCAGGCGAAGATCACAACCGCGCTCAACGGCAGCGCGATAGCCGCCCTCAACAGCGGCGCGAAAAAAGGCTGGGCGTATACCGTCGCCGACATCAACGGCGAGGCGGACACGGCGAAGCTCGAAGCCATCGAAGGCGTCGTCCGGGTCCGGGTTCTGTAAGGTAAAATCAGCAACGGGCTGTCTCGGTTTGAGACAGCCCGTTTTTTTACCCGGCTTTTCGGCCGTCAAGGCAGTTGTTTGAAAACATACCCCTGATCGCGGGCGTAGTCGATGATATCGCCGAGCGCCGCCGCGTTATCCTTCGAGACGGTGTGCAGCAGAATAACCGCTCCGGGGTGCAGCAGGGATGTCACGGTGTCAAAGGCAAACTGCCGGCCTTTTTGGTTGTCGACTTCCCAATCCCTGTAAGCCACCGACCAAAACACGGATTTAAAGCCCAGCGACCCGACAAGGTCGAGCGCGCTGTCGGAGTATTCCCCTGCCGGAAAGCGGAAATACGGCGCGGAATAGCCAAAGCGGGTTCTCAGATAATTGTCGCAGTCCTGAATCTCCCGCGCCATTTTCGACCGGCTGATGCCGGGGAACATCGGATGGCTTGTGGAGTGGTTCCCGACGATATGGCCCTCTTTGATCATGCGGGCGACGAGTTCCTGCTGCCGGTCGATATAGCCGTTGTAGGTGCAAAAGAACGCGGCCGGTACTTTTTTCGCTTTCAGGGTGTCGAGCACTTTGGCGGTATAGCCGTTTTCCCAGCCGCAGTCAAAGGTCAGGTATAACACTTTTCCGGGTGATTTGGTGTCAATCGCGAGTGCGTTGAACCCTTTTTTGTCAAAGTAGATTTGGTTGTTTTTCGCATCGCCCCAAGAGTAACCGACGCTCTTTTCCGAGAGCCCCCGTTCATTTTTGGGGTCATTGACGGTGTATTCCACCGGCGGCAGAGGTTCAAAACCGGTGTAAGTCCCGGTTGTGCCGGTGTCTTTGCCTGTTGCGATGACGGGTTTGGCGCCCGGTATCGTGCTTGTTTCCGATTGCGTCGTATAGGGCTTCGTCGGCGCTTTCGTTGTGGTCACGGGCAGGGCGGTTGTCACGGGCGCGGTCGTCTGCGCGGTTGTTTGCGCCGGCTTTGAAACCGTATCGCTTTGGCCGGCGGTGCCGGAAGAATCAAAACCGCTTTGTGTCACCGGGTCACTGTTGCCGTTGAAAAAACAGCCCGACAAGGTTACAATGAAAACGATGGGTACTATAACTCGAAAAACTCGTTTCAAACGGTTGCCTCCCTTCTGATCTCACCTGCTCTATTATTATACCACCACGAGCGGAAAATGCGACAGAATTCGAAGATAAATATAAAAAAATCCGAAACCACGCAACAATTTTCCCCTTTTTATACACTTAATAAATGAGGGGCAGAAAAGAGGGCATTTCATGGACGGTAAAAGCATCGATTTGGCAAGACGGGCGCGGCGCGGCGACGCGGAAGCTTTCGGCGAGTTATACGAGCTTTGTTCCCGGGAGCTTTACTCGTACGCCCGCTGTGTATTGGGCTCGGGCGATCTCGCTGAGGACGCTGTGCATGACGCCATTTGCTCGGCCTTTTCCCAGATAGCCTCTCTGCGCAGCGAGGAAGCGTTCAAAGCGTGGCTGTATAAGATTCTCCACGGGGTTTTAAACAAGCATATCGCGGAGAAGTCGCGGCAGAGAGCGACAGTTCCCATTGACGACGAATCGGAAGATTCCCTCGGCTCGGCCCCCTCAAACACCGCGCTGAAGTTGGAACTGTCGGCCGCGCTCGATACGCTCGGCGGTGACGAGCGGGAAATTGTCCTGCTCAGCGTCATCGGCGGGTACAAAAGCGGTGAAATCGCGTTTATCCTTGACTGCCCCTCTGGCACGGTACGCTCAAAACTGTCCAGAGCGCTCAAGAAATTGAGGCGCGAACTCGAATAACCGATTGAAGGGGTGATTTGTTTGAAAAAGAAGGACAAAGAACTGCTCGAAATTCTCCGGGCAGATTACGAGAGGTTTGAAGACAGCAATCCCGTTCCTCCCGGCCTTTCCAAAGAATCCATTGTGAGCGAATTGGAAAATATGCCGGAGCCCGAGGTGAAAAAAGTCAGGCGCATCCCCGTGCGGCGCCTGGCCTCCGCGGCCGCGGCCCTTATCGTCGTCGCGGGCGCCGCGGCGGTGTTCAACCTCTACGGCGGAATGAAAGCGGTGAAATTGGACGCCGAATATTGGCGATACAGCAAAAAACCGGCGTCCGGCATGCAAACGGCAGAAAGCCGCACGGAGATCCAATCAATCTTTAACAAACTCTCCAAAACGAACCAATCATCGGTGCGATACGGATTTAGCCGGTTGGCCGACCAAGGGTTAAACATCGGCAATAAAACCGCCGCTCCCGAATCGGCCGGCGCGGACACCGCAAACGGCTCCGACAGCGCTTACGGCAAGACAAACACCCAGGTCGCGGGCGTCGACGAGCCGGACATCGTCAAAAACGACGGCCGGTATTTGTACAGCGTTGTCAACGGCTCGGTGAATATCTACAGCCTCCTGCCGGCGGATAACCTCAAACTTGCCGCGGCCATTCAGGCGCGCCCGCAAGCCGACGGCAGCGGCGTGAACGCGAACTCGCTGTTTGTCAAAGGCAATCTGCTCGTCGTTTTCGGCAACGGGTTTCAATATATACCCAACGGCGCGAAAGACGAGGGTGAAACCAAAACAGAAGACGAACCCGCTCCCTCCGCCTCTTCCGGCAGCGCCGAAGGCTCCGCGGGTTCGGGAACAACCGGAAAATCAGCCGAGCCCGCTCCGGACGGCTCCGCCGTCGCCCCCGATTACGACCCCGGCTTGTATTCAATGCCTTACTCCTACAAAAATGTGACCGTGTGCGCGGTGTATGACGTTACGGACAAAACTGCCCCGAAGCTGCTCAAGACATTCACGCAGGACGGCAGCTTTATTTCCGCGCGGCTCATCGGCGGCAAGCTGTATATCCTCAGTTCTTACTATGTCGACGTGTATGCCACGCAAGCGCTCAACGACAACTGCATCCCGCGTATCTCCGTCGACGGCAAGGCGGCCGAAGTCGCCGCGCCCGACATTTATATCGCCAAAGACCCCGAACCGAGTTACCTCGTCGCGACAGGCATCAACCTCGATGACCTCGACGCGGCTCCGAACAAAAAGGCGGTGCTCGGCGGCGGCTCGGAAGCCTACTGCACCAAAGACAGCCTGTTTGTGTCGCGGACCGTCTACCCGCGCGTCACGCAAACCTCGGGCGACGGATACGACGTCTTCATATCCAACGACCGCGGATTTACCGAAATATACCGCTTTTCCATCGGCGGCGGCAAGGTCGATTTCGACTGCGCCGGAAAAGTCGAGGGTACCATCCTCAACCAGTTTTCCATGGATGAGCACGGCGGGTATTTCCGTATAGCGACCACCGAGGGCGAATGGAGTGACAAAGGCAGCAGCAATGTGTTCGTACTTGACAAGAACCTCAAGACGGTCGGCAAGGTGGAAAAAATCGCCCCCGGCGAGCGCATTTACGCCGTCCGATTCATGGGCGACACGGGCTATGTCGTGACCTTTGAGCAGACGGACCCCCTGTTCGTTCTGAATCTGAAAGACCCGGCCGCGCCGAAGATCACGGGCGAACTAAAACTGCCCGGCTTCTCGAGCTATCTGCACCCGGTCACCGATACCCTTCTGTTGGGCATCGGCCAAAACGGCAACGACGAGGGAACGCTGCCCGGCGTCAAACTGTCGCTGTTCGATGTCAGCAACCCGGCCAAACCGGTCGAGGCGGACAAATATGTGATCGAAGGCCAGGCTTATACGGAGGCGATGAACAACCACAAGGCCTTCATGCTCTGCCCCGAAAAGAACCTGTTCGGCCTGCCGGTGACGGTGTACCCGGCTTATGACACGATTGTCAGCGAAGACGGCACCTCGAAAAGCGCCGTGGTGGACAATACCCAAAACCGATCCATGTTCTTCACCTTCACCGTCAAGGGCTCCGAAATCGTGCCCGACAAGCAGTATCAA
>DAITOC010000048.1:0-9970 GCA_036834305.1 Clostridiales bacterium
TCTCCTTATAAAAACAGGGCGTCAAAATCAAACTCAAGCAACTTGGTTTTGTTTCGACGCTCCCGTGTTTTCATTTGGTTGTTTTCCACGGCACCGTTATACCACAAAGAGGTTGATGCCGCAACCCTTTTGGTAAAATTTATACAATTTTGTGGGTTGGGCTAAAAATTACCTTTTCGTGTGGTTGTTTTTGGGAAGTTTATCACCGGGACAAGGGGTCGGTTCATATTGGTATTGCCAGCCCTATCAACTTATCCGCGTAATCGGCCATGAACAGCGGGATGTTCAAAACATCGTTATCCAGTTTCAGGTTGTTCAGCGAAAACCGGACGCGCAGCTTTACTTTTTCGCCATACTTTTTCTTATAATATTTTAAACTTTTGCTTTCCGTATTGTCTTCGGACTTTACCTCAACCGGTAAAATATCATTCTCGCGCTGAATAAGAAAATCGACTTCATAACGACGGCTGTCCGCGGACCAATACCGGGGAGTTGCTTCAAACTGATTTTTCATGGCCTGCAAAACATAGTTTTCGCTCAGCGCGCCTTTAAACTCCGTGAACAGGCGGTTGCCCTCGCCGAAAGCGGACGGCGCGAGCAGAGCCAGCCGGCGAAGCAATCCCACATCGACCAAATACAGTTTGAAAGCCGATAGGTCGTCATACGCGGCAATCGGAAGCCCCGGTGCTGTGCTGCGGTATATTTTGCTGACAAGATTGGCGTCAACGAGCCATTGCAAAGCGTCCTCGTATTCCCTCGCCCTCGCTCCTTCTTTGACGGCCTTGTATAAAAACTTTTTGTTTTCTCTGCTGAGCTGTGACGGTATGGACTTCCATAACATGGATATCTTAGGAAAATCCGAAGGGTCGGGATGTTTAGCGTAATCGCGCTCATAAGCGTCAAGAATATTCGCGAGAGCCACCTGCATTTGATCGGAGTCGCGCTCCTGTGTCCACAGCCTGACCGGCTCGGGCATCCCGCCCGTAATAAAATACATCTTCATTTTTTCATACAGCGGGTTGAAAAACGCGTCGGGAACAGGCTCCAAATCGTTGACCGAGTCCAAGTATTTAACCAGATTGCCGTCTCCGTTTGCCATGAGAAACTCGGTGAATGTCATCGGATTGATTTGCATAAAGTCCACCATGCCGACAGGGAAGGACGACGGCCTGGCCAGCGCGATACCAAGCAGGGAGCCGGCGCAGACGACATGATATTCATTGGCGTTTTCGTAAAAATATTTCAGAGTGTTCAGTACGTTGGGGCAATCCTGTACCTCGTCAAAAATGATCAGGGTTTCTTTGGGTTTGATAACCTGTGCTCCGGTTAGCATCAGGTTTTGCAGAATGCGTTTGACATCCTTTGTCGTTTCAAAGAATTGCTTGTATTCTTCCTGCTCGTCAAAGTTAAAATAGGCCACATTCTTGTAATACCGTTTGCCGAATTCTTTAAGAATCCAGGTCTTTCCCACCTGCCGGACACCCTTTAAAATCAGCGGTTTCCGGTATTTCGATTCCTTCCATTTTAACAAATCATTCATTAGCAGCCGATCCATAAGTCGCCCTCCTGTTGGTTGTCATTTTTTATAGTATAGACTGCTATTTTCTAAAAATCAAGCATAATCACATAATAATCAATAATAATGTGAAAAAAATCACACTATTATATGAAATAGTGTGATTTTTCCAAATTCACTCAACTTTGTTTTTTGTCGTATACCCTTACATAATCCACGATAAAATCGAGGGGAAAGATGCTCATGTCGTTATCGTTAATGTTGTTGCTCTCGCTGACAAACGGTACGGGTTCGCCGCCGACGCCAATCTCGACTTTGCCGGCCACCTCGACGGAAAGCAAAAGAAACTGCTCGACCTGCGGCACCCACACGCCGGTGAGGCGGTCGGTTTCCACACCGTTGATATAGAAGATGATCTCGTTCTCGTTCCACTCTAGCCCGTAGGTGTTGAACTCTTCAAAGATGTTGTTGCCGGTGTAATGGCCGACCACAACGCCGTTGCTGCCCGCGCCGTAACCGTCGTAGCCGGCGGCCTGGTTGACGCTGTTGCGCTTGCGCTCGTTATCGGCGTGGTAGAAACCGGATTCGAACATATCGATTTCGCAGCCGTCCGCGGCGCTGCCGTCGGGCGTGGCGAACATACCTTCGGAGAGTGTCCAGAAAGCGGCCCAAAGCCCTTTGCCGCCGGGGCAAACGCAGCGGCACTCGAAGTAGCCGTACTTCTTATCAAAGCGCCCCTTGCTTTCGATTTCGCCGGAGTACCAGCCTTCGCCCGGCTGCCCGGCGTTTTTGTATTCCGTACGGATCTTCAAACAGCCGTCCTCGACGAGGATTTGGTTTTTGTCCCAGTAGCCGCCCCGGCGCGGGGCGTTGGTATACCAGTTTTGCCACTTGGCGGGGTCAAGCGCCGTGCCGTCGAATTCGTCCGACCAGACGAGGTTCCATTCGCTCAGGTCAATGCGCTGCCCGCGGGGCGTCTGCGGGAGTTCGAACATCAGCGCGCCGAGCAGCTCGGCGATGACCACGACCGAGGCGACACAGCGGATAAGAAAAAATTTGCCGGTACCCGCGGCGAAAGGGGCGGCGATGGCGGCGCCGAGCCTTTTGAGCATCACCTTTTCCCGGTAGGAGAATTTGTCAAAAATAAAATCAAACATATTATGTACTCCCCTGACATATGAGTATGCCGTTAACCGAGTTCCACAATGGAAACGCCGTTTTCACCTTCGCCGTAAGTGCCCAAGCGGTAGGACTTCACATACGGGCTTTTTTTCAAGTATTGCTGCACCGCGGCGCGCAGCGCGCCCGTGCCTTTGCCGTGGACAACCGTAAATTCCGTCAGCCCCGTGCGCAGCGACGAGTCGATGAACCGGTCAAGCTCGATGAGGCACTCGTCGACCGTCATGCCCCGCAAATCGAGCCGTGTTTTCGCCTCGAGCGTCAGGCGGCTTTCCGCTTGGGAAACCGAACGCCCGGCGGCCGCGCCTTTGGCGTCGAGCGGGTTTTCGACCAGGCGCAGGCCGTCGATTTTCACCCGTGTTTTCAGCGAACCGGCCTGCACCTCTACGGAGTTGTTCTTATCCGGCGGTGACAGCACCTTCGCCTGTTTCCCGAGGGCGGCGATTACGACCGTGTCGCCGGCTTTGAGTTCCCTTGGCAGAACGTAGCCGTCGTTGTCATCGATGGCGACAACCGGGTCGGACGCGTCATCAATCGCCTCGACGCCCTTTTTGACGGCGGCCTTCGCCCGGCGCGCCAGGGCGTCGATGTCGTTTTCTTTTTGTTTTTGCCGTTTGATTTTGTCGAGTTCCGCCAGCAGCGCGTAAGCCTCGCGCTTGGCCTGCTCGGTAATCTTCATTGCCTGCGACTTCGCGGCCTCCAGCTCCCTGTCGCGCAGCTGCCGGATTTCTTCCTTCATAACCTTCGCTTCGTCGAGCTCTTCCTTCGCTTTCGCCGCGAGGGACCGGGCGTATTCGTGCTCCGTTTCCATCCGGCGGCGGCTGAACTCCAGTTTGTCGACGACATCCTCAAACCGCAGGTTTTCCGCGGAAACGAGCTCGCGGGCCCTGTCGACGGTTTCTTTCTCCATACCGAGCCTCTCCGAGATGGCAAAGGCATTGGAACGCCCGGGCACACCGATGAGCAGCCGGTAGGTCGGCCGCAGTGTCTCGACATCAAACTCGCAGCTGCCGTTTTCCACCCGCGGCGTTTGCAGCGCGTAGGCTTTGAGCTCCGCGTAGTGCGTCGTCGCGGCGATTTTCGCCCCTTGCAAGTGAAGCGCTTCAAGAATGGCCATGGCCAGCGCGGCCCCCTCGACCGGGTCTGTGCCCGCGCCGAGCTCGTCGATGAGAACGAGGCTGCGGCTGTCCGCCCGTTTCATGATGTCAATGATGTTGGTCATATGGCCCGAAAAAGTGGACAGGGACTGCTCGATGCTCTGTTCGTCGCCGATATCCGCGAGGATTTCATCAAAAACGGATATTTGGCTCCTGCTCCCGGCGGGTATCATCAGCCCGCACATCGCCATAAGCGTCAGCAGGCCGATGGTCTTTAACGCCACCGTTTTGCCGCCGGTGTTCGGGCCGGTGATGACCAGGGTGTCAAACTCGCCGCCGAGTTCAATGTCGACGGGAACGACCGTCTTTTCGTTGATGAGCGGGTGCCTGGCCGCGCGAAGCTTGATTTCACCCGTTTCGTTGAGTTCGGGCGGGGTGGCTTTCAGGCTGTAGGCGAAGTTTGCCTTGGCAAAAATCAAATTAAGTTCCACCGCGCACTCGTAGCTTGACTGTATGGCCGGCGCGTGGGTGCCCGCCGACGCGGAAAGCTCCGCGAGAATTCTGTCCATTTCGTCGAGCTCTTGGCTTTTGAGAACCTTTATCTCGTTGTTGGCCTGCACCACCGGCATGGGCTCGATGAAAACGGTCGCCCCGCTTGAGGAAGTGTCGTGCACCAGGCCGGGCACTTCATGGCGGTATTCGTTTTTCACCGGCACGACATACCGGCCGTTGCGCATGGTGATAATGTTATCCTGTAAAAATTTCGCGTAGTTTTGTGAGCGCGAGAATTTTTCGAGTTGTTCGCGCACCTTCGATTCCTGCACACGGATTTTACGCCGGATATCGTACAGGGCGGGGGAGGCGTTGTCCGCCATTTCTTCTTCGGAGAGGATAGCCGCGTTGATGGCTTCCTCTAAAAATTTGTTGGGCACCAGGGCGTTGAAGTATACATCGAGCACCGTTTCGGCTCCGCTGTTCGCGCTGCGCCATTGGCTCAAGCCCCGGATGTTACGCAGCACCGAGGAGATATCCAAAAGCTCCTTCATAGTCAGCACGCCGCCGGCGTCTGCCCTGTTGAGGGCGTTGTGGACATTCTTCAGCCCGCCGAAGGACGGGCCGCCAAACCGCGCGAGCAGCATGTGCGCGTCGGCGGTTTGCGTCAACAGGGCGCGGGCAAGGTGAATGTCGCTTTCCGGCGCGAGCTCGAGCGCCAGCGTCCGGGCGTCCTCGCAGGCGGTGAAATCCGCGAGCCTCCCGAGGATTTTTTCGAGCTCGAGGGCCGATGTATGCCTGTTTTTTTGCTGAGCCATAGGAACCTCACTCCGGCGCGGCAAGACTGCCGCGCCGTTATACCCCGTTGTGAAGGGCTAAAATTTTATAAAAATCAAGGGTTTTAAACTTCCGTTGCGTCGTGGCGAGCAGGTAGTGTTCGACAGCGTCCGCCAGCAGTTTCAGACTCGCGTCCGATAATGTAAAGGAAAATAACTTTACAAGTGGTGACCCGCAAATATGGCGCAGCGCCGTCAACGCCCCGGTGTCGAGAGGCAGGCCCGGTTTTCGCTCCTCGGAACATAAGAGCTGCCCTTCCCCGACGTCGAACACCATCAAGGCGTCTTCCTGTTTGCCGCAAACCGCGCAGCCGTCAACGGCCGGCATATAGCCCGAGAGGCAAAGCAACCGCATTTCCGTCACCGCTTTGAGAAGAAGCGCCGGGCGCTTGTCTTTGGTCAGAAAGTCAAGGGCGTTTAGAATGAGCCGGAGATATTCCTCGGCCTCATCCATTTCCGGCGCGAGTTCCGCCGCGAGTTCGCAAAAATACTGCGCGAGTGCGATCTTTTCGATATCCTCACGCAGTTTAAAAAAAACCTCTTTGCTGACAGCGTCGTCAATTATGTAGCTGTCCCGTGCGGCGTAGAATGTAAAAGCGGAGTAGTTCAGAAGCTGCGTCGCGCTTTGAAAGCGGCTTTTCATCTTTTTGGCGCCGTTGGCGAATGCGCGAACCGTTCCGTAGTCCCTTGTCAATACGGTGATGACACGGTCATTTTCGCCCGTGTCGTTGACCTTTATGACCAGACCGTCTGTTTTCAGTTGCACTGTCAACGGCCTCCTCGCCGAATGCGCCGGCGCCCTGCGAGCGGTAACTCAAATAGTCGGCAACGCTTCCGCTTCGGGCAAATTTGTTCCAGGCTTTTTGTTGCCGCTCCATCGTTTTCCCTCCGATGTTCACAGTAGGTTATACTCATAACATAACCTTGCGCCGCGGCGATTATTATAGGTAAATTTTTATCTCTTACAAAAAACGGCGCGCATTCATCCGCCGTTTTTGCCGCCCGCGAAAGGGTGTCAGTCGAGCCCGAGGCTGCGGATAAACCCCTCGCGGTTGCGCCAGCCCTCACTGACCTTGACATGGCAGCTCAAGTTGATGCGGCAATCAAAAAACCGCTCCATGTCCTCTCTGGCGCGCGTGGCGATTCGCTTGAGCGTTTGGCCGCCCTTGCCGATGATGATGCCCTTGTGGCTGTCCTTTTCGCAGTAAATGACCGCGTCGATGTCGGTCAGGTCCGTCCCTTCGCGCGCTCTCATTTTTTCAATGCTGATGGCGATGCCGTGCGGAACCTCTTTGTCAAGAAAACGCAGCGTTTTTTCACGGATGATTTCCGCCGCGAGCACTCGTTCCGGCTGGTCGGTCAGCGTGTCGCCGGGGAAAAAGTGCACCGACTCCGCCGCGAATTTTTCGAGTTCGCTTTTGAGAACGTCCATATTGTCGCCGTTGGCGGCGGAAACCGGTATGATCGCCTCAAAATCGTGCAGGCGCGCGAACAGCTCCATGCGCGGTATCAGGTTTTCTTTCTGCCGGATGAGGTCAACTTTGTTGATGGCCAGAACGGCCGGTATGCGCCCTTTTTTTATTTTTTCGATGAGCGCGTGCTCCTCGTCCCGTATATCACCCTGCGGTTCGGTGACAAAAAGGCAGGCGTCGACGCCCGCGATACTCTCGTCGGCTGCCCTGACCATCTTTTCACCGAGTTTATTGCGCGGTTTGTGCAAGCCGGGCGTGTCGGTAAAAACAAGCTGCGTGTCGCCTTGGGTCAAAACCCCCGTTATTTTTGTCCTCGTCGTCTGCGGCTTTTCGGTTACGATGGCCAGTTTCTGCCCGAGAAGTTTGTTGAGTATGGAGGATTTTCCGACATTCGGGCAACCCGCGATGGCGATAAACGCTGTTTTGGTCATTTGGAAGCTCCTTTTTGTGTATCGTCGTCTGCGCGCTTCGGCTTCCCCGTGATAAACGCGCGAATAGTCAGCGGCCCCGCCATCACATAGACTAAACTGACGGCCAGGCTGAGCACCAGGAAGAAAACCATCAGGGGATTGCCCCTGTAATAGTCGTAAAGTTTTTTAAACGCGTCGGGCTGCCACAACAGGGCGGCACCGATCGCTACGGAAAAAAAAGCGCCGACAAGAACCGCCGCCGCGGCCGTATCCTTGGCGATTTTAGCCATTTTCCGGAATTTTTTTTCGACAAGGTCGATGGTGCTTTCGATGGCCGTGTTAATAAGCTCGCCCATAAAAACAATCGCGTTCGCGATAAATATAATCGAGAATTCAATTTTATTCAACTCGAAAAAATCGAAACCCAACAGATAGGCATACATATACAGGACGATGACAAGGTGAATTCTCATGTTGCGTTCGTGGCGCAAACAATAAAGCAAACCCTGCCACGCGTAGACGAAACTTTTTGCCAGAGATTTCATTATTCGTCCTCCATGTAATAGCTGCCATGGCGCTTCAAGCCGAGCTGCGTCAGGGCTGCTTCCTCCTTTTCGCGCATACGGACCAGTTCCAGACCGCCTTTTTCATGGTCATAGCCGAGCAAATGCAGCATGGAATGCACCGTTAAGTAACCCAGTTCCCTCTGAAGGGAGTGGCCGAATTTTTTCGCCTGCTCGACAGCGCGGGGAACCGAAATCACGATGTCGCCGAGCATTTGCGCGCCCGTGTCGTTATTGATGTCGAAAACGCCGTCGATGCCCAGCGGGAAAGACAGCACGTCGGTTTCGGAATCGATTTGCCGGTATCGGAGATTCAACCGGCGGATTTCATCCGCGTCCACAAAGCGGACGCTGATTTCCGCGGAACCGCTGAAATCCTCGAAGACAAGCACCGCCGTGCAGCAGCGCCGTATCAGCAGGCGCACGCCGGTTGGAATTTTGACCTCTTTCTGGTCGTTGGTTATAATGACTTTCACTTTCTCAATCATTTTCGTTTCTTTGCCTCCTCGTTCTTTTCGTACGCTTTTACAATATCCTGAACAAGCTTATGGCGCACCACATCTTTCTCGGTAAACCGCACGGTGCAGACATCCTTCACATTTTTCAGCACCTTCATCGCGTCGACAAGCCCCGAACGCTTGCCTTCGGGCAAATCGATTTGCGTGATATCGCCCGTTACCACCATCCGGGAGTTGAAACCCAAACGGGTCAGAAACATCTTCATTTGTTCCTTTGTCGTGTTCTGCGCTTCGTCAAGAATCACGAAGCTGTCATCAAGGGTACGCCCTCTCATATATGCCAGAGGCGCCACCTCGATGCTGCCTCTTTCCTGGTGTTTTTGGTAATTCTCCGCTCCGAGCATATCAAACAGCGCGTCATACAGCGGGCGGAGGTACGGGTCGACCTTCTGCTGAAGGTCCCCGGGCAGAAAGCCGAGCTTCTCGCCGGCCTCGACCGCGGGCCGGGTCAGAATAATCCGGTTGACCTCTTTCGAGCGAAAGGCCGTGACCGCCGACGCGACGGCCAGATAGGTTTTGCCCGTGCCGGCCGGGCCGACGCCGAGAACAATCGTATTCTCTTTGATGGCTTCGATGTATTTCTTCTGCCCGAGTGTTTTCGGCTTGACCGGCTTGCCGCGCGCGGTGATGCAAACGCAGCCCGCTGTCATTTCCGACAGCTTGTCCTCATTGCCCTCGTTGACGAGTGACACCACATAACGGACATTCTGGTCGCTGAGGGTTTCCCCTTTATTGATGAGTGTCAGCAGTCCGTTGACGGCGCGCACCCCTTTCGACACGTTTTCCGCCTCTCCCGTCACTTTCAGCTCCGACCCTCTGCTGATAACGCTGACATCAAACTCGTTTTCAATCAGCTTAATATTTTCGTCAAAACTCCCGAAAAGGTTCACGGCCTGTTCCATACGCTCGACATTGATTACCTGCTCAAACATAAATCCACTCCGATTTTGTCAGAAATCCTAATTTATATTAAATATTTTGTTAGATTATAACATTTTATTATGTGTTTGTCATCAAAAAATTATAAATTTTTTTGGCGACTTTCGCGGCAGGTAAAAATTTACCAAAAAAGCGAGGACAATATAATAAGGACGCTCTGTTTGATGTTGAGCGTCCCGTTTGCGCGAGGGCCGTACCGGCTTATAGCGGCCGGAGTTCGTTTAAATGCCGACACACATATTCGGCCAGCTGAAAGTCGAATTGAGAAGTGATTTTAAAATTATATAATTCACCGCGAACAATATGGACCGGTATGCCCTGAACGAAGCAGGCTTTGGTCGTTTCGGTCAGCTTTGACCGCGTATCGGCGTCAAGATTCCGAAACGCGTTGAGAAGCGTTTTAATACGGAAACCCTGCGGGCTTTGGCCGGCGAACAATTCCGAGCGGGCGGGGATATCCGCTACTTCCGTTCCGTTTATTGAGCGGATAATCGTATCGTTGACGGGTATGACGGTGTTGCACGCTTCACAAAAAGCCATTTCCTTTATGAGGTCCCGAATAATCCGCCCCGTCACAAAGGGCCTGACGGCGTCGTGAATCAGGACGATGTCATCCTCGCCGATTTCGTTTTCACGGCAAATAGCGGCCAAAATATTCATGAGCGTGCCTTCGCGGTCCGTTCCGCCCTCGCACAGCCTCACCCGGCCGTCGTCTTTTAAAAACGCGTGGATTTGTTCTTCCGCCAGCGAGTACCAATCGCCGTTTGACCCGACCCAAAGCTCTTTGATCTGCGGCTCGGCCAGAAGTGTTCTGACACCGTGAATGAACACGGGCGCGTCTCCGAGCATGAGAAATTGCTTGGGGATCGGGGAATTCATCCTCGTGCCCACGCCGCCCGCGAGAACGGCGCAATATGTGGTTGTGCCTATATCCTGCATTCGTCTGTT
>DAITOC010000049.1:0-9959 GCA_036834305.1 Clostridiales bacterium
GAGTGATCATCGTTTTTGAGGTGAAAAACCTCGCCGGGCTGATAAAAGGCAGGGGCAAAACAGGCGGCGAAGACAGCGGACCTTCCGAAGAGGCAGATTAAACGGCATGAGTAAGGCAAAGGAGACAGGGGCGGCAAAATGAAGAAAAAGGTTCTGGCCATTTTGATTGTTCTGGCGACAGCCGTCGGCATATTTGCTTTGCGGTCTTCCTTCGCGTGGCTGAAAACGGGTTTTGACAGCAAATCGCAGGAAGTGATTGTCGGCAAGCTCAACTATGAGTTCACCGGCGAAATCCGCGGCATTTATGAGAACGAGTCAAGCACGGTCTATGTGGCGCCCGGCGAAAACCTGATTTTCATCGACGAAACGCAACAAGGCCCGATGACGGCCGTCAACAAATCGTCCATCGCGACGAATTTGAGGGTCAAAATCGAATACACCTATTACGAATACGACGAAGGCACCTCAAGTTTCGTCGGCCAATTCGAACCGTACGATGGCTCAAACACCGACCTGACCGTGACCTTCGCCTCTCCGTCGAACTGGGTTTATGACACGGACTCCGGCTGTTGGCTTTACCATGTGACGGGTGCCCCCGCGGGCGATTACCGGATTCCCGCCCCGCTTGAAGCGACGACGCAGCCCTCCACCGAACCGACGTCGGAAAGCCTGACTCAAGCGGATGTGGGCGAAGACATACCGATCTTCACCTTCCTCGGTTACAGCGACACGCTCGACAAAGACAGCGGCTACGACGACAAGGAAGTAAAAATCAAGTTGACCGTCGAAGTCAAGCAGGCCGACTATGTCACCTGGGAAACGCTGTATGAAGATTACGGCTTGTTATGATGGTTGCTGAAAAAGCCGGCGGTATCCTTTTCGCCGTGTTTGTGGCGATAACGCTTTTGCTGGCCTTTTTTGTGGGCTTTCTCCTGCTGACGGGAACCAAGGCATTCGCCGTGGAATCAAACTCCATGAGTCCGGTTATCAACAAAGGCGACGCGGTGTTCGTTCGAAGCGTGGCGGCGCGGGACCTTCGGGAGAACGACATTATTTCGGTAAAAACAAACGACAACAGCGGGGTTTTCACACATCGTATCGTCAAGATTGACACGGAGAATTCGCTGGTTTTTACCAAAGGCGACGCCAACCAAAGCCGCGACCCGAAGCCGGCCGCTTTTTCGCAAATCATCGGGCGCTTATGGTTCGCCGTTCCGTACGCGGGCTGGCTGTCATTGACGGTGACGAACAAAGAATCTCTGATAGCGTTGGCGGCGGCCGCGATGGCGCTGGTTTTTGTGAGAGTTCTGTTAACGGCAAAAAAAAAGAAAACTGAGGTGGCGAAATGAAAAACAAAAAAGCGAAAAAGGCGCTTACCGTCGCCATGACGGCGCTCCTTGTGCTTTGTGTCGGCTATTTCGCCGCGCTGCCGCCGACCTCCGCATGGTTTTACCAAAGGCATGAGGGGACGGAAAAGACCTTTATTTTCGGCCGGTTGGAACTGGGCGAAGACTTTACCGCCGAAGAAACCATCGACCTGCCCGCCGCGACGAAGCTCGAGGACCCGGGTGAGATTTTGTTTGACGATGTTCTGCACATCGTCGAGGTCGAATGCCAAAACACGGGCTCACTACCCGCGAGAGTCTACACGACCGTCAACGGCGACACCGCTCTGCCCAACGGCCTGCGTTTCTTTTTCTATGAAGACGGCGATACCGGCGTGGCTGTGAAGGATAAGATCGCCGGCAAAAGCGTTATCACCGAAAACGACGCGGCGGCCACCTACGCGGCGCTTGACAGTTACAACAAGGGAACCGGCGGCAACGACGCGGGGCGGTATATCCTGGTCATGCCGGGCGAGACAAAAATCGCGAGAATCGCGTTTTGGGCCGATTACAATGTGGTGGGCTCTACGCTTGAGAATACAAGCAATGTTTCCGAGCATTATACTTATGGGCCGTTTGAAATCATCATGCATGCCGTTCAACACACCGACGGCGCGTTCACCAGATAAACTTTTAGGAAAGGGGAGGCGGAATACTTGAAGAAAAAAACGACGCGAAAGCCGCCGACCGCGGTTCTGATCCTGATAGTGGCCATTATTTCAGCGGTGAGTTTCGCCGTCGCCTGGCTGACTATCGGCGACGAGATATTGGACAGAACCTACAAACTCTCAAACTTTGACGCCTACGCCGAGGTGTACTTTATGGACGGGGAGACGAAGGTGACCCCGGCAAAGGACACGCTCGGAGCCATTGTCGTCGATGTCGGCAACGCAAGCGCGCCCAACTACATAGGCAAGCTCAAAGTCGACGCGTTTTATAAGGGCAAGGGGAAAGCCTATTTGCGGCTGAAGGTTGTTCAGCAGTGGCTCAATAACAGCGGCGAAGTGATTCAGTCGAACGCGGTTCTGCCGTACACGGTCGCGGCGCTGTACGCCAAGGGTGTTGACACGGGCAACCAAGCCAAGTGGTTTGACAACCGCGCGGACGACTATTGCCTGTATTACGCGCAGCCCGTGCAGGGGAATAACAGCGATTACCAGAAACTGCCGGTCTTCACGGGCCTCGACACGGCGGAGTTCAACGCCACCGCGCCTCTTGAGGGGGGAACGACCACGCTGAGGCTTTCTTTCGAGTTGCAGATGGTCCAGGTCAACCGCTACCCGCAGTTCTGGGGCATCAGTGAGCTGCCATGGCTGGAAGAGTAACGAAAAAACAGGGGTAAGCCGATGTCATCAAAAAAAAGTAAAAAAGCCGCCGCCAAAAGAAAAAACGAAAAAGCGAAGAAGGCGCGTTCCCTCGAAGCGGCGCGTGACGCAGAGTTGAATAAAAGCGAGGCCGAAGGCGGCAATCCCAAAGACAAGGCGAAAAAAGAAACCGCGAAGGCGTCGAAAAAAGCGAACGCGAAACCGGCCGGGAAAAAAGAAAAGACCAAAAAAGATAAAACTAAAAAAGTCAAAAAAGAAAAGTCCGCGAAAGAAAAAGTAAAAAGAGTGAAGAAACCGCGCGCCCCCGGTTTGTGGAAAGCCGCGGTGGAAAAGATAAAAGGGATTCGGTTACCGAGGCAAACCAAACGGATAATTGCCGCGGTGGCTGTTTTATTTTTTCTGGCAGCCGCGGCGCTTCTGCTGTATTCCCGTTTGAGCTACAATGTCCCCGACCAAGCGGTGCAGTCGTACACCGGCCGCGACGAGGAGGATTTCAATCTGCGCAGCCTCGAGCAGGACATCGGCGAACAGCTCGAGCAGGTGAAGGGCCTCGGCATACGCGGCGACAAAGACGCGTTCAAATTTTTCGTCAGCGCGAAAGAATTTACAATTGACGAGTATTCGGACAACATCGCGCTGACACTCGCGAATGTTTCGTCCAACAAATGCAAAATCATCGGGATTATCCTCGACGAGGACGACAACATTCTGTATGTGTCGTTGGGCATTCCGGCGGGCAAATACCTGCCGTCCATCCGGCTCCCGAAAGAACTGCCCTACGGCGAGCACAAGCTCAGACTCGTGGTGTCCGCTTTTGATAACGAAACAAAAGAAAGAATCGGCGTTCAGCACATGAACCTGAAACTGGTGATCGGCCTTGAAAAACCCACCCAAGAAACAACAAAAGAATAAACCGGCCGGCGAGTTGGATAAAATAAAGATATTGTTGGCGTCCTTGGCGGCATGCGTATCGCTGATACTGCTTGCCGTCTTGTTGGAAAGGACGGGCGTTTTCTTTTATGCCAGCCGGCTTGTCGTACCCGCCGGCGAAGCGGAAACCGGCTCGCTGCCTTTTACCGAAGGCCTTGACGATGTCAAAAATATTCCAAAGGGCGAAATCCGGTACCGCCTGAACAAATCGGTCACCTTTCAAAACACGTATTGGAAGGGCGACATCATGGTTGAAAACCCGGCCGCCTGCGAATATGACCTGCAGTTTGTCTTTTACAAAGCCGATACCGGCGACGTTGTCTATGAATCGCGAAAACTCAAGCCCGGCGAGTTTATTTCGGGCGACCGGCTGAAAAGGAAACTGAAGGAAGGCACCCACAACTGCGTTTATAAAGTCAACGCGTACACGGTTCAAGGGGAGTCGCTCGGCGACACGAGCGGCTACCTAACGATAACGGTCAAGAAATGATTGCTCCTCGGCGCGCGCGCGCTGAAGGTCGTTGGTGTAAAACAGCAGGGCCAGTTCCTTGTTCTTTCGCACCTTGGCGGGGATTCGCAGGCTTTTCAGCTCGGTGTTCAGGTTTGTGATGCAGTTTTCGAGATATTCGGTTCTGTTCAAACAGTTCCCTCCCGTCAATATGGTTCATTTTTATTGTTTTCATCACGGCGGGATTTATCGCTTTGTAACATTTGTCAGTAACCGGTGGAATATGGATTTTCAAACCGAACTGAAAAATCACATACTCAACAGCGGCGCGTCGGACACCGGCTTCGCCGAAATCAACGACGCCGGTTTCGGCGCGTTGAAGTTTGCCGTCAGCATCGTCGTGAGACTTTCCGAAGCGATCGTGGACGAAATCGGCGAAGAACCGACCCCGTCCTATTTTCACCATTACCGGACGGTCAACGCGTATATCGACGAAATCCTGCTGAAGACAGGCCAACTTTTGGAAAAAAACGGTTATCGGTACCTGCCCATAGCGGCGTCGCAGACGGTCAACCTCGACGGGTGGAACTACCGCGGCCGGTATTCCCACAAAAAAGCCGCCTGCCTGGCGGGCCTGGGCACGGTGGGCAAAAACTCGATGTTTCTTCACAAAACCTGGGGTGCGGGAGTGCGCCTGGGTACGCTGTTCACCGACTGCCCCCTTGAAACGAAGGCGGCTGTTCCCGAAAATGTCTGCGGCAGCTGCAGTTTGTGCGTGGACGCCTGCCCCGCCGGGGCGATTACCGGCAGGCAATGGGAACCCGGCATGGAGCGCGAAGAACTGTTTTTGCCCGAAAAATGCAGTGAATACATGAAAACCGCCCTACGGCACATCGGCCGCGGCGCTGTCTGCGGCGTGTGCATGGCGGTCTGCCCTTACACAAAGCAGGCAAACGCAGAGTAGGGCGGGGGCTTGCTCCCGCCGCAAGGGAACCCTCGGCACACGCGTAAACCAAACAATTGTAGGGCGGGGGCTTGCTCCCGCCGGAAGAAAAACCACAGCACCACGCAAACCCGATACCCATGAACGAAAATCCCATGCAAACCCAACGGCGGGAGCAAGCCCCCGCCCTACGATATAATGAAACCAACCGCTTGAAACAAAAAGCGTATGTACAATAAACATCCGGGAGGAAATCGCAATGCTGAAAGTCGGTATCGTGGGCTATGGCGGCATCGCCCAAAACGCCCACACCCCGGCCTGGTTAAAGCTGAAAGACAGCGCTGCAGTCGCGGCGGTCTGCGACATTAACAAGGACAGGTTCGAGCAGGCGAAAAAGCTGCTTTCCCCCGGTGTGAAATGCTATACGGATTACCGGGAAATGATCGAAAAAGAAAAGCCCGATATCGTCGACATCTGCACGCCCAACTATCTTCACAGCCCCATATCGGTCTTCGGCCTCCAAAGCGGCTCGAACGTGCTGTGCGAAAAGCCGGATTCGGTCAGCGTGGCGGACGTCGTCAAAATGCAGGAGGCCGAAAAAGCCTCGGGCAAAAAGCTGATGGTCATCCGCAACAACCGTTACGCCATGACCTCGCAATACCTCAAGCACATCGCCGCGAGCGGCGAGGCGGGGGAGATTTATACCGGCCGCTGCGGTTGGATACGCAAGCGGGGCATTCCCGGCAAAGGCGGCTGGTTCACGACGAAAGAACAGTCCGGCGGCGGGCCGCTCATTGACCTGGGCGTCCACATGATTGACCTGGCGATTTATCTCATGGGCAACCCCAACGCCGTTTCCGTCAGCGGCTGCACTTACATGAAATTCGCCGACAGCGAGGATGAGGCCGACTCCGTTCACGCCAAGTTCGGTGAGGCCAAAGAAGGCGGTACTTTCGACGTCGAGGACCTTGCCATCGGTTTCATTAAATTCGACAACGGCGCGAGTTTGCAGATTGAATTCAGCTGGGCGTCCAACATTAAAAAAGAAACCAACTTCGTCGAGCTGCGCGGCACGAAAAAGGGCCTTGAGTGGCGCAATAATGTCATCAATGTCTACGACGGCGCCAAAAGCAAAAAACTCGACGGCGCGAAGCATTTACTGAAGGCCAAACAATACGATTCGGGCCTGGTCAGAACCTTCTACGGCCACAAGGCGAACATCGCCCATTTCGTCGATGTCATCAACAAAGGCGTCGAGCCGGTTTATAAAATCGAACAGGGCGTCAACATGATCAAAATCCTCACCGGCGTCTACGAATCCGCCGAAACAGGAAAAGAAATTATCCTTTAAAATCCCCCTTGTTAAAGGGGGAAACCGGCAAAACTCTCGGCTCCCCTATGTTAGGGGAGCTGTCACCGCAGGTGACTGAGAGGTAGTTCAGTAACGACAGGCCATTCCAATCCTCAGCCGCCCGACGGCAGCAGTGTTCTCCGAAAACAGGCACTTTTTTACCACTTCGTGGTATTTCCCCCGGCAGGGGAATTTCCTTTGAAAAAGAAGCCTAAATTGAAGGGACGATGAACTATGCTCACCGAAAAACAAACCGAGCGCATGCTCGGCAAACTCAAACGCTTTGAGGAAACCTTGGAGCCGTTTATATTCCGAAAGATCGGCGAAACGAAGGCCGCCGCGTTTCAAACCGCCGACCAATACCATGAAATCCCGGCGCCCGGTCTTTTCAAACCCGTCGAAAATGGCTGGCGTTGGGGCGGCGAAGGCGCGTACTGCTGGTTTACCGCGTCATACACCGTGCCCCCCGAACACGGTGGCGCGGATATTTTTATTAAGCCCCATATTCAGGGATACGAGGCCATGCTTTGGGTCAACGGCGAGCCGTTCGGCACCTTCTCGACAAAAATCGTTTTCACCGGCCACGGCAACCATTACTGCGACTTGCTGAAAAAGAACGCGAAGGCAGGCGAGACGATTGACATCGCCCTCGAGTATTACGCCGGCCACGCGTTCAAAGGCTGCATGCCGTTGGAGGAAGCCCCGCTTCTCGACTATGACTTCGTTTACGGCGGCATTGACATCTGTGTCAAGAATTACGAAATACAGGAGTTTTATTTCGACCTCGTCACCCTCAACCAGCTCGCCGGCCATCTTCCGGCAACCGGGTTCCGCCGGGCGGGCGTCGTCAACACCTTATATAAAATGCATGAGGTCCTCTTTTATTCACCCGCCGACACCGATTGGGAAACGTTTACCGCGGCGCTCGGCGAGGCCAAGCCATTTATGAAAGAGGCCCTTTCGATGGCCAACGGGCCCGAAGCGCCCGAGGCCTTTGTCATCGGCCATTCTCACATGGACACGGCCTGGCTGTGGCACATCCCCGAAACGGTCAAAAAATGCGCCCGCACCTACTCCAACCAAGTCAGCCTTATGGAGCAGTACCCCGAATATAAGTTTATTCAAAGCTCCGCCTGCCATAGCGACATGATTTTGCGCCATTACCCGGCGCTGTTTGAACGCATCAAAGAGCTCGTCGCCCAAGGCCGCTACGAGCCCAACGGCGGCGTCTGGGTGGAGTGCGACTGCAACATCACCTCCGGCGAGTCGATGGTCCGCCAGTTCCTCTGGGGCCAGCGGTTCACCAGGAAGCATTTCAACTACACCGCCAACTGCTTCTGGCTGCCCGACACCTTCGGCTACAGCGCCGCGATACCGCAGATTATGAAAAGCTGCGGCGTCGACTGCTTCATGACGACCAAAATCGGCTGGAATGACACCAACGCGTTTCCCTATGATACCTTTTATTGGCAGGGACTCGACGGCACCAAGGTCTTCGCCCATTTCAACACCACCCACTGCTACCCGGACGCCGAAACGCTCTCGAAACAGCTCGTCGAGGGGTATGCCGGTTTAACCAGGGAAACAACCGTCACCGACAAGCGCGTCATCGCTTACGGCTTCGGTGACGGCGGCGGCGGCCCGCAGTTTGAGATGATCGAACTTGCCGCCCGCTGCAAAGACCTCAACGGCGTGCCGAAAGCCCGGCATATGCTCGTCGGCGAAGCGGTGAAAATCATTGAGGCGACGGCCGTCAACCCCAACACCTTCACGGGCGAGCTTTATCTCGAACTGCACCGGGGAACCTTGACGAACCGGCATCAAATCAAACGCAACAACCGCAAGGCGGAACTCGCGCTGCGCGATCTGGAATTCTTCACCGTCGGCGAAGCGGTTAAAAAAGGCGAGCCGGCAAGCAGCGAAGCGGTCGAGCCTCTTTACAGGCTGATGCTCATCAACCAGTTCCACGACATTCTGCCGGGGACCTGCATCCCCGCCGTCCATATACAATCCAACAAAGAAACAACAGAGATAATCGAGACATCCGCCAAACTCATCGCGGAATTGACGGCCGCGCCCGAGAAGGACTGTGTCACGCTGACGAACACCCTTTCGTTTGAAAGAACCTCGCCGGTTTTCATCGACTACCGGGAGGGAACCGTCATCGACGGCTGTTACAGGCAGCAGTTGTATACGGACCTTGACGGCAAGACAAAACTCCTTATCGGCGGGGTGGCGATACCCGCGTTTTCTTCCGTTACGCTCAACCTCACGCGCGGCGTGCCGGGCGGCGAATCCGTGTTTCAACTGAACGGGAACACGTTGACAACGCCGTTCGCCCGGGTCGAGTTTGACGCGAGGGGGTTCATCACTTCCTTCGTCGACACGCGCCTCGGCCGGGAACTGCGCGGCGAAGGCTATCCCCTCAATACCTTCCTCGTCGCCGAGGACCTGCCGAAAGCCTGGGATAACTGGGACGTCGACGCCGATATCGAATGCAAGTTCAAAGACACGGCAAAACTCGTCAGCCGCGAGATTTATTCGCGCGGCGAGGCGGCGCTCATCCTCCGCAGTGTCTACAAAGTGACCGCGAAATCGACCGTCACGCAAGATATGTTCTTCTTCGCGGATTCGCCCGAGGTCCGCTTTGATACCTTGATGGATTGGCAGGATGACCACCGCTTCATGAAAGCGGCGTTCGACACCTCCATTCTGCAGGATTTCGCGCGCTGTGAGGTGCAGTTCGGTTTCGTTAAGCGCCCGACCACCCGCAACAACAGCCTGGAAAAGGCGAAGTTCGAGGTGCTTAACCACAAATACACCGACATTTCGGAGTCGCGCTGCGGCGCCGCTTTGCTCAACGACTGCAAATACGCCGTGTCCGTCGAGGGCGGCAAGATGCGCCTGTCGCTGCACAAGGGCGGCAACCGGCCGGACTTCCGCGGCGACAAGGGGCTTCACCGCTGCGTCTATTCCTTCCTGCCGCACGACGAGGGCTTCAATGTCAATTCCGTCATTAAGCCGGCCTATGAGCTCAATGTTCCGGCCGTCGTATCGGCCGGCCGGTATGAAACATTGCCGCTGCTTGAAGTCGCCGCCGACAACATCCTCGTCGAAACGATAAAACCCTGTGAAGACAACGAGCGCGCATTCATTGCCCGGCTGTATGACGCCGAGGGAACCTACACACGCACGGGCGTCAACCTTTTCGGCGGCGCGAAAGCCGCGCAAATCACCAACATGCTCGAGGAACCGCTTGAGGACATCCCCGATGTCAACGACGTCGAACTTGTCTTCCGCCCGTTTGAAATAAAAACATTGAAGATAATTTATTGATGTTTATTTTCCATTGGACTGACAAAATAAATGTAGGGCGGGGGCTTGCTCCCGCCGCAAGGGAAACCAGAGCATCACGCAAACCCGATACCAATTAACGCAAATCCCATGCAAACGTAACGGCGGGAGCAAGCTCCCGCCCTACACGAACGGGCGAAAACCACGGCAATATGGAACAAAGACCAAAGCACTGCCCGCAACGATGCCATCGGGCTGACAATATAAATGTAGGGCGGGGGCT
>DAITOC010000050.1:0-9745 GCA_036834305.1 Clostridiales bacterium
AAACCCGCCGCGGTATATTTTTTCAACCGAGATTCCGGCAATCGCCTTGTATTCCTTTTCCCCGTTAAAATTTATCACGATGTTATGGATGCTTTCTGAGCCGTTCACGGAGCCTTGAGTATTTGGTTCACTTATATATGTCGGTATTTAAACTTTGATATTACACTCTGCATTAAATAATTATAGCATAAACGGAAGTTGAAAAAACCGGGCGCCTCGTCAAGGAGCCCGGTTTCGATCTTCATCTCACGGATACGGTGATACGGCTTATTCGGCCTCTTCTGCGGCTTTGCTTTCTTCGGATTCCACAGGCTCCGCTTCAACGGCCATCTTCCGCGGCACAATCGAGTACACGGAAGTTTCAAGCGGGGTAAGAATTTCAAAGTCGGGGTTGTTGACGAAATCAAGGTCGCCGAGCAGAGCGCTGTCGCCGGGGACTTTGCCTTCGAGTTCAACATTGACGACTTCGACGAGTTTGCTCGGCAGCGCCCTGTAGCGCACTTCGCTCAGGTGCTGCTGAACAATGCCGTCAACCTTCGCCCTGTTGTGCAGGTGAATGTGAAACTCGCTGATAACGGGCTCGCCCGCGACGAGCGCCTGGAAGTTCAGATGTTCAACATCCCGGATAACCGGTCTGTAAGAGATGGATTTCAACAGGGCGGAATATTTCTTCTTATTGACGACCAATTCTACCCTTGAACCCACCATGTTTTCACGCAGGAACTGCTCGACATCATTCTTTTTAAATTGAAGAGGCATGGACTCATCCATGTGCTTGCCGAACAGCACACCGGGCACCATCCCTTCGCGCCTCAGCCTCTTGGCTTTCGCGCCCGCTTCGCGCACTTGAGCGTTTAACATGTTTTTTAAACTCCTTCCAATATACGCAGTTTAATAACTCTCACATATTTTACCACTGAATGCTTGTCTTTGCAAGTTTAGTGCATAATAAAAACAAATGCCGCTCCGTGGAGGAGCGGCCTCTGGTTTGACGGCGTAAAACTTCGCGCCTGCCCGTGATGCATCAAACCGGGCACCGGCAGACATCGCAAAGCCCGGTGTAAACCGGCGAAAGCCGGTCGCAAAGCAATTCCACAAAATCGGGCGGTTCGTAGGTTTCATATTGCGTTGGCGCGATCGAAAGGCTGTCCTGAGCGAAGGGCAGATAAAACGCCGCGCAGGCGTTGCCGCCGTTGTTGCAGAACAACAGGCTGCCTTTGTGCGCGGCCGCCACCGCGTTCATGGCCATGAGGCCGCAGCCTTTCCGGTTGTTTGCGGCCCGAAGGTTCGCCAGGTTCAAATAACCGGAACACGCCACTTCCACGAGGGCGCCGCCGCCGGAAGGCGAGAGCTTCAGGTACACCTTTTTCGCCGGCGTGTGCAGGCAGGCATTCGAAACAAGGTTGAGTGCGAGCGAAGTCATCTGCGACGGCGAGCAAACCAAATACATCTCTTCGCCGGGTTCCAAAAAGATCAGCCGCCGCCCCGTCTCGCTCAGAACAAGGTCGCAGGCGCCCGCGAGGTTATCCAGCAAATCCTTCAAGCCGCACAGTTTCATCGAGGCGGGCGGGTTATCGCATAAAATGTGGTTCTGCAGAGCCCGCAGCCGCTTATGGCAGCCCTGCACAATTCTTTGCAGCGCTTCGCTGTCCGCCTTGCCGGGGTTGCGCCGGGAGTAAAGCCCGTGTGCCCGTATCAGAAGGATGTTAAGCTCGTTGCGCAGCAAGGGCTCGTTGGCGGTGTTCGGCTCAATGGCCGATACCGTTTCAAATTGTTGAATCAGCGTCGAAATCACTGTTGATCACCGGTTACAGAAAGTGGGCGGCTAAACGCGATTGGCAGTATTATACCCTTTTTTTTCAGGGATCCTGTTATTTTGTTTAGATTAACAAAAGTTACCTGATTTTGTAAAAAGTTCACAAATAATCTTGCATTATTGTGACAATACGGATAGAATACTAGCGGTAGGACGCTCATTTTAATAAATTCGGAGGTAACAAAATGGCAGTTAAAGTTGGAATTAACGGCTTTGGCCGTATCGGCCGTCTCGCTTTCAGGCAGATGTTCGGTGACGCGGAATATGAAATCGTCGCGATCAACGACTTGACCGATGCGAAAATGCTCGCCCATCTTCTCAAGTACGATTCGTCCCAGGGCAAATACGCGAAGGCAGACACCGTCGTCGCGAAAGAAAACGCCATCGTTGTCGACGGCAAAGAGATCGTTATTTACGCCATCAAAAACCCGGAAGAGATTCCGTGGGCGAAACACGGCGTCGACGTCGTCCTTGAGTGCACGGGCTTCTTCGCCGGCAAAGAAAAATCCCAGGCTCACATCAAAGCCGGCGCCAAAAAGGTCATCATTTCCGCCCCCGCGGGCAACGACCTTCCGACCGTCGTTTTCGGCGTCAACGAAAACATCCTCAAAGCGGACGACACCATCATTTCCGCCGCTTCCTGCACAACGAACTGCCTCGCGCCCATGGCCAACGCGCTGAACAACTTCTGTGAAATCGAAAAAGGCTTCATGACGACCATCCACGCCTACACCGGCGACCAAATGGTTCTCGACGGCCCGCACAGGAAGGGCGACCTCCGCCGCGCCCGCGCCGCCGCCATCAATATCGTTCCCAATTCCACGGGCGCCGCGAAAGCCATCGGCCTCGTTATCCCGGCCCTTGCAGGCAAACTTGACGGTTCCGCCCAGCGCGTTCCCGTTCCGACCGGTTCCACGACCGAACTCGTCGCCGTCGTGAAAGGCAAAGTCACTAAAGCGGACATAAACGCCGCCATGAAGGCCGCGGCTTCCGATTCCTTCGGCTATACCGAGGACGAAATCGTTTCTTCCGATGTTATCGGTATGACCTACGGCGCGATGTTCGACGCGACGCAGACCAAAGTCACCGAACTCGGCGACAAGACGCTTGTAAAAGTGGTCTCCTGGTACGACAACGAGAATTCTTACACCACGCAGATGGTGAAAACCATCAAATATTTCAACGGGCTGAAATAAGCGCCGATTCACGCGACATTTAAAGAAGGGCGGGCACTGTGTGTGTCCGCCCCGAATTCGTAAAGGGGCATCCGAATGAGCCGTGAGCGTCTGGACAAGATAATAGCCGCGCGCGCGAACCTGTCAAGGCGGGAAGCGCGTGATCTCATCCGGCGCGGCAGGGTTCTCGTCAACGGCGCCGTGGTGACGGCTCCCGAAACCCCCGCGGACGCCGAAACCGACACCCTGACGGTCGACGGAACACCGCTTCCGGCCGGCCGGTTCGCCTATCTCATGCTCCATAAGCCCGCCGGTGTTTTGAGCGCCTCGCGCGATGGCAAAACACCGACGGTCATCGACCTGGTCCCGCCTGAACTCAAGCGAAAAGGGCTGTTCCCCGCCGGCCGTCTTGACAAAGATACAACGGGCTTTGTCCTCCTTACCGACGACGGCGGCTTCGCTCACCGGATTGTGTCACCGAAAAACCATGTGTATAAAACCTACGAAGTCCGCCTGACCCGCCCCGTTTCCGAAGCGGCGGTTCAAACGCTCGAAAACGGCATGACGCTCGAGGACGGCACCGTGCTTCTGCCGGCTTTCGCGCGTTTGCTCGACGGCAGCGGCACGCTCGTCTCGCTGGAAATTTGCGAAGGCAAGTTTCACCAGGTGAAAAGAATGTTCGCGGCGCTCGGCAGCGAGGTTGCCGCGCTCAAACGCACAAGCATTGGCGGCCTCGCGCTTGATGATTCTCTCCCGCCCGGGGAATGCAGAAGCATCACGGAGCGGGAACTGCAACGGATATTTGAAGGCCGCCGTTAATAAAACGGCAAGGCAAGACATATGTATAGAAAGCGCCCTGCTCAGGCGGCGGTGCTTACTGTTTATGGGGATGCTTGCCTTATGTTCTCTGTTTTGCAGATTTCCGCGCGGGAAAAGGATATACTGTCAAGGATAAGGGAGCGGTTCAGCCCGAGTGAGCCGGAAATTACGGAAACGGCGGTTAAAAACGGCGCTCCGTTTTTTATCATCCGCGTCAAGGATTCCCCGAAAGGGTTGCCTTGGGTATCGATTCGCCGAAACGCAGGCCGTGCGGCGTCGAGAATGCTTCTGCCCGGCTCCATCGAACCGCCGCCGGGGTACGATATCGAGCGGTATGAACCGGCTATTCTCCCGATAAAGCTCATTTTCAACAGCGCCTGCGAAGCCCTGAGGCATTGCGGCGTGAAACCCGCTCTGCTCAGCGCCGCCGTTGTGGATTTCGACGCGGCGCTCGCCGGCGATATTGCGAGGCTGTTCAAATATGTGTCAACCGTGAAGGCTGTCACAAGCCGCCCGAAGCCCTACGAAGAGGCGGCCGAAACGATTATGGAAGACTGCGGCGCCGCCCTGGTAATCACCGACGACCCGTCCTCCGCCGGCAACTGCTCCCTGGTCATTACGGCGCAAAACGCCGCCCCGACAGGCTGTGAAAAAGGCGCGGTGTTCGCCGCGTTTCCGCCTTCCGGCCCGCTTCAGGAGGAGAAACTGGTGACGGGCTTTGGCGTCGAACTGCCCGCGCATTATGCAAACTACGGCCTCAGCGGCATCGGCAACCTCGAATTCGCCGCGGCTCTCTACGAACTTTGCGGCGTCAAAAGCTTGGGGCTGTTGGCGTGGGAAAGCCTGGTTATCGGTTCCGAGCACGTCAGTGTCTACAAAGCGGCAAGCCTTATAAGGCCTGTTTGAAAGCGATTCGGCAAGCCGGCCTGAAGGGAAAGCGCGGAGATTCCGCTAAGAAATGTTCTGCTTGACAGAAAGCAGCGATTTATCTATAATATCACTATTATCTTAACAGGGTTTGAAAGAGGGATTTGCTTTTATGCAGAAAACGATATTAACCCGTGAGGGATTTCAAAAGCTCAACGATGAGTTGGAATTTTTAAAGACAACCGGACGCGACGAAATAGCCGAAAAAATACGCGTTGCCCGCTCTTTCGGCGACCTTTCCGAAAACGCGGAGTATAACGAAGCGATGAACGAGCAAGCGAAGATGGAGGCGAGAATCGCCAAAATCGAGGTCGATCTCAGCAACGCGAAAATCCTCGACGAAGACGGGATCACCACCGAAGTCGTACATGCGGGCTCGAAGGTAAGGCTTCTTGACTTTGAGTTCAATGAGGAAGTCGAGTACCAGATACTCGGCAAAACGCAGGCGAACCCCGACGAAGGCATTATCTCCGACCAATCCCCCATGGGCGAGGCGCTGTTAGGCCGCGAGGCCGGTGAAACGGTGGAAGTCAAGGTGCCAAACGGAAAGATACTGTCGTTTAAAATACTTGAGATTTCCAAATGAACCGGGGGCGATGGGCACAGCCCGTCGCTCTTTTTAGATAATAAAAAGGAATGGTTATAAAATGCGGGAAGACAGCGACAGCCTAAACAATGCCGTGCTCGACGAATCCGGACAGGCGGAAGATGTCAACGAACTCCGGCAGATTCGAGTCGACAAGCTCGACGCGCTCAAGAGCGCGGGCAAAAACCCGTTTGCCGTAACGACAGCCTGCCACAACATCTCCTCGGCGGTGATTACGGCCGGCTTCGACGAACTCGAGAACACCGACGTTTCTCTTTGCGGGCGCATCATGACCCGGCGTGATATGGGCAAGGCGAATTTCATCGATGTCCATGACCGTGAGGGGCGCATGCAGGTTTATGTCCGTGTCGACGACATCGGGGAGGAAACCTTCGCGGAGTTTAAAAAATGGGATATCGGCGACATTGTCGAAGTCAAGGGCTTTGTGTTCCGCACACGGCGCGGTGAAATATCCGTGCACGCTAAAAATATCAGGCTGTTGTCAAAATCCCTGCTGCCGCTGCCGGAGAAGTTTCACGGGTTGAGGGATACGGACACCCGTTACCGCCGGCGGTATGTGGATTTGATCATCAACCCCGAGGTCCGAAAGACCTTTATCAAGCGCTCGCTGATTATTCGGGAAATCCGCAACCGGCTTGATGAACAGGGCTTCATCGAGGTCGAAACCCCGATGCTCGTGCCCAACGCCGGCGGCGCGGCGGCAAGGCCGTTCACCACCCACCACAATTCCCTCGACGAAGACTTGTTTTTAAGAATATCGCTCGAGCTTTACCACAAACGCCTGATTGTCGGCGGCCTCGAGCGCGTTTATGAAATCGGCAGGGTGTTTCGCAACGAAGGACTTTCCGTCCGCCACAACCCCGAGTTTACGCTGCTCGAACTCTATCAGGCCTACACCGATTATACCGGCATGATGGAACTCGTCGAGGATTTGATTCGTACCGTCGCCGAAAAAGTGCTCGGAACGCTGACGGTTCCCTACGGCGATACGGAAATCGACTTTTCCAAGCCGTTTGAGAAGCTGACCATGGTCGAGGCCGTCAAAAAATACGCCGGCGTGGATTTTAACGCGCTCGATTTCGACGCGGCAAAAAAAGCGGCGAAAGAACACGGCATCGAATTTGAACCGCGACACAAGAAAGGCGATCTGCTCAATTTCTTCTTTGAGCAATACGCCGAGGAGCACTTGGTCCAGCCGGTGTTCATTCTCGACCACCCGGTCGAAACATCCCCTCTGGCTAAAAGAAAGCCGCAAAACCCCGATTACACCGAGCGTTTCGAGCTGTTTATCACCGGCCGGGAAATCGCCAACGCGTTTTCGGAGCTCAATGACCCCATTGACCAGCGTGAGCGGTTTGACGCGCAGGAGGCGTTGTTCGCCGCCGGCGATGAGGAGGCAAACCGCACGGATGAAGATTTCCTGACCGCCCTTGAATACGGCATGCCGCCGACAGGGGGCATCGGTATCGGCATCGACCGGCTGACCATGCTGCTGACAGACAGCCACTCCATTCGCGATGTGCTTCTTTTCCCGACGATGAAGAGGCTGTAGGGGATGGGCGCCATGACAGTATCCGTCGCCCTGGCCGCGTATAACGGCGAGAAATATCTGGCCGACCAGATTGCTTCCGTTTTACCGCAGTTGGGCGCGGGGGATGAGATTATTATTTCCGACGATCTGCCCGGCGGCGGCACACAGAAAGTGGCCGAATTCTACGCGGCGTACGACCGCCGGGTAACCTATATACAAGGCCCCGGCAGGGGCGTTTGCCGCAATTTTGAAAACGCGGTCAGAGCCTGTTCGGGTGAGCTTGTGTTCCTGTGCGACCAGGACGATGTCTGGCTGCCGGGCAAGGTCGATAAAATGAAAAAAGAATTTGAGAAGGGCGCGAAAGTCGTTCTGCATGACGCGAAGGTTACCGACGAAAACCTCCGTGTAACCGCTGAATCGTATTTTGCCCTTCACAAATCCAGAACCGGGTTTTTGAGCAATTTTATACGAAATTCGTATGTCGGCTGCTGTATGGCTTTCACATCGGATTTCCGGAATATCATTCTGCCGTTCCCCGAAGGGCTGCCGATGCATGACTGGTGGATCGGCCTTTTGGGCGAGCTTTGGAACTGTGTGGGCGTTATTGAGGAACCGCTCATCCTTTATCGCCGCCATTCGGGCACCGTTACCGGTTCGGGCAGCACGGCCGCTCAGAAACTGGTATGGCGGGCCAACATGGCCGCGTCCCTCGCCGGCAGGGTTTTTGCCGGCAAAATCAACCGAGGTGGGAAATGAAACCGTATACCGTCACCGGCTGCATCGTCACCCATAACAATATGCGAAGCATCAAAGAGACACTCGATTCCCTTTTGCGCAACACCGCGGGCATACCGTTCAAACTGTATGTGGTGGACAACCTTTCAACCGACGGCACCCCCGACTTCATCAAAGCCAACTACCCCGAAGTCGAACTGATCATCAACACGGAGAACCGGGGCTTCGGCGCGGGGCACAATGTGGTGCTCGGCCGACTTGAGTCGAAATACCACGCGGTCATCAACCCCGACATTTCCGTCACCGAGGATGTTATTTCGAAAATCGCCGCCTTCCTTGATGAAAACGAGGATATCGGGCTGGTCTCGCCCAGAATCTGTTTCCCCGACGGCCGTGATCAGATATTAGGCAAGCGTAACCCGAAGCTGCGCTATCTCGTCGCGAGCAGGCTCAGAAATGACGTTAAACCCGGCGCTCTTCTGCGCGAGTACGCCATGCTCGACTGTGACAACACCAAGCCCTTTGACATCGAAAACGCGACGGGCTGCTTTATGATGCTGCGCACCGAGCTTTTCAAAAAGCTCGGCGGTTTTGACGAGCGGTATTTCATGTATTTTGAGGACAGCGACCTGACAAGAAGCGTTTGCAAGTCAAGCCGGGCGGTTTTCTACCCGGACGCGACTGTTTTTCATGTCTGGGGCCGTGACAGCAAGAAGAATATGCGCCTGATGGCCGTGCAGGTGAAATCCATGCTGTATTATTTTAAGAAGTGGAGATAAACAGTGAAAGCCCGGTATGAAGGATGCTGAAAAAATACTTTAAAAACTTTTACAAATACCGTTTCCTGTTACAGGAAATTGTCAGGAAAAACATCAAGCTGCAGTACCGCGACTCGGTGCTCGGCATTCTCTGGACATTCCTCCAGCCTCTTTTGACAACCATTATTCTGGTGATTGTTTTCGGCAGAGTTTTCGGCCGGTCCGATGACGGCGTTGTCAATTATCCGATCTACCTTCTTTGCGGCCGCCTGATTTACGAGTTCTACAGCCAGGCTACCAAACGGGCGATGCGCTCGGTCACCGGCAGCGCCTCGGTGATTAAAAAAGTATATGTGCCGAAGTATATATACCCCCTCGCGAACATCATATCGATGTTCGTCACATTTTTGATTTCATTGAGCGTTTTGGTCTGCATGATGGCGTATTTCATGATTTTCACCGACAGCCAGCTGCGGTTGACAATCTTCACTCCCTTGTTCATCGTGCCGGTGCTCATCGCCCTGCTGCTGTGTGTTGGCGTGGGCATGATTCTCTCGGTTTTGGCCGTGTTTTTCAAAGATATTGAATACCTGTATGATGTGTTTTGCATGCTGCTTTTTTATATCACACCCATTTTCTACCAACTCGGCCAATTGAAACTGCCGAAAGCGTTCAACATGATGCTCATGGCCAACCCGCTGTATTCCATTGTGTCGATGTTCCGCAGCTGCGTCCTTTTCGGCGAGATGTGGAACTGGAACTGGTTTTGGTATTCCCTTGGGTTTTCCTTGCTCATGATTCTCATAGGCATGGCGCTTTTCTATAAGAAGCAGGATAAATTTATTCTTTATTTATAACACTGCGTGGCACCGGGAGGTAATATGCCGAAACCCGTCATTGTTGTTGACAATGTCAGCATTATGTTCAACCTGCACAGCGAAAAAATCGACAATATGAAAGAGTATTTCATCAAGCTGGTGACCAGAAAGCTCCATTTTAATGAGTTTTGGGCGCTTACGGACGTTTCGTTTACCGTCGAACAAGGCGAGCGCCTCGGTGTTCTCGGTTTCAACGGCGCGGGCAAGAGCACCCTGCTAAAAGTCATCGCGGGCGTTATGAAACCCACCAAGGGCTCCATAGCTGTCTCGGGTGTCATCGCGCCGTTGCTTGAACTCGGCGCGGGCTTTGACATGAACTATTCCGGCAAGGAGAATATCTTTCTCTACGGCGCCACAATGGGGTACTCGAGAAAATACATCGAGTCAAAATATGAGTCCATTATTGAGTTCAGCGAGCTAAGGGATTTTATCGACGTTCCGGTCAAGAACTATTCCTCGGGCATGAGAGCCCGCCTCGGTTTCGCCATCGCGACGGCGG